>DATARP010000261.1:0-7429 GCA_036264075.1 Gemmatimonadaceae bacterium
AGATCCCAGCCAATCGTTCAACCGGAGTGACAGGTCCGCCACTCCAGTGACTGCGGCGCCTCCGCCCGCCTCGATCAGCCGGCGGGCGTCGCGACTCTTGTCGTGGCGGGGGCCGAATAGAACTGGCGCGCCGAAAGCCGCCGGCTCGAGCACCGAGTGCAGGCCCGCCGAGTGAAATCCTCCCCCAACGTACGCTACGTCGGCGAGCGCGTAGAGGTCGCCGAGAATTCCGTAACGATCTACGAGGACGACGTCGGCTTCCGATGCATTGGCCGCGCCCAAGCGCTCGAGGCGCAGGCTCCGATGGCGCGCCCAGCTCTCAACTGAGGCGAGGTGAGTCGCAGTCAATTCGTGCGGCGCTATCACGAGCCGGGCGTCCGGTATCTTGTCGCGAACTTTTCGCCAGGCGTCGAAGAGATGCTCTTCGTCAGTGGGCCACGTCGAGCCGGCAACGAGAGTGGGTCGGGAGGATCGCAAAGATTGAACGAGCGCGGAGGGCGCACGGTGAGCGCGCTCCCATACCTGGTCGTATCTGGTATCGCCCGTCACCTGGATTCTCTCGGCCCGTACACCCATCTGGCGGAAATGCTCGGCGTCCTCCTTGTCGATTGCGCCCACGCGCTGGATGGCGAGATATGCATCTTCCAGAAATGCTCGTGCGATGAGGCCGCGGCGCCCGGAGGATTCGGCGAGGGTCGCGCTGACTACGCCGACGGGGACTCTCGCCGCGGCTGCGCGCTCCGTGAGCGCCGGCCAAATGTCCAGCTTGCTGAAGATGAGCGCACTGGGCCGAAGCGCGGCTACGATTGCGTCGGAGTCGGCGAAGGTATCGAACGGGAGGTAGTCGGCGAAGTCCACCTTCAGCGACTGCGCCAACGACTGCGCGCTCGGAGAAAAGAACGTGTATGCGATCTGGACATCGGGTCTCCGCGCGCGGAGGAGCTCGATGACGGGCTGGGCCTGAAGGCCCTCGCCCACCGAAGGCGCGTGAAACCAGGCGAGGAGCCGTGCCTGATCTCGCGAAGCTGACGACCAGCGCTGGTACCTCTCGACGATTCCGCGGCGAGCGCTCAATCCGCGCTGGAACTTGGATTCTCCGGCGGGGACTGCGCGAGCGAGTGCGTGCGCCAGGTTTCCCGCGAGCGAGTAGGGAATTCGGAGCAGCGGATTCACGATCGGCTGCCGGGGGCGATCAGGGCGTCGGCTTCTTGCCCTTTACGAGCGCGGAGTCGATCGCGCGACGGAACTCAGTGATCGGCTGCGCGCCGACCAGCAGCTTGTCGCCGATGATGAAGCTGGGCGTCGACGCCGCGCCCGCCGTCTGAGCGCGATCGTGGTCGGCCTGGATCCACGCCTTCATCTTTCCCGATTGAATGCACTGGCGCCAGCGCGGGGCATCCACGCCCTGGGCGCGCGCAAGCGAGTCGAAGAACATGGCGGGCGACGGCAGCGCTTCCCACTTCGATTGAGTGCTGAAGAGCGCGTCGTGCATTTCCCAGAATTTTCCCTGCGCTCCGGCGCACATCGCGGATTCGGCGGCGGGCCAGGCGAACTGGTGCTGCGCGAGAGGGAAGTTGATGTACGCCAGGCGAATCTTCCCGGTGCGCACGAACTCGTCGCGGAGAACCTGGTATGTTTCGTCGTGCCACTGCTTGCAGTACGGGCACTGGAAGTCGCTCACTTCGATCACCCACACGGGTGCGGTGGCGCTCCCTTGAATGCGCGCGAGGTCGGCTTTCACCCCATCGGAGTCCTTTGCCGCGGCGGCGGATGAAACACGCGTGGTGTCCGTGGACGTAGTGCCACTCGCCTGGGCTCCTTGCTTACTGTTGTTTGCTGGAGCGCAGGCGAGTGAAAATGCGACGATGGCGAAGGCGCCGAAGCGATTGACTTGAAAGCGATTCATCTGCTAAATAGACCTCCTCTCGAACCATGAAATCAAGGGAGAGCAAATCCTGAACGTATTGCTGATGGGTTTCCCGTCCACGGCGAAGGGGATTGCCGTGTTGCGGACCGCGGTGCTCTTCCTCCTCCCACAGGGTATCCAGATCCCGCCGCCGACGGGACTCGTGAACGATTTTGCGCACGTGCTCCAGCCCGACGCCGTGCAGCGCATGGAGCGCATCGCAGAGGATGTGCGGGCGAAGTCGCGCGGTGAGATGACCGTCGTGACGCTGCCGGACATCGGAACACGCGACGTCCAGGAAGTAGCGCTCCAGATCGGTCGCGATTGGAAGGTGGGCAAGATCGGCAATCCAGGCGACCCAACGCGGAACGCTGGTGCAGTGATCCTCCTCGTGCCGAAGGAGACGAGCAAGGACGGGCGAGGCCACTGCTTCATAGCGACCGGTCGCGGCGCCGAGGGTTTCATAACCGACGCTGACGCCGGCGACATCTGCAGAGAGGCGACGCCGGCGTTCAAGGCACAGGACTATAGCAGCGGACTGGAGCTTGTGACGCTCCGCACGGCCCAGCGGTTCGCGAACGAGTTCAACTTTTCGCTCGACACCGCGCTCGCGCCGCCGCCCACGGTGCAAAGTCCCGACAATTATCCGGCGAGTGGCGACGGTGGGATTCCTCCATTCGCGATCTTCATCATCTTCATCGTGGTGCTGTTCATACTGAGTAGCGCGCGCCGGCGCGGTCGCGGCGGATGCGGTGGTGGCGGATGCTTGCCGATCATAATCCCGACCGGAGGCTTCGGCGGTGGACGCGGCGGTTGGGGCGGCGGCGGGGGCGGCTTTGGAGGATTCGGAGGCGGCTTCGGCGGCGGCGGAGGTTTCGGTGGCGGAGGCGGTGGTTCCAGCTGGTAGCGCGCGTTGCGACTGAAAAACGAAACAGGCGCGATCACGCCTGCGTTAAATAGGATTGGAGCATATGAAACTAGATGAATTGGTCAGACAGCTTCAGCTCGCGTACGCAGACGCCTTGCGGTCGGTGGTCCTCTTCGGATCGGCGGTTGCCGGTGAGCACCGGCCGAAGAAGTCAGACTACAACGTGCTGGTGATTGTGGACGGACTCCCGCTGGACCGGCTGCGCGCGGTTTCCGCGGTGTCGAGGGCGTGGGCCGAGGATGGCAATCCGCCCCCGATGACCTTCACCACGAAGGAATGGAAGTCATCGGCGGACATCTTTCCCATGGAGTACGCGGATATCCTCGAGCGCCACAAGGTTCTTTTCGGAACCCTGCCGGTCGACGGCATTCGCGTCGCTCCCGCCGACCTGCGGCTCCAGGTGGAGCACCAGACGATGGGAAAGCTGCTGCAGCTGCGACAGGCGATCATGGGCGCTGGTGGCGACACGGCGCTGCAGCTGGAAGTTCTGGACAAGAGTCTGAGCACGCTGATGGTGATTTTTCGCGGGATCGTCAGGCTTCACGGCCAGGTGCCGTCGCAGGATTACGAGGCGCTGACGCGGAGTGTAGCGGAGCGCGCCGGCTTTTCACCCGAGGCATTTCTGAGGGTGATTCGCCACGCGCGCGGGACTGAGAAACTTCCGAGGGAAAATGCATCGGTGATCCTCGAGGAGTATCTCGCGGCGATGGAGAGGCTGGTGGCTTATCTGGACGAATTTCGAGGGTAAATTACGGTGTTGTCCGGCCGCACTCCCCGCGGCCGTTCACTAACTGAGGATTGAAGAAAATGAATCGTCGAACGGTACTCGCCATTGCACCGCTGCTGCTGTCGGTGGGCGGTTGCGGATACAACCAGATCCAGCAGTACGACGAGAATGCGCAGCAGGCCAAGCAGCAGATTTCAGTGCAGCTTCAGCGGCGCGCCGATCTCGTCCCCAATCTGGTGAACACGGTAAAGGGATACGCGCAGCACGAGGACGCGGTGTTCACCCAGGTCGCGCAGGCCAGGGCTGGTTTGGCCGGGGCGATTCAAACAGGCGATCCCGGACAGATGGCGACGGCAAACGGTCAGCTCACCGGTGCGCTCGGAAGATTGCTGGCTATCTCCGAGGCTTACCCGCAGCTGAAGGCGGATCAGGGGTTTCTGCGCTTGCAGGACGAGCTGACGGGAACCGAGAATCGCATCGCCACGTCGCGGAACGACTACAATCAGGCCGTTCAGACCTACAACACATACATCAGGACGTTTCCGCAGGCGCTGACCGCGAAGGTGACAGGAGCAAAGCCGCGCACCTACTTCGAGGCTGCGGCGGGAACAGAGGCGCCACCGGTGGTGGATTTCGGGACAAAGACTCCGAAATAGCTTCGCAATCGGTGCCGCTGTCCGTGAGCTTACATGCTATTCACGGACTTGACACCATTGTGACATACCCGTAGATAAGACTCATATAGAACTACGCAGCGCTGCTGGATTCCAGCCAGAAGCGCTGCGCAGGCTTGCCTACTACTCTGCGGCAAGCCTCACTCATTACAACGCAGGAGAGAGGCATGAAAACACTTCGGTCTTCGCTTTTCTCACTACTAGCGTTGGCGCTTTTCAGCGCCAACGCCTTCGCACAGACTCGGCTCGTCAGTGGCCGCGTCACGGTGGAAGGAAGTGGTGAGCCCATTGTTGCTGCCAGCGTGAATGTCGTTGGAACCACGCTCGGGGCCTACACTGATGACCAGGGACGGTTCACTGTCTCTGTGCCAGGTGCTCCGGCAACTCTCAGAATTCGCCGCATCGGCTACGCGCAGAAGGTCGTTGACGTTCCGGCCGGCGCCACCGAGCTCAACGTCAGCCTCGCCCGCGACGTCCTTCAGCTGGAGACGCAGGTCGTCACCGGCCAGGCCACCAGCGTGTCGAGCCGCAACATCGCCAACGCCGTCACGGTCGTGAGCGGTGACAAGCTCAACCGCGCACCAGCGCAGGCGCTCGATCAGGCGCTTCAGGGCAAGGTTCCGGGCGCTGTGATCACGTCCAACTCCGGCGCTCCTGGCGGCGGCACTCAGATCCAGCTGCGCGGCGTGACGTCGATCAACGCGAACTCGAGCCCGCTCTACGTGATCGACGGTATCGTCGTCAACAACAGCGCGATCCAGAACGGTCTTAACGCCATTTCTGGCGCAGCGGGTGGAAACTTCTCGTCCAACCAGGACCAGCAGGTCAACCGTATCGCCGACATCAACCCACAAGACATCGAGACCATCGAAGTCCTGAAGGGCGCGTCGGCCGGCGCGATCTACGGATCGAGAGGCTCGAACGGCGTCATCGTCATCACCACCAAGCGTGGAACCGCCGGTAAGCCTGTCGTGTCGTTCACCCAGAGACTGGGAACGCAGAGCATCAGCAAGAAGCTCGGCTCTCGCTGCTTTGGGTCCGCGGCCGAAGTCGACGCCGCCGGGTTCGATTCAACTGGGTTCGGCGCCGCGACGGTCAAATGCCACGATTATGAGCAGGAGCTGTATGGTCGGAAAGACCTGTCGTACGATACCGATATGTCGGTTCGCGGTGGAACTGCGACGGGCGGCACGACCTATTTCGTCGCGGGCACCGTGCGCCACGACGCCGGCATTCAAGTCAACACGCAATACAACAAGCAGTCGCTGCGCGCCAACCTGACTCAGCTCGTTGGAAGCGCTCTCACGTTTCGCGTGAACAGCGAATTGCTCCACACACTCACCGAGCGCGGCCTCAGCGGTAACGACAACAACGGTGTCGCTCCGTATACGATCATTTCCGCGACGCCCTCGTTCTTCGATTTCAATCCGAACGCGCAGGGTATTTACTCGCCGAATCCTTACCTGCCGGTCCAGTCTAACCTGCTTCAGGACGCTGCCTTGATCCGGACGCCGGAAAATGTCTATCGTTTGCTGGGGAGTGCGGCGGCCGACTGGAATGTCTTTGCAACGCAGAAACAGAGCTTGACCTTTTCGTTGCTCGGTGGCGTAGATGCGTACGCTGACCAGAGTAAGGTCTACTCACCGCCGCAGCTGTTCTTCGAGCCGCTGGACGATGGTTTGCCCGGTACGGTGGTGAACTCTCAAGGAAATGTCGTTACCGCGAACCTGAACGGAACTCTGATTCACAAGCTCTTCGCGTCGGCATTCACAGCCACGACCTCCGTTGGAGTTCGCCAGGGTCGCCAGAACCTGCAGACCACGACGACAACCGGACGCGGTCTCCCGCCTGGCATCACCGATGTAAGCTCCGCCCTGCAAACCTTCAACAACGAGTTTCAGCAGATCGACAAGTCGTTGTCGTATTTCGGCCAGGAGGAGTTCCTGACACTCGGCGAGAAGCTTCTGCTTACAGCGGGTGTCAACGCTGAGCGGTCCAGCAACAACGGCGACGACAGAAAGTTCTACGCCTATCCGAAGTTCTCGGCGTCGTATAACGTGCCTTACCTCCCCGCCCATGCCGACAATCTGAAACTGCGTGTCGCGTATGGCCGTGCGGGTAACCTCCCGCCTTATGGGTTCAAGTACACGGCACTTGTAACAAGCACCGACGACAACGTTCTCGGCGGACGCCCATCCCTGATATTGGGACTTCCGTCGATCCATCCCGAGACGTCCACGGAGCTGGAGGGCGGGTTCGACCTTGCCTTCCTCAACTCGCGCGCCCAGCTGTCGGTGACGCAGTATCAGAAGAAAATCACCGACCTCATTCTGAGCGCTGCGCTCGCGCCGACCACGGGATACGCCACCAAGATCATCCAGTCCGGTAACGCGCTGGTGAACAACGGGACTGAAGTGGGGTTGAATCTGAACGTGCTCCAATCTGACCGTTTGAACTGGGTATCGAACACGACATTCTCGCGCAACCGTGGAAAGGTCACAGCGCTCGCAGTCCCCGCGTTCCTGACGGGCGGAGCGTTCTCGACTGTGTACGGAAGCGGACGCATTGAAGACGGGAAGTCTCCAACCCAAGTCTACGTCCAGATCGGATGCAACATTCCGCTCACGGCGAGTGGTCGTTGCAACAGCAAGAAGTACGGCGCTTACGGCGATTTCCAGCCGGACTACCAGATGGGCTTTGGAAATGATTTTGACTTCGGGCCAGTCCGGTTTACGAGCCTTTTGGACTGGAGGAAGGGAGGCAAGGTCATCAACCTCACCAACAACTATTTTGATGGTGGACTGTTGGCGGACACAGCGGTTGGCAATGCAAGACTCAAGGCCTTCCGCGGCGGTCAGCCTGTTTACGCCGAGAACGGCACCTTCGTCAAGCTGCGCGAGATCACGGTGTCGTACGGTCTGCCAAAGAACCTGGCCAACAATCTTTTCCATGGTCAGGCGCAGGACGTCCGTCTGGAATTCAGCGGTCGTAACGTGAAGACCTGGACGAACTACACTGGGCTCGACCCAGAGGTCTCGAACTTCGGCAACCAGAATATTCGGCAGGCGCAAGACGTGACACCGTTCCCGCCGAGCAGGCAGTTCTTTTTCTCGGTCCTTGCCAACTTTTAGGGCGAGCCACCTCAATCAATGACGCATACTATGAAAATGAAAAACCATATAGTCGCTCTCGCC
>DATARP010000062.1:0-6164 GCA_036264075.1 Gemmatimonadaceae bacterium
GTCGGGCTCCGAGTTCGCGCGACTGACCATCGAGGATTTCTCCGGATCCGCCGAAGTTCTGATTTTTCCGGAGAAGTGGGCGACGCTCAACGATCAGATCCGTCCCGACATTCCAATGCTGTTGAAAGGCGCCTACTCGCGTCGAGATGAGGGCGGGGACAACCCGGCATTCATCGTCGAATCGGCAACGAAGCTGGCGGAGATGCGTACTAATGGTCAGGTGACAGTTGCGATCAACCTGGCAAAAGGCGCATACTCGGGTGATGTGATGTCGGACGTGAGGGCCATAGCCGAGACCTACCCCGGGTCGGCGCCGCTCGAGTTCCGCTGGAGCGACGGCACCGGAGTCAAGGCGCGGCTGCGCTCCCGATCGCTGACGTTGGCCGCAGATGGCGCGGCGCTGAGTGCGCTTCGCAATATTCTGGGCGAGTCTTCCGTCAAGCTTCAACGCGGGAGCTGAGAAAGTGGCATCAGCAACGCAACTCGAGTTCGAGAAGCCGATCGCCGAGCTGGAACGGCAGATCGACGAGATCAAGAAAACGGCGGGCGACAGTCAGCTCAGCGTTGCCGAAGCCATCGAGCCCCTCGAGCGAAAGCTCTCCGACCTGCGTGAGGAGGTCTACCGGAATCTCACGCCGTTCCAGAGAGTCCAGGTCGCGCGCAACCCGAAGCGCCCATTCACCGCCGACTACATCCGCCTGGCATTCACCGATTTCATCGAGCTTCACGGGGATCGCGCGTTCCGAGACGACGCGGCGATCATCGGAGGCTGGGCTCGTCTCGACGACGACACGGTGATGGTGATCGGGCACCAGCGCGGGCGCGACACCAAAGAGCAGCTGAAGCGCAACTTCGGCATGCCGCATCCGGAAGGGTACAGAAAGGCGCTCCGGCTGATGAAGCTCGCCGAGAAATTCCACGTTCCCGTACTCACCTTCATCGACACGCAGGGCGCGTGGGCCGGACTCGGCGCTGAGGAGCGCGGGCAGTCCGAGGCGATTGCGCGCAACCTTTACGAGATGAGTCAGCTCCAGGTTCCGATCATCGCCACTGTCATCGGCGAGGGTGGATCTGGTGGCGCGCTGGCGCTCGGCGTCGCCGACAGAGTACTGATGATGGAGAACGCGGTCTACTCCGTGATCTCAGTGGAGGGTTGCGCCGCCATTCTCTGGAAGGACGCAAAGAGCCCCGAGATGCGCGAGAAGGCTGCGACGGCGCTCAAGATCACCGCGCCGGAGCTGCTCGAGCTCAAGGTGATCGACGAGGTCGTGCCCGAGCCGAGGGGTGGAGCGCACGCCGATCACGAAGCTGCCGCAAAGTCTCTGCGCGAAGTGATCTGCAAACACATCGAAGAGCTGCGCAAGATGCGCCCGGAAAAGCTCGTAAGGCGTCGCCGGCAGAAGTTCCTTCGCCTTGGCGCGTGGACCGAATAAATCGTGGCGCATCTCGTCGAAGTCGCCTTCAAGGGGAACCGTAAGGAGTTCTTTCTCTGGGATTATCCCGATCCGCCGCCGCTCAACTCGGCGGTGATCGTCGATGTCGATCGCGGAGAGGACCTTGGCTACGTCCACGCCCTTGGCGAGCTGGCCGAGAAGCGGAATGGCGGTTGCTCGCACGGATGCGGCACTTCCCTGCCCGAGCGCAAGGCGCTGCGCCTCGCCTCCGAGAAGGATCGCGGATTGTCGAAGGATCTCGAGCGGCTCAACGAAGACGCGCGCCGCAAGGCGATGGAGCGCGTTCGCGTCAACGGACTGGGCATGAAGCTGTCCGACGCGGAGTGGCAGTGGGACAGGAAGAAGCTCACGCTCTATTTCACGGCCGACAAGCGGGTCGATTTCCGCAATCTCGTGCGCGATCTTGCTTCGCTTTTCCGCACCCGCATAGAGCTCAAGCAGATCGGCGTGCGCGACGAGGCGAAGAGACTGGACGGCATCGGCCGCTGCGGACGGCAGTACTGCTCCGCATCGTGGCTACCGGAGCTCCGCCCCGTCAATCTAGGCGTCGCCAAGGATCAGCGTTTGTCGCTCAACCCGTCGCAGATCTCCGGGGCGTGTGGGCGTCTGATGTGCTGCCTCCGCTACGAGCACGAGTTTTACGTCCAGAGCCGCAAGCGCTTCCCGAAGGAAGGCAAGGTAGTCGCGACATCACTCGGAGAGGAAAAGGTCGTCAGCATCGACATCTTTCACGAGCGGATCATGCTGCGGGGCGTGGATGGCGACATGCGCTCGCTCACGCTGCCGGAGTTCAAGCAGGAGACCGAGCAATTGTCGGGAGTTGGAGCCGCCGTGGTGCCGGAGCCGGAAGAGGAAGAGAGCGTCGCCGAAGCGATCCAGCCCGACGAGATCTCATCGGAGCTGTTGTACACCGCGGAGCATCAGGTCTTCGTGTCGCGCGCGAATGTGGTCTCGGAGCCTCCGAAACTGAATGGCCGTGAAAGCGACGGTGGCAACAAGCGTCGCCGCGGAAGGAGAGGTGGCCGTCGCGGTCGTGGCGACGACAATCAGTCGGGAAGCCAGTAATTGGCCAAGTACTTCCTCACCTGCGCGATCGACTATGCCACCGCCGATCCGCACCAGGGCCACGCCTTCGAGAAGATCGGCGCCGACGCCATAGCCCGCTACCATCGACTGCTCGGCGACGACGTTCATTTCCTGGTGGGGATGGACGAGCACGGCCAGAAGGTCGCCCAGACAGCCGCCGAGCGAAAAGTCTCCCCCCAGGAATTGGTGGACGCGGTCGCGGACAGCACGGAAGAGATCTGGGCATCCCTCGGGATTTCGTACGACCAGTTCATCCGGACGACTGATCCCGCTCACAAAGCCGGCGTGAAGAGGCTGATCGAGCAGATCTTCGAGAACTCCCCCGACGATTTCTACGAGAAGGCGTACGCGGGCTGGTACTGCGTCGGGTGCGAGTCGTTCAAGCAGGACAACGAGATAGTCGACGGCAAGTGCATTCTTCACCCCACGCGGACGCTTGAGTGGGTAGAGGAGAAGAACTGGTTCTTCCGCCTCAGCGCCTACACGGACCGTCTCAAGGAGCTCGTCTCCACCGAGGAGTTTCTCCAGCCGAAATCGCGTCGCAACGAAATTCTGTCGCTGCTCGAGTCGGGGCTCGACGACATATCCGCCAGCCGCAGCCGCTTCTCGTGGGGCATTCCCTTCCCCCGCAAAGGATCCGGAGGAGAGGAGCAGACGCTCTACGTCTGGTTCGATGCGTTGCCGAATTACCTGACGGCGACGGGATTCCCCAATCCCGATTACGAGCAGCTCTGGCCGGCCGACCTCCATGTGATCGGCAAGGACATCACCCGCTTTCACGCCGTGATCTGGCCCGCGATGCTGATGGCCGCTGGGATCGCGGTTCCAAAGCGCATTTGGGTACACGGTTTCGTCTTGGTCGGCGGGACGCGCGTGAGCAAATCGGCGGGCAGCAATCTCGATCTGCGCGACGCGATCGGACGCTACGGGCCGGACGCTTTCCGATACTTTCTCCTCCGCGAGGTTCCGTTCGACGGAGATGGGAATTTTTCCTGGGAGAGATTCGAGGAGCGGTACAACGCCGACCTCGCGAACGCATTTGGGAATCTCGCCAGCCGCGCGATCTCGATGGTCGAGCGCTATTTCGGCGGAATCATCCCGAAGGGCGACCGCAACGAGATCGACAATGCGGACGAAGCGGATCTCGAGACCTATCATGAGTCGATCGGTCCCCGCGGATTTCAGCTGCACGAAGCGCTGAGGGCGGTGTGGCTGACCGTCGCGAGAGGAAATGAGTACGTCGATCGGCAGGCGCCGTGGAAGCTGGCAAAGGATCCGGCGAGCCGCGCCGAGCTCGAGAGCACGCTCGCGACTCTCATGAGGCAGCTGACCCGGCAGGCGATCTATCTATGGCCATTCATGCCAGGGAAGTCCGAGGAGCTCTGGAAATCGCTCGGCGCGCCTGGATCGCCGGATAAGACAAAGTTCGAAGGACTGAAGCGTCTCGATCCCACCGGTTGGAAAGTGGAAAAGGGACCGTCGCTGTTTCCAAAAAAGGAAACTGCGCCCGCGTAGGAATGCCACCCGAAAAAAAAAAGGCCGCCCACTCGGGCGGCCTTTTCTATTGGAGAGCTGCGAAGCTAGAAATTCGGATTGTTCAGGCGCTCGACATCAGGCACCGGGAAGCAGCGCTCCGTTCCGTAGTTTCCACCCTTCAGATAGACGGTGGAGTAAGGGATACCAGCGGCTGGATCGAGGGGCAGGTTCAGCCGGCGAACGTCGTATAGATGCTGACCTTCCAGGAAGAGCTCGCGGCGACGCGCTTCCGTGACTTCGGCAGCAATCGCTACCGGATCCGTGCTGGAAAAAGCCGGAAGCCCGTTCGCCGCGCGAAGGTTGTTGATGATGTTCACAGCCGTCTGACCTTGCGCCACTTCGGCGACGATCAACTGCGCTTCCTTGTAGCTCGCTATTGGAATTGGACTGGCGCTGGTGGGGTACTTGGTCTGTATGAAGAGCGGAGTCCTGTTGTCGGTGCCGTTCTTTCCCGCGTCCGTTACTGCGACGCGAGTATCGGGAACCGTCCCGCTGCCCGACGCCACGGTGAGATTCCGATAGCTCGGCGCCACTGATACCAGTCCGCCCTGGTTGTAGACCTGGATACGGTTCTGGCGGATTGTCGGAGCGTTCTCGGACGTCGCATTGATTACGAAGCCTGCTGGAACCAACGCGGCATCAGCCGTCGCTCCCGCCTTGTTGCCTTGATCGAGACGCGCCCGAGCGCGTCCGACGTACGCCATGTTGAGGATCTGTTGATCCCCAGCCGCCTGCGCCGCCGTGATCGCGGTGTTGAACATCGTTTCGGCAGATGCAAAAATCTCTGCTGACGTCATCTCCTTGCTGAGACTGATAGCCGCCGTGCAGAAGGCTTCGCCCAGCAGAATCCTCGAGTAACCCGCGTACGCAGCGGCTTTGGCGATGAGATCCTGCCTGTTCGGAACTTCTGCGTCGGTCCAGCTCTGCAGAAGCTCGAGCGCTCTGTCCGCGGTGCCCCGAGCTACCTGGATCGGCGTGTAGATGCCGAGCGGATATCCGGTACACGCGCCTGTCGCATACGTCTGGTCGGCGGTGGGGTCGGTGTCGCGCCGATCGAACGGCCACGCTGCCGCCGTCGCCGTCGCGTCCATCAGCTCGCCGCTCATCAGGCCGCCATCGACGATGTAAGCCTTGAGCGCGCACTCGAAGTTTCCGATCGCGCTCGTGACGATGAGTCCTGCATTCGCCGGCGTCTCCAGCACCGACGTTTCGATTTTGTCTGGAGCCGTGGCCTGCAGTCCCTTATCCAGGACGTTGCAGGCAATCATTGGTGTAGACAGCACGACGACGGTGAGCCACTGACCGGTAGTCATCGTGGCTCGCGTCATCTTCCTCGCGATGCGAGTGAGCTTCATATATGGTCTCCGCATGGTTCCGGTGGGTCGTTCTTGAGTGTGGTTTCGCATTAGAAATTGAGGCGCAGAGTTCCGACGAATGAACGGAGCTGTGGGGTTACGTCCTGCTCCCACTGTCCGAATCCGCGCGTACCGCCCTGGAACGATGCTTCCGGCTCCAGACCCTTGTAGTTGGTCCACGTGTGGAGATTGCGGCCGGCGATGCTGACCGACGCTCTGGCGGCGCCAAGCCGGCTCGCGAATGATGCCGGGAGGTTGTAGCTCAACGAGATCTCGCGAAGCTTGGTGTAGCTCGCGTCGTTGATGAGATCGCTGACGTAGCTGCTGCTGCTTACCGCCCCCACGATCGCCGGCGAGAACTCCTTCGGATAGTAATTCTCTCGGCACTCGATGAAGAGGTGGCAGCGAACGCGGCGGTTTCCATCGAGCTTCTTGTAGCCTCCCTTGAAGTCGACCAGCGTGTAGAGGCTGAAGTTCTGGAAGAAGCTGAGCGTCGAAGTAAACGCCCCTTCAGACGTCGGCGTGGTGTTACCGAGAAATACCAACGGAGCGTTGGCGCAGAGTACAGGTGCGCCGCCGGCCGCCCCCGGATCGCAGAACACTGCGGTTGATTTACCGGTCGTCGGATCTATGGTGGCATCTACGACTCTCTTTCCCCACCACGCGCCGACAGGATATCCAACCGTATGTCTGATGTTCGCCGACGGGCTGATGAAGGTCTGGCCACCAAGGT
>DATARP010000084.1:0-13433 GCA_036264075.1 Gemmatimonadaceae bacterium
CTCGTCACGGCGGCGATTGACTGCTTGTTGCTCTCCTGGAGATCGCGGAGGGCGCGGTAGGAGTCGGGCGTGAGCAAGCGGATGAGATTTTCATCGAGCGGTATGGCTCTCACGATCAATCCCTGCATCTCGATCCTGATCGCGATGTCGTCCTGGCGGAGCGTCCCGTACCCGACCGGAATGTTCGCGCGGCCGATGGTGTCGTCGGATATCGGAGCGAGCACGCTCTGCTGCGCGGATGTGGTCGCGGTCCCGCCGGCACAAGCCGCTATCGCGATCATGCTGGCCAGAAGAAGCCCGCGTCCCAGTGCCGGCCCGGCCATAGCCGCCGGCCGGTTGTGTCCCGTTGCAGTTATCACGCTTTCTCCACTATCTGCGTAATAGCTTCGAGCAGCTCCACGCGCCCCTCGCCCGAGTGCGCGCTGAACTGAATCACCTGTTCTGGCTCGAGGGCCAACTTGCGTGATACGTCCACGACTTTCGCGCGAGCCTCGGACTTGTTCAGCTTGTCGGACTTCGTCAAAGCGATGATCGTTGGCACGGCCAGCTCCGCCAGAAAATCCAGCATAGCGCGATCATCTTCGCTTGGTTCGCGCCTGATGTCCAGCAGGAGGACTATACCCCGAAGCTGCGTCGTCCGCCTCAGGTAGCTCTCGATCATCGGCCGCCACTCCGCTTTCTTCGTCTTGGAGATGCGGGCGTAGCCGTAGCCGGGTAGATCGACGAGAACGAACGTGTTGTTGACGCGGAAGAAGTTTATCTCCCGAGTCCGCCCCGGAGTGCGGCTCACCCGCGCGAACGACTTTCGCCGGACAAGCGCGTTCAACAAAGAAGACTTGCCGACGTTGGAGCGGCCGGCGAACGCTACTTCAGGAAGGGACGATTCCGGACGCCACCCGTGCTTCTCGGCCATTCCGCCGATGAACTCCACGTTCCGGATGACGAGGCGATCGGCACCCGGATCCGGCGGCATCCTAGTGCGTTACGGAATCGTAGAGAGCTTCGCCCGAGGAGGACGACGGCTGCGCCTGTGGGCGAAGAGCCAGTGCCAGCACCTCGTCCATCGTCTTCACGGGGTGAAAGCGGACCGATGCCCGAACTTCCTCCGGAAGCTCCTCGATGTCCCTGGCGTTGCCGTGCGGAATTATGACGTCGCTCACCTTGTTCCGGTGCGCTGCGACTGACTTTTCCTTGAGACCGCCGATTGGCAGCACCCGGCCTCGAAGCGTGATCTCACCAGTCATGGCGACGTCACCGCGCACGGGCACTCCGGTCAGCGCGCTTATCACGGCAGTCGCGATCGCAATTCCCGCGGAAGGGCCATCCTTTGGCGTGGCGCCGGCGGGCATGTGGATGTGGATGTCCTTCGTGCGATAGAACTCCGACTCGATTCCCAGCGCCCGTGCTCGACCGCGCGCGTAGGAGAGCGCGGCGCTCGCCGATTCCTTCATCACATCGCCGAGCGTGCCGGTGAGCTGCAGCTTCCCACGTCCCTTGACCACGCTGACTTCGATCTCGAGCACCTCGCCGCCCGCCGAGGTGTAGGCCAGTCCAGACGCCACTCCGACCTTGTCCTCGAGAGAGGTATCGTCGGGATCGAAAGGGGGCGTGCCGAGAAGCTCCTTCAGATCATCCACGCGAACTGTGTGTGTCTTTCCCTCGGCCAGGACTTCCGCCTGTTTTCGGGCGAGCTTTCTCGCAACGCGTGCGATGCGACGCTCCAGCTCGCGAACCCCCGCCTCGCGCGTGTAGCCGCGCATGATTGCCGTCAGAACGTCGGGCTCGAGAACGACCTCGTCTTTCTTCAGTCCATTCGCCTCGATCTGTCTCGGCAGCAGGTACTGTCTGGCGATTGCAAGCTTCTCGTGATCGAGATAGCCGGCGATGCGGAGTATCTCCATCCGGTCGCGAAGCGCCTCAGGGATCCCCGCGAGCGAATTCGCCGTCGTAATGAAGAGCACCTGCGACAGGTCGTAGTCGACTTCGAGATAATTGTCGTTGAACGTCGTGTTCTGCTCCGGGTCGAGCACCTCCAGCAGCGCGGCGGCTGGATCACCGCGGAAATCCTGGCCGAGCTTGTCGACCTCATCGAGCAGGATCACCGGATTCACTACTTCGGCGCGGCGCATTGCCTGGATGATCCGTCCGGGCATCGACCCGATGTAGGTGCGGCGGTGTCCGCGAATCTCCGCTTCATCTCGCACTCCGCCCAGCGCCATCCGAACGAACTTGCGCCCGAGAGCGCGCGCAATGGACCGGCCGAGCGACGTCTTGCCGACGCCGGGCGGGCCGACCAGACAGAGGATCTGCCCATCCAGACGCCCCACCAGCGAGAGAACGGCGATGAAGTCGAGGATGCGGTCCTTCACCTCGTCGAGTCCATAGTGATCGGCGTCGAGTATCGCTCTCGCGTGCGCCACGTCGAGCACCTCGTCGGTGCGCTCGGTCCAAGGAATCGAGACGATCCAGTCGACGAAATTTCGGGCGACCGTGAACTCGGGCGACATCGGTGGCATCCGCCGGAGCTTCCGCAATTCCCGAAGCGTCCGCTCCTCGACAACCGGAGGCAGAGCTTTTTTTCTGACCTGTGCATCGAGCTCCGCGAAATCGTCGCCGTCTTCTTCGCCGAGCTCGCGATGAATTACCCGCAGCTGCTCCTGGAGATAGAACTCGCGCTGATTCTGGAACATCGCTCCGCGAACGTCGTCATCGATTTTTCGCTCGAGACGCAGCAGCTCGATTTCGCCCGAAAGAAGCTCGGCGAGCATCTCCAGCAGATGACGCAGTGTGTCTGCCTCGAGCAGTGATTGACGGAGCTCGAATCGAACCGCGACGTGAGCAGCCACGCCGAACGCCTGCCTCTCTGCCGACTCCGTGCTCTGGATGATCGTGACAATTTCGGGAGGAATCCGGCGATGCAGCCCGACGTACTCCTCGAACGAATTGAGAACACGGCGGCTGAGCGCCTCGGTCTCGGGGTCCGGCGTTCCGATTCCCTCGAACGGAAGCGGCTGAGCAGCCGCGCGCAAAACGTTGCCGGCCGGGATGTAGCGGGTGACCCGCGCGCGGGCGATTCCTTCCACGAGGACGCGCGTCGTGCCGGTTGGAAGCCTCGACACCTGGACCACGCGGCCGATCACGCCGGTGCGGTGAAGGTCTGCCGCCGCCGGTTCCTGTTTCTCGCCATCCCGCTGCGAGACGAGCAGAATGGTTTTGTCTTCGGCGAGCGCAGCCTCGATCGCTGCGAGCGACGCCGGACGCCCCACGAGAAGCGGGATGACTACATAAGGGAAAATGACAACATCCCGAAGCGGAAGGACCGGGATCCGGTCCGACGTCGGGATGCTCTCGTTGTCGCGTTCAAAAATTGGCGTCAAACTTGTCTACGCTTCCTTCTTTCTCCGCACGGGCGAGATCTCGAGCAGCGGCTGCGTGCCGTTCGTGATGCACGACTCCGTAACCTTCACCTCGACGACGTCCTCTCTGCCCGGAAGGTCGAACATCACCTCCATCAGGACTTCCTCGAGGATTGCGCGTAGACCGCGAGCACCTGTGCCGCGCTTGAGCGCCTTGCCGGCGATCGCAACCAGGGCGGCCTCGTCGAAAGTGATCTTGACGTCTTCCAGGCCGAAGAGCTTCGCGTACTGCTTGGTGAGCGCGTTCTTCGGCTCCTTGAGGATGCGCACCAGCGCCTCTTCGTCGAGACCTTCGAGCGCGACAGTGACGGGCAGGCGTCCCACCAGCTCAGGGATCAATCCGTAACGGAGCAGATCGTCCGGCTCGACTTCGCTGAACATCTTCGTCTGCGCCAGCTTCTTGTCACGCGCCGCAGTGCCGTTGAAGCCGATCTGGCGGCGTCCCGTGCGGGCCTCGATGATCTTCTCGAGCCCATCGAAGGCACCACCGCAGATGAAGAGGATGTCCTTGGTATTGAGCTGGATGTACTCCTGCTGAGGGTGCTTCCGGCCGCCCTGGGGCGGAACCGAGGCGACCGTGCCCTCGATGATCTTGAGAAGCGCCTGCTGCACGCCTTCTCCGGACACGTCACGCGTTATGCTCGGGTTCTCTGACTTCCGCGCGATCTTGTCGATTTCGTCTATATATACGATCCCGCGCTCGCACTCGGCCACGTTGAAATCGCCGGCCTGGAGGAGGCGGACGAGAATGTTCTCGACGTCCTCGCCGACGTATCCGGCTTCGGTGAGGGTCGTCGCGTCCGCGATCGTGAAAGGCACGTCGAGAATGCGGGCTAACGTGCGCGCCAGCAGCGTCTTACCGACGCCAGTCGGTCCGATCAGCAGAATGTTGGATTTGTCGAGCTCGACGTCGTCGTCCTTGAGCGACGTGGAGTTGATCCGCTTGTAGTGATTGTAAACCGAGACGGCCAGCGCCTTCTTCGCCTGCTCCTGTCCGATCACGTACTGGTCGAGAACATCCTTGATTTCCTGGGGAGCAGGGACCTGGGTTATAGCCTCTGCTACCTCGCGCTCTTCGTCCTCCGCCAGAATTTCGTTGCAGAGAGCGATGCACTCGTTGCAGATGTAGACGGACGGTCCGGAAATGAACTTTCGGACGGAATCTTTCGATTTTCCGCAGAACGAGCAGCGAAGATGTTTCTCTTGGGACATAGATAGACGGGGAAACGAGTGATGCCGGTATCAACCCCGGGCACCGAAACCTTCTTTAAGATACCTAACAGCCGCGCCGAAAACGGTCAAGCAATGAATCCGGGAGCATGACTTGTGAAGAAATTCACAAGTAACAGAGGACCCGAATCATGCCTTCTTCTTGAGTGCTTCATCCATCTCTCCGCGATATGAGATGACGTTGTCGATCATTCCGTACTCCTTGGCCTCGTCAGCGGACATGAAGCGGTCGCGATCGGTGTCCCGCTCGATGCGCTCCACGGGCTGGCCGGTGTGCTTGGCCATGAGCTTGTTCATCTCCGATCTCAGATGGAGGATCTCCTTCGCCTGGATCTCGATGTCCGACGCTGTTCCGCCGCCTCCGCCCTGAGAAGGCTGGTGGATCATGATGCGTGAGTGGGGAAGCGCTGACCGCTTGCCCGGACGTCCAGCCGCAAGGAGGAACGCGCCCATGCTGGCCGCCAGACCCATGCAGTTGGTGTTCACCGGCGACTTGAGGAACTGCATCGTGTCGTAGATCGCCAGACCAGCCGAGACGCTGCCGCCGGGCGAGTTGATGTAGATGTGAATATCGCGCTCGGGGTTGTCCGACTCGAGAAAGAGCAGCTGCGCGATGATGATGTTGGCCACGTCATCGTTGATGGGCGTGCCAAGGAAAATGATCCGGTCCATGAGGAGCCGGGAGAATACATCGTAGGTTCGCTCGCCACGGCTCGAGCGCTCGATGACGTAGGGCGTGTAGATCGTCGGCATTGGCTCTTCTTCTTCCTTGTTAGGCATTAGTCGAAACGTCATTTCTGTCCAGCAACCATTTGAAGACCTTGTCCTCTGTGATGCTCCGTTCCATTTCCTTGAGGCGTCCGCTCTTCTCCAGTTGAGCATACACCTGTCCCGGATTGGCTCCGCGCTTCTCCGCTTGCTCCGAGATGCGCGCGTCCAGATCCTTTTCCGTCGCCGTCAGTCCTTCTCTCTCCGCGATGGTCTCGATCACCAGATCGCGCCTGATCTGTCGCTCAGCCATGGACCGGAACTCTCCGGCAAATTGCTCCCGCTCCTCCTTGGGAACCTGGTATGCCTCCGCATAATTCTCGACGAACTGCTGCACCCAGCTCTTCGGCACGTCGAACGCGTTTGCAGAAATAATCTGGTCGATGAGCTGCTGCCTTACGCCCGCCTCCACCTCGTGCTCTGCGTGACGCTGCATGTCAGACCGCACAGCCGCTCTGAGCGCATCGAGTGAGTCGAAGTCACCAACCTCGCGAGCGAAGGCGTCGTCGAGCGCTGGAGCCGACTTGCGCTTTACCTCGTTGAGCGTAATGCGTACTGTCTTCGTCTGCCCGCGCTGTGTCTCATCCGGGAAATCGTCGGGCCATTTGACCGGACGCTCGACGGTTTCGCCGGGCGCTGCCGTCATGATCAGCTCCTCGATTCCAGGAATGGCCTGTCCGGCACCGAGAACTATCGGATAGCTCTTTCCTTCCGGCTTCTCGCTGCCAGTCGACGTCGCAAGCTGGACGTTCACCATATCACCCGGGATTGGCTTCTCGTTCACGGGTGTCCAGATGGCCTTCTCATCCCGCAACTGCTCGAGCTGCTGGTTGAGCTGCTCGTCGCTGACCATGGCAATCGGCCGGTCTATTCTGAAGCCGTTCGTTCTTGCAAGCTCGACCGTCGGCCGAACCTCGAGGTGGAGCTCGAACGTCAGCGGCTTGCCCTCCTCGAACTTGAGATCGTGTACGTGGGGCTGCGCCGCCACCTTGATGCTCTCTTTCTCCACGAATTCCTGATAAGCTTCGCGGACCAGCGTCTCGAGAGCCTCCTGGCGTATTGCCTCTCCGAATTTCTGGCGCACGACGGTCGTCGGAGCCTTGCCGGGTCTGAAACCGGGCAGGCGAACAGTCGACGCGTACCGTCGAGCCGCTTTGTCCTCCGCATCCTTTACCACATCGGCGGGAACCGAGACCTGGATGAATCGCTCGACGCCTTCGGACGCGCGGGGGGTGAACTCGATTTTCATGTACGCAATATAACAGAGGTGTGAAGGGCCCGATCACCTCGAAGCCTGGGTTCGATTGCGCACATTCTCACGTGATAATCAAGTGTTCGAAAATACACTGTGCGGCACCGCACTTGCCTCCTCATAGGTCACATAAAATCGCATTGAAAACAACCAAATCGAGAGGGGCGACTCATGGAGCTAGACACACTAAAGGATCTATATATCGAAGAGCTCAAGGACCTCTACAGCGCCGAGAAGCAGATCGTGAAGGCGCTTCCAAAGATGATCAAGGCCACGAAGCACCCGGAGCTCAAAGCTGCCTTCAAGACGCACCTCCGTCAGACCGGCGAGCACGCAAAGCGTCTGGAGATGATCTGCAAGGAGCTGGGCGTCAGCCCGCGCGGCAAGAAATGCGTCGGGATGGAAGGACTGATCGAAGAGGGCAGCGACCTGATCAAGGAGAAACCGGAGCCGGACGTCCTCGATGCCGGACTGATCTCCGCGGCACAGCACGTCGAGCACTACGAGATGGCTGGTTACGGCACGGTCCGCACATACGCCCGCCAGCTCGGGCTCGAAAAGCAGGCGGAGCTTTTACAACAGACGCTCAATGAAGAAGGAGAGACCGACCACCTGTTGACTGCCTTGGCGGAAACGGGGATCAATCTCGAAGCAGAAGGCTGACTGGTGGGCGACCGCTACAAAAAGAAGACCGGCTCATTGAGCCGGTCTTCTGTTTTGCTTAGGAGCCTCTGCGACCCGACTTCATCGAAGTTGCCGGTGGCTTGTCGGCTCGCACGACGGGTGGAGTCGGCACGTGCTGCGGAATCTTGGTCGTGTCGGGCACGCTGTGCGGCTGGGCGTTCTTTTTCTTTTTCGAAAAATCGGGGATTTCGTTTTTGCGCTTCATATGATCTCCGTCGAGCTCGTTTCACAAATTGGCAGCAGTCAAACCTAAGGCCATGTAAAATACTGCCCTGAGCGCTTCATGCCGCTACTGCAATCCGTAGACGACTACACGATTGGAGAAAGTCGGCAGGTACACGTGTCCGTTGGCGATCGTAGGAGAGGCGAACTTCGCGTAAGTGCCAGCGGCATCGCGCGAGCTGTTCTGGCGATTGTTCCAGAGCTCCCTGGTTACGTCGTTGGCGTCGAACGCCCTCAGAATCCCGGGGCTTACGGTGTGTTCGGCGTCGCCGCTGGACGCGTAGGACGCCCACAGTATGCCGGTCCCATCCTTCGAGCCGTCGGACGAAACTGACAAGACCGCGCCGCTCTGACCGGTCGGTCCTGCGGCATTGGACATGACCTGACTCTGTGGACTGAGGACATTGCCGGCGCGGTCGAACGGGATCGCGCGCAACGGATCGTTCTCAGACCACACGTACACGAATTCTTTCGAGCTTCCTTTGTAGTAGGTAGCCTGGCAATGCATGTTGGCATTGCCGCTCAGCGGAACGACTTGCTGCACCTGGTTGGAGGAGGGCAGATAGCCGCCCATGTCATCCTTGTTCAGCAGGTAGAGAGACCCGTCCTTACCGCCGGTCAGGTACAGACTGGAATTTGGGATCAGCAGCGCACCCATGCCGCCATAATCCAGGTCGTTGTCGTTGAGGAACTGATAGTTTGTGGGGGTGAAGTAACTCGCCACGCGCAGCGTCGAGCCATTCGGAATGAGCTTGAGGGCGCTCGAGCCGCGGTTGGTCGGGTTCGTCGGATCACCGGCGTCGCCGACCGTGCCGTTGCCGGTCACGACGTACAGGTTCCCTAAAGCATCCGCCGCCATGCCCGTCCCGCTTTCCCACATTCCGCCCGCGGACCCGTTCGGCGTGTCGTTGTAGACAATCCGCTGCTGCAGCGTGGGAGCGTCGTATCCCAGTATCCATCCGTGATAGGGGCCCCAGTCGCAGTGGGACGAAAAACTCACGTAGACCACGCCATTGACCAGCGTCAACCCCTGACGCTGGTTTTCGCGCTGAGCATCGAAAGCAATCACGCCATTGACGCTTCCATCCCCGTTTCCGGGGGAGCTCGCGGTGATCTGTGTCGGGCTCCCCGCGATTTCATTTCCATCGACAATGCTGACCGCGTGGAGGAATTGAACGAACGTGCTGCCCGTGGTGCTGCGCGCGACGAAATACACCGTTCCAGTTGACGCATCGATCACCGGCGTGCCGACGATTCCGATGTTGCCGCTGAAATCCGTATAAGTGCCATTGCACGCGCCTGTCATGTCGGTGTGTTGCGGCGGACGCATGCCGGGGGCTGTGAAGTTCTTCTGCCAGTACAGCGTGCCGTTGTCCCCGTCATACGCGTAAAGCGTGTTGTTGACGGTGGCGACAAGTACGACGTTGTGGGACCCGCCGCCGATGCTTGCATGCCCGACTACCAGCGGCTGGGCGTACACCTGGTCGTCAACGGTGAGCGTGAACACCTCGCCAAACTGCTGAACGTTGACGTTGGAAGTGGTTAACGCAGTTTCGTTGTCGTTCCAGCCCGCGCGGCTGTTGTCGTTGTGCTGCGTGAGTACCGATACCGATTGCGTATTCGGAGGCGGACCGCCGGAGGATGGCGCGACACTTTCCTTGCAGGTGGCGAGCAAGGGAAGAGTGAGCAGGAACAGCAGCTTGCGTCTTGTCACGGACGATCGGCAGCGGGTTCATTGTGGAACGAACAACGATATGCGAAAGGGGGGACTCGAACCCCCACGGATTGCTCCACTGGATCCTAAGTCCAGCGCGTCTACCAAATTCCGCCACTTCCGCGCTCGCCCGTCAAAAGATAGCAGCGGCTTCTAGCGGCATCAAAGATTTTTCCGCACGCGCGCAAAAGAAAAGCCCCCGTCCAACGGACGAGGGCTTCGAAAGCTCTGAGCTTTCCTCCCTACTTGCCCACCTGCAGGTTCACGATCCTCGGCGCGTGAGTCGCATCCGCCAGCGAGAAAACCCGCAGGCTGATGTACTCGCCATTCTTCAACCGTCCGAGTGCCTGCTGCAGATCCGCCGGGGCGTTGATTGCCCGCGCCGGAGCAGGGTAGAGAACATCCGTGATGACGTCGTTCTTGAAAAGCTTGTCTTCCGCCGGTCCGCCCGGAATGACGTCCGAGACCATGACTCCACGAACCGGCGTCGTCATCCTTGCCTGCGCCGCCATCTCCGTGCTCACCGGAGCAACCGAGATCCCGAGCGCCGGATGCACGCTGCCGCCGTTGATCGGCTCGGTGCGCGTATCCGACGATGCGAGCTGTTGATCGGTCGGCGCTTCCATCAGGGTCACGCGGAAGTTCTTCCGCTGGCCGTACCGCATCGCCTCGATCTCGATCGTCTCACCGGGATTGTGATTGCGAACGATTCTCTGCAGTGTGCTGACGCGATCGACCGGCTGACCATCTGCTGTGATGATCACATCGCCCGGCTGCAGGCCCGCTCTCTTCGCCGGCGTGTTATCGCTCGGGAAATTGCGAACCAGCACGCCGCGGATGTCCTTTACGCCTGCAACCGCCGCGTCTTCCGGGCTTACATCGTCGATGCCGATGCCAAGTGCCGGAACACGAACGCGTCCGTTCTTGACGATCTCATCCATCACGCGCTTCGCCAGCGTGATCGGAATAGCGAAGCCATAACCTGCGTTGTACCCGGTCGGACTCGCGATCGCGCTGTTGATGCCGATCACCTCGCCGCGCGAGTTGACAAGCGGACCGCCGGAGTTGCCGGGGTTGATCGCCGCGTCGGTCTGAATCAGATCGCTGATCGCGTACTGATTGTTTCCGGTTGGATTCATCAGGTCCGCGAGACTGCGGCCTTTGGCACTGATGATTCCAGCGGTGACGGTGTTCTCGAGACCGAGTGGATTGCCGATTGCGAGAACCCACTCTCCGATCCGCGAAGAAACGTCGTCCCCAAGTGCAACCGTGGGGAAGTCGCCGCCATCGATCTTGATGACTGCGACGTCGGTCGTCCTGTCATGTCCGACGACCTTCGCGGTGAAGACGCGATGATCCAGCAATCGTACAGTCACCTTGTCGGCGATCGTCTCGCGATCGGCGTTGGTGACGACGTGGTTGTTCGTCAGGATGTATCCATTCCGCGTCACGATGAATCCGGATCCCTGACCGCGCATCGGGCGGGACTGCTGCGGAATATCAAACTGACGGAAGAAGTCTTCCATTCCCGGCGGAGCGACCTGCTGAGGCGAACCACTGCGCCCGCGTGGAGAAGAGGAAGTGGATCGCGCAGCACTGAACACTTCGATCGATACCACCGCCGGAGTGACGTTGTTCGCGATCGCGACGAATGCGTTGCTCGCTTCGGCTATCGGCTGAACCTGCGCGGCGCTCGGGCGCGTCTGCGCGAATCCGAGCTTGGTCCAGTTCATTCCTGAAGCGACGATGAGTCCGCCGATAAAGGCGGTAGTTGCGGCTACTACAAGCCGCGCTTTGTGGGAAGCAATTGACATACAGCTCTGGCTAAAGGGTGTAACGGGTAAGACACGATCGGTGTCCACAGGGTTCACGCGCGCTCTTGCTCATTCGCGCGATTCACCAACGTCTATTTAGTACGCCGGAACAGGTTTGTTTGCTCCATCTCAATGTATCGGAATTTTCCTGGTCGGCGGTGAAAAAACTGGCGGTGACGGGGGCTTGGAAGCAGCCGGGCTGGGCAGAGAAGCCCTATAACAAAACGATATGGGTGTAAAAATTCGTTACACCGTTATTGATGAGCTTGAAGGCGCTGATTTTCTAACTACTTGTTTACCAACGAGTTAAAGCTCGGCATATCCGTTGCCTTAGGGGGCGCCGTCACTCCTGTTAACCTCCGCCCCGGCCAAATAGTGATAAACAGATTGCGTCGCTCCTTCAGCCTCCTTGTCGCTGCGTCGCTGCTTGCCTCCTGCTCCGACTCGGTCCTGAGGAGTCCGACCGCCCCCCTCGACGCGGCGCCCGCCGCCGAACAAGGGTCGGTCAAAACGGGCACCTCGCCGGACGCTGGCCTCGAGCTCAAGGCCCTTTGGTGGAACAGAGATTGGAAAGCCCGGGAAGTAGTCACCGTCAAGCAGACAATCAATCCGGCCGGAGGAATAATCTCGGTCCCGCGGACCGGCCTCACCATGTCGTTCCCCGCCGGTGCCGTCAGCGCTCCGATCGAGATCACCGTTACGTCCGACGATAAGTACGTCGCCTACAAGATGGAGCCGACCGGAACTCAGTTCCTGAAGGATGTCACCGTCACTCAGCTCCTTTCATTCACTGAAGTCTCCGGCAGGCGGCTGAAAACTCCGCTGCTCGCCGCGTACATCTCCGATGACAAGTTGCCGCTCACCGGAAAAGTCCCCGTTCTGGAGATCGAGCCGTCCCAGACGATTTTGTCGCCAAGCACTGGTCTGCCTGAATCGCAGGTGTGGCTGATCAGACACTTCTCCCGCTACATGCTCGCGTCAGACTGATTCACTCGAAACCATTCACCCGGTCTCTACACATGATTCGCTCCAGGTTCCTTCGTTCTTCTGTCCTCGTTCTCAGCGCCTTCGTCGCGCTTTCCTGCTCGGAGACTTCGCCGACTGCGCCGACGCAAACCCCGGTGTCCGCCATTCGTGCAGGCACCACCCAGGACGCTCTGCTTGGCGGTCTCCTTGGGGGTGTGGTCGGTGGCTTGCTGAAGGTCGTCACTTCGGTTGTCGCCTTCGTCGGCAACGCGAATGTGAACGTTCACCCGGTGGCGTGGAACTCCAGCTACGTGCACGTCTCCCACACAGTTTCCGGCACGATCTCCCCGTGGGGTGGGACGCTCACGATTCCCGCATCTGATTTCACGATCACGTTCCCGATGGGCGCGGTGAGCCAGCCGACGCTGATCACGATTACATCCGACGCGAACTACGCGGCTTACGCGATGTATCCGCACATGACGTTCGCGAAGCCGGTGGTCGTCACACAGCGCTTGAGGAACACGGTCGTCTATGGGCAGCCGCTTAACACGAAGCTATTCGGCGCCTACGTCGACAACCCCACTGTCGACCTGCTCGGCAATCTTCTCGGGACCATCTTCAACGCGCTTGAAATCGAGTTGTCGGCGACGATATACGCGCCTGGTTCTTCCACGCTCCCGGAAGTCACGACATGGACTGTAAATCACTTCTCCCGTTACATGCTGGCTTCTGACTGAACCTGGCGGATTCACCCCACCGCTGGGCGTGCCATGACGCCCGACCATCGCCGACCGGGTGAATTGGTCGAGCTGGCGCGCTCGGCGGAGAAGGAAGGACGGAGCGCCAGAGCGCTTGGGTTATACGACGACGCCCTGCGCGCTCTCGGCAAAGGGAGCGTGGACCCGTTCGTCGCGGACGTTCTGCGCTGGAAAGGCACTTTGCTTCGGGAGCGGGGGGAGACGGAAGCGGCCTTCCGATGTTACGCCAAGAGCCTCGAGATGGCTAAGCGTTCTGGTTCCGCTCGTGGCGAAGCACACGCCCTCAACTGCCTGGCCATAATCCACCAGCGCCGCGGCGAGAACAAAGAAGCAGAGCGACTGTACGCCGCCGCCGCCGCTCTCGCCGAAACCGTTGAAGAGGCTCGACTGCTCGGAATGATCCAGCAGAATCGCGGCGTGCTCGCGAACATGCACGGAGATTTCGCGACGGCGAATGAGCTGTATACGAGAAGCCTCGAGGCATTCGAAAAAGCCGGGGATGCCGAGCCCCTGTCGTGGGTCCTCAACAACATGGGAATGCTCCGCACGAAAATGGGAGACTTCCGAGAGGCGCGAGAGTACTTCGCGCGCGCACTCGAGATCGCC
>DATARP010000107.1:0-4356 GCA_036264075.1 Gemmatimonadaceae bacterium
CAGGTCGTGGCAGCCAGCTGGCCATCGCGCCGTGGATTCATCCGCGCGACGCCGATACTTCTCATCGCGCTCATCCCTCTCTTTGCGAACTGGAAGTACGCGTCGCGCGCGGGTCATTACTTCACCGACCAGTGGGCGCACGACTACCTGAACTCGCTCGAGCCGTACGCGATCGTCATCACGAATGGCGACAACGACACATTCCCGCTCTGGTACGCTCAGGAAGTTGAAGGCGTAAGGCGGGACGTGACGGTAGCTGTGACGACTTACCTGGACACCGATTGGTTCGTGCGGCAGATGATTCGGCGGCCGATTGCGACCTACGACGCGGCGAAGGGTCCGTCGATCTACCGGAACCAGGTGTGGAAGAAGCCGTCCGGTCCGCCGCTAAAAATGAGCTTCGCCGATGCGGATGCTATTCCGGAATACATACAGATCAACGAGCCTCAGGTCTTCCGGCAGGGAAACATCGTCCTGAATGTTGAGCCGGGTTACCTCGTGCGCGACGAGCTCGTACTGCTGCGCCTGATCAAGGACGCGTTCCCAGAGCGGCCCATTTACCTGTCGACCGGCGGAGGCGGAACGCTCGCGCGGAGCATGCAACCGTACCTGGTATCACAGGGTTTCGTGCAGAAGCTGGTTGACCATCCGGTGACAGAAACTCCGGCGACGCCTCGAGTCTCCGGGCTGTTCATCGATCTCGACCGAACCAAAGCGCTGTGGGATTCGATTTATCGCGCTCCCGCGGGCCTGATAAAGGAAGGAGACTGGATCGATCGCGCTTCGGTCGGAATTCCGTACACGTACGCTTTCACGGGAGCGGTACTCGCCGAAGGCCTGTCGCGGAGAGGAGATGCCGCCGGGGCAAATGCGGTCATGGCCAGGGTGAAGCAGATCGTTAAGGCGGCTAGGATCGACTTTCCGGGGATGTAGGGCTGGCACCTGTGTCACGATCAAAGCAACTGAACTCGGTTTCAGGTTCCAACTGAACTGAGCGGGGTGTGAGGTGCCAGAGGCGTAGATGACAGGCACCGGGTTACAACGACCAGACTTTACTATTGGCGTTCTGGCCGCATTCTGGTCCCAGGTACCTGGTGACCTGGTGCCGCCGTGTCTGACACCTGCCTCCCCTTTCACGCCAGTATTGAAGTCTGGGTGTGGTGACCTGGTGCCAGGCAACTATGCATCTCTGGCACCTCCTACCCCGTTCAGTTCAACTGAAACCTGGCGCCAGTCAGTTCAGTTGGTACCGGCTAATCCCACCACCCGTGCAGGTACCATTCATCCGACCGTGCGTCCCGGTACAGCCACACCATCATCCCGTCGTCGGTGACGCACCGGAAATATTCCCGCGCGTAGGGCTCGCCCCATTGTCCTCCCGACACGCGGTCGGGCCCCGCGGCTGAGATGATTGTCGTCCACTGCTTGTCCCGAAACTGCAACGGGATCTGATGATCGCGACGGCGCTTTGTCGTCACCGCGATCCGATGGGGCTCGGGAAGGAGCTGCAGCGTGAGGCTCGGGGAGGCGGTCGCTTTCACTACCCGCTCCCTTATCTGAATTCTCGCTGAAGCCTGCGATGGATCCTGGCTCACCCACTCTGTGCGCCGATCGATCAGAGGGTGTTGAGTGTTGCGCGGCGTCACCACCACCGAGCCCTGATCATCCAGCAGCTGCGCGATGGTCTCCTCCGCTGCTCGCGCGGTGGCGAACCCGCGATCGAAGATGTCTCCCTGGCGCTCGACTTCTCCGGTGACGGACTCCACGCGAATCGTGATGCCGACGACTCCGTCGGGAAGAGTGATGCGCTCGAGATGCGTGCGAATGAGTCGCATCCACGCCTTGTGACTCCCCGTCGATCGGGCGGGACGCACCAGGTGCTCGAAGGTCTCGCGATTGGCGAGCGAGAAAATGATCGTCACCTCTCTAGCGCCCTGTCCGCGCGACTTCAGCTCCGTGGTGATGTTTCCAACGAGAGCATTGATGATGAAGACGAGGCGCTCGGGATCCTTGAGCGTGTAATCGACCCAATCGAGCGAGGCGGAGGGCAGCGCGCGCGGAATGTTGCTGAAGATGCGGCGCGAATCGTCGGCCCTCGACAATCTCCAGAGGCGCGCTCCTTCGGCGCCGAATCGAACTTCGACCGATTCGAGATCGAGCTTCGCCAGATCTCCGCAGCTCTCCACGCCGATTCCATCCAGCAGAGACGACAAGGCAAGCGATGGCTCGAGGACTCCAACCGGATATCGGGCGAGATAATCGCGCTCGGTGCCGGGCGGTACCGCGATCAGCGCACCCCTCCCGTAGCGAGCGGCGACCTCGGCACATATGGGAGCAAGAGACATGGCTGCGCGAACCTTCTCCACTCCGTTATCGTGAAAAAGCTGGAGAAGATCTCTCGCCAGAAGCTCGGCGCTCATCCCTCTGGCGTCAGCCCAGACTATTCCATTGGCTCCGAGCATCACCCGCGGAGCTGTGCTCAGTAATGCGGGAATGAGTCTGTGAAGAAGCTCGCTCTCCTGTGTATCGGTGGCGGTGGCAGCGGGACTCCAGAGGCAGATGAAGGTCATATCGGCTTACCCGAATATATACCGAAAGCCAGAAGGGTGCCGGACGAATTCGGCTGGACGGAAAGACGCGCGCCGATTGCAGCGCCCGCGCGTAAATTCAGGAGAAGGAGGAGATTAGATGCACGCGAGACTCGCCGAAGCGATGGATTACGTGGAAGAAAAACGCACCGAGCTGCTCAAAAGCTTCGCGGATGTGCCCGGTGATCGGCTTTGCCGGCGGGCTACCGAAGACAGCTGGTCGGTGGCCGAGATACTCGAGCACCTGAGAATGGTGGAAGCAGGAGTCGCGCGACTGATAACCAAGCGCGTCGGCCAGGCGCGGGAGGCCGGGCTCGGCGACGAAAAATCGACCGACGCCGTGCTCCCGACTTTCGCACAACATAAGGCGAAGCTGGAGCAAGCGGTGCTGGTGGCCCCAGCCACAGTTCTGCCGCGCGCGAATATCGACATCAGCGAAGCCGTCGAAGGTCTGGAGAGCTCTCGTGAAGCGCTGCGCGCGGCGGCCGTGTCAGCCGACGGCCTCTCGATTGGCGAGATCAAGCACACACACGCCATCCTCGGCGAGCTCGATCTGTATCAATGGCTCATATTCGTCGGCGAGCACGAGGGGCGTCACAGAAAACAAATCGAACGCACACTCAAATTGATTCCCGAATGAAAAAAGATCTCCGAAAGAGCTTTGCGCTGGGCGCGGCGTTATTCGCTCTCACGCTCACCACCGGTGCAGTAACACCGTCAAGCGATACGGCTCCCAAACAGACGACGATCACCGTCTACAAGGATCCGAGCTGCGGCTGCTGCAAGAACTGGATCGAGCACCTCAAGAAGCACGGCTACGCCGTCGACGCCAAAGACACGCCGGACATGGCGGCGGTCAAGCGCACGCTCGGCGTTCCCGGCGCGTTGACCGCTTGTCACACCGCGGTGGTGAACGGCTATCTGATCGAGGGGCACGTGCCGGCCACCGACATTGCGAGGCTGCTGAAGGAAAAGCCGAAAGTGGCGGGTCTGGCGGTGCCTGGCATGCCGATGGGATCACCGGGCATGGAAGGGCCGCGGCAGCAGCACTACCAGGTCCTCTCCTTCGATAAGAGCGGGAAGACCAAGGTTTTCGCGAGCTACTAGGGGAGCCGCCAGCGGTTCCCACGCCGAAGGAACCCTTGCGGGGCGGGGGGTGTGTATATATACATTCCTCGTGCATAATTTCCCAGTTTCCTCAGGGCCCGCGCTCAGCCTCGCGCGGACGAAGTCATCGACGCCTCCGGCGCTGGTGCGCCCCGCGTTGCGCGGAGACGCGCCACAGATACTCGAGCTCGTCTCGCAGTACGCTGTGCAGGGGTTGATGCTGCCCCGGACGCTCGATGAAATCGCCTCGCGCATCGACAACTATGTCGTCGCGACCGACGAGAATCGCCGCGTGATCGCCTGCGCGGCGCTCGAGGAGTATTCCCCTTCGCTGGCGGAGGTCTCCTCGGTGGCCGTAGCTCCGGAGCACCACGGCGAGGGACTGGGAAGTCAGGTCGTGCTGGGCATCGAGCGCCTTGCCCGCGCCCGGGACATCGAAGAACTGTTCGCGCTCAGCCTCACCGACAACTTTTTTCTTTCGCTCTCGTACAAGCCAACGACAATCTCTCGCTACCCAGAGAAACTGGCGCGCTACGAGACGCTGACCAAGTCAGGCGTCGAGATCGTACCCAAGCGTTGCTTCCAAAAGGCGCTTAGGAGGTCCTGGCCGGCACCCAGACTCGTCGAGCAGGTCGTGAAGGTCAGACAACGGGCGGGTTAG
>DATARP010000117.1:0-26030 GCA_036264075.1 Gemmatimonadaceae bacterium
GGCCAACTAGCGCGGCAACGCACTACTTCGAGTCGCCTGCAACGAGATCGTCGAGCTGCGTCGCGTGCGCGATTCTTACAGTCTCCGCATGCACACGCGCCGCTTCCTGCTTCAATCCCAGCTGGTCGAGCACGGCGCTGAGCTCCAGGCCTGTGCGCACGTAAAGATAAGGAATGCCTACCGACGGCCGGTCGACCCACATCGTCCGCTTCGCTAATGACGCAGGACCCTTGAACACCGTTTCCCACAATGCGCGAGTCGTCGCGGCGTCGAACCATTCGCTACCGCCGAGAGATACGATTCCATTCCCGGTTTTGGGGATGCGGGGCATGAGCTTTCGCGCGAGACCGACCGTCACCGTATACGGCGCGAACCCCATCTCCTCCGGGTACCCGCCGGAGGTTCGGCTGAAAAAGAATGGGCGCTCCGGATAACTGTCGCGGATCATGTACAGGACGAAAAGATCGGCGCGCTCGAGACCCGCGTAGTCCCCGAGCGGGCGAGGATGGATCGTGGCGACGATGTCGGTGCCTTCCTTCCGGAATGTCTGCGGCGCGCTGAGCTCGATTGCAGGTGGGACGGCGTCTGCCTGCGCCATCGTCACGTTCACCGGCGGCCCGCTCGGCTTCTTCCACGCTTTTCCCCTATAGATCGCCGGCCCGCGCAGAGAGTCGTATTCGTAAACAGGACGCCGCAACAACTGGCGCGTGTACCAGTCCGTGTTCAACAGTGACAGACACGCGACAATCACATCGCGACGAATCCCCTCGACTTCCTGCGCGTACCAGAGCGGGAACGTATCGTTGTCGCCGGCGGTGACCAGGATCCCGTAAGGCTCGACGGAATTGAGAAGATCTGCCGCGAAATCGGCAGTGTCTGTTTGTCCGGCGCGCGACGCCGATTGCCAGTTGGCAAAGAGGGGCACGAAGGCGACCGCGAGAATCGGCGTCGCGATCAGCCAGCTCCTGCGCCGCGGAAGATCGAGCGTCTCGTTTCCGACGCGAGCTTTCTCGGATCCGATCAGCGCGGCAATCGTCTCCCACACGTAAACGAGTCCGAGCGCGGCCCAGACGCTCCACGCGGAATAGCTCCACAGATAGAAGTAGTCGCGGTCGCGAACTTCGCGCGGAACCGTATCGCTCAAGTCCGGTGACTGTGACGCGCCGTACTTGAAATTCATGTAATAGACGAGTGCGAGCGTGACCGTCAGCATCAACGGACCGAAGTACGAGAACGACCGTCTGTCCCGCTTCCAGTGGACGTAGCCCCCGAGTCCACCGAGGAGCAGGAAGAGCGTCGCAAGCATTCGCTGAATCGCTGGATGGCTGTTGAATGGGTCGCGCAGCCATTGCCACCTGAAGTAAAGCCACCACATATCGACCTGCGCCACGAACGGGGCCTGTCTGTCGCTGAGTGCGGGCTTGCTGTACTGGCCACGATTGAAGTTGTACATGAATCGGTCGTACGTCGCTTTGCTGAATGTGCAGCCGGCCCCGATGTTCGTCGCGCAGCCCGTCGGCTCACCCTCGTTGATTCCCGGAAAGTGCGCGGCACGGAGGGGTTGCGTGAGAAACGGCGTCATGCCGAGCGCGAGCCCGCCCGCGATCGCGAGCAGAAGCTTCCACCGCACAAGGGTGCGGGGCCGGCGAATAATCACGGCCGCGGCGACCGCGGGCAGCGCGAGAAACCCCGCCATGTGAACCGCGTATCCGAGTCCGCTAAGATACGCGACCAGCACCAGCAGTCTGTCTGCCCTCGGGCCGTCGGGCTCGTCGCACCACCGGACCACCAGCCACGACACCAGCGCAAGGCCGAGCAGGGACACTGTGTAGACTTTCTCGTTGACGACGGATTGCGCCCAGACCGTAAACGCAGTCGCCCCGATCAGCGCGGCGAGCGCGCCCCCGACAATTCTCTGCCACCGCTCGGTGAGCCATCCGACGAGAACACGCTCGGTGATGAGGAACCACATCCCGGCGGCTGCGGCGCTGCAGAGCGCCGCCAGGATGTTGATCCGCATCGCGACATTCGGCGCGACCGGCAGGATCGCGAACAGACGTCCGAGAATGACGAAGAACGGATTGCCGGGCGGGTGGGGAAGACCGAAGTCGAACGCAGCGGCAATGTATTCGCTGGTGTCCCACATCGCGGTGGATGGGGCGAGCGTTACGAGATACAGCAGGAGAATTATGGCGGACGTTATCGCCGCCGCGCGATAGGATGGCCGATAGTCGAGCGCGTCGCCTGCCTCTCGCGAGATGGCCGTCATCCTAGTGCCTGAATTGCCGCATTCCGGTGAAGATCATCGCGATGTTGAACTCATTGGCTGCCTGGATGACTTCTTCGTCGCGTACCGATCCGCCCGGCTGCACTATCGCGCTGACCCCGGCCTCCGCGGCTTGCTCGATTCCGTCGCGGAAGGGGAAGAATGCATCAGATCCCATTACGGAGCCTTTGGTGTCGTGGCCCGTGAGTCGCGCCTTATGCACGGAGAGAAATGCGGCGTCGACGCGCGACATCTGACCTGCGCCGATGCCGATGGTGGCTCCGTCGCGCGCGAGGACGATTGCGTTCGACTTCACGCTGCCGACTGTTCGCCAGGCGAAGCGGAGATCCTTGAGCTCGGCGTCCGTAGGCTGGCGCTTGGTGACTACCTTCCATTCCTCCTTTGTGCCGTCGCGTGCAATCCTCTCCTGCGCCAGGAATCCTCCGCGAACCCGCTTGTAATCGAGCGCCTCATCGCGCCACCACGCCTGACCCTCCAGCACCCGCAGATTCTTTTTCCGGCCCAGGATCTCGAGCGCACCCTCGCTGAACTTGGGAGCGACAATGCACTCGACGAACAGGCTGGAAATGGCTTCGGCGGTTTCGTCGTCGACCGGAACCGTAAACGAGATCACGGATCCAAACGCTGAAACCGGATCGCACTCGAGCGCTTTCTTGTAGGCGTCCAGTGCATCTGTTCCCGTGGCCAATCCGCACGGCGTGGTGTGCTTGACGATGGCGCAGCAGGTCTCGCCCTGAAACGGATCGGTGGCGAATAGCGCGCCCTCGAGATCGAGGAGATTGTTGAAGGAAAGCTCCTTCCCGCCCTTCTTCTCTAGCGCCGCGATCCCCTCTTTATGGCTCTCGACATAGAACGCCGCCCGCTGGCCAGGATTCTCCCCGTACCTGAGAGTGGTCTCTCGCTCCAATGGAATTGCGATGCTGTCAGGGAAAGTCTCCGCCCGCTCGCGGGCGAACCAGCGCGCGATCGCGGCGTCGTAGGCAGCCGTCCGCTCGAATACCTTTTCCGCGAGAATCTGGCGCAGATCGAGATCGTCGTCCTTGGCCTCGAGGGAGGCGAGAACCCGACCGTAGTCGGCCGGATCGACGATCACCGTAACGGACGCGAAATTCTTTGCTGCCGATCGAAGCATCGACGGCCCACCGATATCGATCTGCTCGATGACCTCCTCCGCCTTGGCACCGGCCCGCGCGGCCGTCTGCTCGAACGGATAAAGATTTACTGCCACGAGATCGATCGTGGCGATGTCGTGCTCGGCGAGCGCTTTCACGTGCTCGGGCAAATCGCGCCTTGCGAGAAGTCCGCCGTGGACGGCTGGGTGCAGGGTCTTCACCCTCCCGTCGAGCATCTCAGGAAAATGGGTCACGTCGCTCACGTCGCGCACGTTCACGCCTGCCGCGCGCAGCGCTTTGGCCGTGCCCCCGGTCGAGATCAGGTCCCACCCAAGCTTCACAAGCGCGGTGGCAAAGTCCACGAGACCGGTTTTGTCCGAAACAGAGAGAAGGGCAGTGGGCATATCAATCAGCTGATTTTGATTCGAGTTGTTGCAGGATCGCCACCATCTCGACCGCGCGCGGATATACGACGTGTTCCACGTTGAGCACCCTTGCCGCCAGCGACTCGGCGGTATCAGACGAATTCACTGGTATCCGCCACTGCGCGACAATCGGGCCGCGATCGTACTCGTCGTCGACGAGGTGAACTGTGACGCCGCTCTCACTGTGCCCCGACGCGATAACGGCCTCGTGAACCCGTGCACCGTACATGCCTTCGCCGCCAAATGCGGGCAGGAGTGCGGGATGAATATTCATGATACGCCCCGCGTACTCAGTGATTACACTGGGCGGAATGCGCTTGAGATAGCCCGCCAGCACTACGAGATCGATCCGGAAGCTCCTGAGCAGCGCGAGCAGCTCAGATCCATCATCCGCCGAGCTAAAATGGGCGATGTCAATCGACGCAGTCGCCGCGCGGATGAGCGCAGGGGAGTCCGCGCGGTTCGAGGCGACGAGCACGACCTTGGCGACGCGCTCGCGCGCGAGGTTGTCGAAGTGGTCGATAATTGCCTGGAGATTGGAGCCGCGCCCTGATGCGAGCACAGCGAGTCGTGACGGCATTACCGATTTTACGCCGACCCGTCCTTCTCAGTAAGACCGAAAATCATATGAACGGCCTCTTGCAGAGAAGGGGCTGTCTCGATTCCATCTTCTTCCGCTTTCCGCCGATCCTCATCGGTCGTCATGTGCGAAGCGATCATGATTCCGCGGCCACCAAGCTTTCTCGACGCGGCGACGTCTCGCCAACGGTCGCCGATGTAGACGACATTCGCAGGGTCCAGCTCGAAGTCGCGAATCGCGTCCTCGAACATCTGCGTCGCCGGCTTGCGGCATCTGGACGGCCCGGTCGCAGCGGGGTGGTCCGGACAATAGTAGCTGCCGTCGACGTGCGCGCCTTCGAGCGCAAGCAGAGATTCGAAGCGGGCCTTCACCGCCTCGTAGTCCTTTACGGTGAAGATCCCACGTCCGATACCCGACTGGTTGGTGATCACGATGACAGGAATCCCCGCGTCGTTGATCTTTTTTACCGCGGCTGCTGCGCCCGGAATCAATCGCACCTGGTCGGGAGACTTGATGTAATGGGCGTCCTCCATCACAGTGCCGTCGCGGTCGAGAAAAAACGCGTCGGGCAGCCTCGTCACGGGCCGAGCCGAATGATTGCGTCGGCGAGAAGCTCATCCTCGTGGGGAAGCACGCTGCGCAAGTCGAGCAGAAGCTCCCCATCTGACACCCGGCCGATTACCGCGGGCTCGCCGAGTCTCAGGCGTTCTTCGAGCTCCCGGCTGTTGTGCGACAACACGATAGCGCGCGATGGGATTGCCGCGGTTGGAAATGCGCCGCCGCCCACGCTGGCGCTCGATTCGGCGACTTTCGCCTCGATTCCAGCGGCGCGCAGCTTCGCGGCGATTGTTTCCGCGCGCGCGGTGATCTCCCTCACCGTTTCCGTAAGCATCGACAGCACCGGAATCTCCTTGAGCGCCCGGTCGGGCTCGAGATAGAGTCGGAGCGTGGCCTCGAGCGCGGAGAAGGTGAGCTTGTCGACACGCATCGCGCGCGCGAACGGATTCTTGCGAAGCCGGGCGATCAGGTCGGCGCCGCCAAGGATGATTCCCGCCTGGGGACCGCCCAGCAGCTTGTCGCCACTCATGAGCACCACCGACGCGCCCGACTCCAGCGCCATCTTCGCTGTCGGCTCGCCGGTGAGTCCGTACTCCTCGAGCGACACCATTAGTCCACTGCCGAGGTCGTGGATCACAGGCAATCCGTGCTCGGCCGCGATGAACGCGAGCCTGTCGACGCTCACGTCCGAGGTAAATCCTTCGATCGCGAAGTTGCTGCGATGCACTTTCACGATCGCCGCCGTCCTCGGTGTGATGGCTCGGCGATAGTCGTCGTCGTGCGTGCGATTCGTAGTTCCGACCTCGACGAGCTTCGCGCCGGCGCGAGCCATTATGTCCGGGATGCGGAAGCTGCCGCCGATTTCGACAAGCTCGCCGCGCGAGACGAGGACTTCCTTTCTCTGCGCCAGAGCATTGAGCGAGAGCACCATCGCCGCCGCGCAATTGTTGACGACGAGAGCGTCCTCTGCTCCGGTCAGCTGTCGCAGCAGACCGACGCAGTGCGAGTAACGTGAGCCTCTCGCGCCAGTCGCGAGATCGTATTCGAGATTGCTGAACCCGGCCGCGATATCTGCGATTGCTTTCACGGCGGCGGCAGCCAGCGGTGCGCGGCCGAGGTTGGTGTGGAGCACCACGCCGGTTGCGTTGATCACGCGGCGAAGAGAAGGCTGGTTCAGGAACCGAACGGCCGATGCAATGCTTGCCAACCACTGCTCTTCAGTTTGCTGAGGCTCACCCTGATTGCGCGCGGCGCTGACAGCAGTTCTCACCGCCTCCAGAACGACACGTCGCGGATGCTGCTCAAGGAGTGCCCGCACGCCCGCGCTCTCGAGAAGCGCGTTCACGCTCGGCAGATCCCGTCGAGGATCCGTCATTTGCTGACTGGCGGAGGTGGCTTGGCTGGAACCACCGTCGGTTTGGGGGGCGGAGGTGGGGTCGGCCCCGTGAATGGACGATCGCTGTTACCTGTACTGCCGAGCAGGCCACGGATGCCAATCGTGCGAACTCGATAAACGACCTTCGGGGTCAGTGGCCGCTGCAATTTGATTATCACCGTGGAAATCGGTTGTGGACGAGACATTACGGCTCGCCGCGCCGCGGTTGTGTCGACACGTGGATTTCCTACAGGACGCCGGGCACCCGCAGGCAGGACCGGCGCCTTGACGCTCGTGTCCCTCGCCTCGGGACTCGCGCTAACAATCGGAACAAGGGCCGAGTCGGGCCCGATGATCGCAAAGTTCTGGATTGTGAGAGTCTGGGTCGGATCCACCGGCTTGTCGAACGTGAGCCTTAATGTTACGGAGTCAGCAGAGGCGACCTCGCGCAGGCGAGGCGCAGCCGTGTCGTGTACGAACAGCAGCAGCTCGATGCGGGCGCTGTCGGCAAGGTTGACTGAGACGCTATCCCAGGGCTCGCTGGGGTCGATCGTCAGGTTCTTGTTGCGATCGAGATAACCCCTGACCGTGTATCTGGCGGCTGGGAGATGGTCGATCGAGAATGACCCGCTGGTATCGACCAGAGCGACGTACGGATGGAGAGTATCGGTTGTGACGAAGGATTCGACCAACGCTCCCGCCGCCGGGGTGCCACCGACCCAATCAAAGACGTGGCCCGCGATGCGTGTGCGTGGAATTGTCGGACCCGTCGAGAAAAAAGTCGTCGCGCCGGTGTTACGCACGTTCCCGCGGATGTCCGCGAGCCCGGGTAGCATGATGACAGTGTAAGGCGTGTTGGCGCGCCATCCACCATCCGGCTTTACGGATATGGCGTCGCGATGCCAGGAAGCGCTCGGAACGCCGTTCCGCGGTGAAATCAGGAACAGGTCGTCCAGCGTAGTGACCGACACTGGTTTTTCGGACACGACTTCATCGAAGCGAAAGAGAACTTCCTTTGGCTTCACGCCTACGCTCCCCGAATCGGGCGTGATCGAGACGATTATTGGAGCGACTTTGTCGGGCGGTCCGCCAGGCGGCATGCCTGGGGATGCGCACGCCAATCCGAACACCACAGCGGCGATCAGCCGCCGCAAAGCGCGGTCACTTTTGCGGCGAGCTGCTCGCGCCGCTTGATCCATTCCTCTTCCTTCTTGCGCTCCGACTCCACCACCGCAGCGGGTGCGCGGCTGGTGAAGCCTTCGTTCCTGAGGCGCTTCGACAACGATTGGAGCTGCGTCTCCAGTTGCTCGAGCTCACCTTTAAGCTTCCCACACTCCTTCGCCAGATCGACGACGCCGCCAAGCGCGACGATGACCTCGCTGCCATCGTTGAGAACTGCATGCGCTGCCGCCGCGTCAGTCGGCCCGGCCCCAACTTTGACGGCCGCGCGCGCCAGCTGTCCGATGAGACGTGCGTGGTCTGCAAACAGGCCAGCGTTCGCCCGCGACTGAATGACAGCCTCGATCGACTTTGCCGGCGGTATGGCGTAGTCGGACCGTATCTGCCGAACGGCGCTCACGGCTTCGCGCACCAGGTCGAACCGCGCGATCGACTCCGTCTCAACGCGGGAAACAGGATGCGGCAACGGCCATTGCGCGATCGCCAGGAACTCGCCGCGATCCGCGGCCACTGGTGATGGAAGCCGCTGCCAGAGCGTCTCCGTTATGAATGGCATGATCGGATGGAGAAGTCTCAGCGCGTAATCAAAGACGTGGGTGAGGACAGCCCGCGCGACCTCGCTATCGGGCCCCTCTGCGCCGATGCGTCCTTTAGTCGTCTCGAGATACCAATCGGCGACATCATTCCACACGAACCGTCGCGTTGCTTCAGCGAATTCGCTGAGGCGGAGACCGGAGTACCGTTCCTCAGCGCGCCAGATTTCATCGGTCGGTCGCGATGGTCCGAGAGCGGCATCGCACTCGAGGATGGTCGCGTTCAATCGGCCGAGCACCCATTGATCGGCGAGAGTCAGCTCGTTGTCCCGCAGCTCGTCGACGCTTCTCACCGGCGCTGCGCCGACGTTCGTCAGTAGAAAGCGGCCGATGTTCCACAGCTTGGTCGCGAAATTCCGGCCCGGTGCAAACGACCGCTCGAGATCCTTTGGGTCGAGCACGAGGTCGGCGCCCATCCCCATTCCGGCAATCACCGTGTACCGAAGGGCGTCTGCTCCATAGCTAGCAACCACGTCAAGGGGGTCGATGCCGTTGCCGAGTGACTTCGACATCTTCACGTGATTCGTGTCGCGCACGGTTCCGTGGAGATAAACCGTATGGAACGGCGGGGCGTCCATGAACGCGTAGCCGGCCATGATCATTCGCGACACCCACAGGTAAAGAATCTCGGGCGCCGTCACGAGATCGTCGGTTGGATAGAAGGCGACGAGCGGAGCCGCGCTTTTATCGGGCCAGCCGAGCGTGGAGATCGGGAAGAGCCACGACGAGAACCAGGTGTCCAACACGTCTTCGTCCTGACGAACCGACCCGCCGCACTTGTCGCAAGCGCTCACGTCCGTGCGACTCACTATCTGACGATTGCACTTGTCGCAGTACCAGACTGGAATGCGGTGACCCCACCAGAGCTGCCGCGAGATGTTCCAGTCGCGGAGATTTTCCATCCAGTGGATGTAGGCAGCCTCCCACCTCTTAGGCAGAATCCTGATCGTGCCGTCATGCACGGCTTGCAGCGCCGGCCTGGCAAGCGGCTCCGTTTTGACGAACCACTGATCGGAGAGCCTCGGCTCGACCACAGTGTCGCAGCGATAGCAGTGCCGTATCGCGTGCTGATGCGGCTCGACCTTTTTTAGCAATCGGGATTTCTCCAGCAGCCTCACGATCCGCTCCCGCGCCTCGAATCGGTCGATGCCAAGGAGCTCCGGCGGCACCCGCGAGCCGGCGTCGACGCCGTTCGTCATCGTTCCGTCGGGCGCCATGATCACGGGCATCGGAAGCTTATGGCGCAGGCCCACCTCGAAATCATTCGGGTCGTGCGCGGGTGTGATCTTTACGACTCCGGTGCCGAAAGCCGGATCCACGTAGTCGTCGGCGATTACCGGGATCTCGATGTTGGCGATCGGTAGCAACACCGACTTGCCGATGAGATCAGTGTAGCGCTCGTCGTCCGGGTGAACCGCCACCGCGACGTCACCCAGCATTGTTTCGGGACGGGTAGTGGCGACGGTCAGCGTTGCCTTGTCCTTCGCACCCGCGATCGGGTATGCGATGTGGTATAGCGTTCCCATCTCCTCGCTGTGCTCGGCTTCCTCGTCGCTGAGTGAGGTAAGGCAGCGGGAGCACCAGTGAATGACGCGATGCCCGCGATATATCAGGCCTCGCTCGTGCAGCTGCACGAAGGCTTCGCGCACTGCGACCGAGAGCTCCGGTGAGAGCGTGTAGGCTGTGCGGTTCCAGTCGCATGATGCGCCGATGGCGCGTAGCTGCTGCAGAATCTGACCGCCGGTCTGCCGGACGAAGGCGATCGTGCGCTCCACGAACGCCTCACGACCGAGGTCGAATCTCGTCTTGCCCTCGGCAGCGAGCTGCTTCTCGATGATGTTCTGGGTTGCGATTCCGGCATGGTCGGTCCCGGGCACCCAGAGCGCTTCATCGCCGGCCATCCTTCGCCAACGAACGATCACGTCCTGCACGGTGTTGTTGAGGCCATGCCCCATGTGCAGCACGGACGTCACGTTCGGGGGCGGCATGATGATCACGAACGGATCGCGATCGCCGCCGTTCCGCTTGCTCCGCTTCTCGTCGGCCGAAAACACGCCAGCTTCGACCCAGCGCTCGTATATGACGCGCTCAGTCTGGCCGGGGTCGTACTGCGCCGGCAGCTCGTGAAGTTCCTGTGTTGTGGTCATCTCCGGCGCAAGTTAACCGGCGCCATTTTCGCGGGTAAGACCGCGACAATCAGTCGTCCGCTACGCGCCCCGGATCCGCAACGTGATCGGCCTTCGGAACGCCGCTCGGCGCAACCGGAGAGCCATCGGTTCGTCCACCGCGAGCGACCTTCTTGGCTTTCGTGCGCCGCACGGCCGCATCGGGGATCTCGTCAGCGGCCGCCATGAAGGCGCGGTCCTCGCTCAGCGAGCGATCCTCGAGAACGTTTCGCGGGTCGGCATGACGATCTATCTCGGTCGAATTGCCCTGTCTCCTGCGGCCGGTTCCCACCTGCTGTCCTTCCCAGCCGCGCTCGGTGAAGGCGGGATCACCGTCTTCGTAGCGATGCGCGGCGTCGTCGAACAGGTCCTCGTCGGTGCGGATGACCAGCCGGTTCACCACTGTTTCGACTCCCGGAACCCCTCGCGCCACGACGACCGCCTGGTGCGCTTCCTCCTCCGAGTTCACCCAGCCCGTCAGCTCGATGATTCCGTCCTCGACGGAGCCGATATCCACCGCCCGCTCGCTGAGTATCGGATCGTTCCTGAACGCTTCGAGTACCCTTTCCTCGAGCTCCTCGGCGCCGTTCAGAGATGCCTTCGGCGTGTCGAACTCATCGTCGAAATCCGGATCGAACTCATCCTCATCAAGCCCCTCGTAATCGAACTCCTCTTCTTCCTCTCCCGTCCCACCGCCGAAAGTGTCCTTGATTCTGTCGGTCAAACCCTTGAACCCTCCGAATCGCTCCGCCATCAGCACGCCGGCAGCAAAGCCGGCAGCAGCCCCAATGGCGATGTAGAGTGCGTTGCGCGGAGAAGATTCCTCTTCGTCCTCAGCGTAGATGTACGGCGGCTCGTCACGATAGCGGAAGGGGGACATTGGATGCCTGTAGCGAAGGGTTTCTGCAAACGATACCTTAACGGGGAGCAAAATAAAGGCCATCCGCAGTACTCGAAATTATACCAAAAAATGTTGACGCTGAGGCTGCCCGACGGCGCCACCCGTGAAGCTCCCGAAGGCGCGCTGCCGCGCGACGTCGTCGCATCCATTGGGCCGAGGCTGCTGCGCGACGCGATAGCGGTCGAACTGGACGGCGAGGTACTGGATCTCAATACTCCGCTGCGAAAGGGCGGAGCCTTCCGGGTATTGACTGAGAAGGATCCCGAATCTCTGGCCGTGCTGCGCCACTCGGGCGCGCACATCCTCGCCACGGCCGTCCGGCGACTTCGCCCCGACGCAAAAATCGGTTTCGGTCCCGCCATCGAGGACGGCTTCTACTACGACTTCGAGGTGAAGGATCCGTTCACTCCCGCCGACCTCGAGAAGTTCGAGTCGGAGATGAAGAAAGTCGTGGCCGAAAAGTTCCCATTCGTTCGAGAGGAGGTTACACAAGCTGAGGCGCGGAAACGCTTTTCCGACGACCCGCTCAAGCTGGAGAGGCTCGGCGAGTTCCCGGCGGACGAGATCATTTCGACCTACACGGACGGTCCGTTCATCGATCTCTGTCGCGGTCCGCATGTCCCGGACACTTCATACCTCAAGAATTTCAAGCTGCTGCACACGGCAGGCGCGTACTGGCGCGGCGATGAGCATCGGCAGATGCTGCAGCGCATCTACGCGACTGCGTTCTGGAAGAAGGAGGACCTGGAAGCACATCTGCACCAGCTCGAGGAGGCGAAGCGCCGCGACCACCGCCATCTAGCGCAGCAGCTCGATCTCTACTCCACCGACGCCCGGGTCGGGCCCGGCCTGATCCTGTGGCATCCCAGGGGCGCCATCATCCGCAACGAGATCGAGGACTACGAGAAGGCGCTGATTCTTCGTCACGGCTACGATCTCGTGTTTACTCCACACATCGTCAGCGAGAAGTTGTTCCAGATCTCCGGGCACCTCGAGAACTTCAAGGAAAACATGTTCGGCGCGATGGACGTCGAGGGCGCGAGCTATCGTCCGAAGCCGATGAATTGTCCCGGGCACATCTGCATCTATCAGTCTCACCAGCGGTCGTATCGCGATTTGCCGATCAGATACGCCGAGTTCGGGGCCGTGTACCGTTACGAGAGAAGCGGCGTGCTCCACGGGATGATGCGCGTGCGCGGGTTTACACAGGACGACGCGCATATTTTCTGTACTCCAGAGCAGGTTCCGTCTGAGATCGTCCGCTTGCTCGATCTGTGCGACGAGATGCTCAAGACGTTTGGCTACCCGTACACCATCGAGCTCGCCACGCGCCCGGACAAGGCTCTGGGAAGTCCCGAACGGTGGAAGGAGGCGGAGAACACGCTGGCGGAGGTTCTCAACAAGCGCGGGCAGGCGTTCACCTACGACGTAGGCGGCGGCGCCTTCTACGGACCAAAGCTGGACTTCAAGCTCATCGACGCCATCGGCCGGAAGTGGCAGGGGCCAACGGTGCAGCTCGATTTCAATCTTCCCGAGAGATTTGCCCTCGAGTACACCGGGGCCGACAACGCGCCACACCGGCCGACGATGCTGCACCGGGTTCTGGTTGGCTCGATGGAGCGGTTCGTCGGTGGCTTGATCGAGCACTTCGCCGGTGCATTCCCGCTGTGGCTCGCGCCGGAGCAGGTGCGGGTAATTCCCATTGCCGACGAGGTGAAGGGATTCGCGCAGTCAGTTGTCGATCGCCTCAAATCGCGTGGCGTGCGCGTGCATCTCGACGATCGCTCTGACACACTCAACTACAAGGTTCGCGAAGGGGAGATGCTCAAGATCCCCTACATGGCAGTCGTCGGTAAGCGCGAAGCGGAGGCGGACTCGATTGCGCTCAGAGTTCGCGGAGCGGGGAAGAAGCAGGACATCCTGACCGTCGGTGACTTTCTCGCGCGGGTGGAGGATGAGATCACAACGAGAGCATTGAAGCCCTAGGCCTGAACCTCGGTAACCGCCGGCTGCTGACGCAAAACCCGATACAACACCTTGCCGATCTGCGTCTTCGGCAGCTCCGTCACGAACTCGTATTTGGCGGGGACTTTGTACGGCGCGAGCCTTTCGCGGCAGAACGATTTCAGCTCCGCTCCCGTCGTATGCTGCCCGGGACGTAGAACGATCCATGCCTTAACGATCTCGCCGCGCATCTTGTCCGGCAGTCCGACGACCCCCGCCTCGCACACAGCTGGATGGGACGAGATGACTTCCTCGATCTCCCGTGGCCATACCTGGTAGCCCGAAGTCTTGATGAGATCTTTCTTGCGGTCGACGAGAAAGAGATACCCATCGTCGTCCTGATAGCCGAGGTCCCCCGTGTAAAGCAGGCGCTCGCCGCGCTCGTTGGTGCGGATCATCTCACGCGTCTCGCCGGGGTTCTGCCAGTACCCCTCCATCAGCTGGGGCGCGCCGAGAACTACCTCACCAACTTCGCCTTGCGGCACGCGCGTCACGCCGTCTTCCGTATCGACGATGCGTACCTCAACGTCCGGCAATGGTAAGCCAACCGATCCGACTTTCTTTTCGCCCAGCACCGGGTTGGCGTGAACGGCCATCTGCGCTTCGGTAAGCGAGTACCCTTCGACGATCACGCCGCCTGTCAGCTCCTCGAATCTCTTCTTCGTCTCGGCCATCAGCGCCGACCCGCCAGAAAAGCAGAGCTTGATCGATGTGAAATCGACTTTCCCGTCGCGAGCCATCGGATGATTCATGATTCCGTTGAGAAGAGTCGGAACCGTGCAGATAAAGGCGGGCCTCAGGTCCGTGATCTCCTTCAACACATCGCGGATCTCGCGCGGGTTTGGAGTGAGGGCGATGGGATTGTGGTTGATCAGCGCGAGACTTTGCAGGCCGGTGTTGCCGTAGACGTGAAAGAGCGGGAGCGGACACATGATCGTGTCGGTCCACTCCTGCATCGCGGGCCTGAGCCAGGCCTGAAGCTGCAGTCCGGCGATCACCATTCCGCGGTGAAGCCCTACGACGCCTTTCGGCGTGCCGGTCGTGCCGCCGCTCATCAGAATGACCGACGGATCTTCTGGCAAAACGCGTACATCAGGTCGCCGTGCGCGACGGAACTTCCACAGTAGATCCGTGAACCGATAGTCGCCTGGGTGCAGAGAGATGCGATCGCCTTCCTTCTCCTCCTTGAGAAACGTGTAGGCAATCCGAACGAGCGGTGGAAGATATTCCTTGATGTTGGTTGCTATGATGCGCTTGAGCGAAGTGTCCGACTGTATGCGCTTCACCTTCTCGTAGAAGCGACTCAGCACGATGAGTGTCTCGGCCCCCGTCGCTTTCAGCGCCACGGCCATCTCTCTTTCGCTATACGTCGGGTTGAATGGGCACACGATCGCGCCCGCCTTCCAAGCGGCGAACTCGGTGATCATGAACTGCGGACAGTTGGGCAGGCAAAGCGCCACCCGGTCGCCGCGCTTGACGCCAATTGCGACCAATGCTGTGGCGAGTGAATCACTCTCCTGCTCCAGCTGGCGGTAGCTGACGCTCGAGCCTTTGAATAAAAGAAAGCGCCGATCGGGCCAGTTGCGAGCGGACTCCGAGAGGTAATCCAGCAGCGTGCGTTCCGGGTATGGCTGGAGGGTGGTGGGAACCCCCTCGTCGTATCCCTTGAGCCAGTTGGGTGCGGTCATGACGGCCTCCTGATCCAACAATGCTCCTCGTAACAGCGTGGCGCCGTACGTAAAACTACGTAGTTCGGCGCTCAGGGGCTTGCGTGCAGGGTGAGCACCGAAACTGACTGCGGGGGGAGAAGCAACACAAAACGGTGGCCCGCCGCGAATCGGTCGCTTCGCGGCGCAATGGCGCGCGGGGATGCAAACCCGTTGTGGGAATTCGGCACTGAGGCTGAGAGCAAATCACGCTCGCCTGACGCGGCGATATTCGCCCCGCCTATCTCGAACCTGGCCTCGATCGCGTGCGACACATCCGTGTTGACGAGCTTGACATAAATCACCCGTCCGTCGGCTGAGCGGCTGGTAACCGCGTCGAGCGCTGGAACAGAGCGGCCTTCACGAGACGAGTCGAAGGTCGGACCTTCGACAACTGTGTGCAGGCGTTGGTTGCCGAGATGGGTGGCGTACATCGCGTTGACGTGGTAAAGCGGGGATACAAAGACGGCGGTACGCCCAGCTTGCACGATGCCCCCTGGCCATCCATTAACCATGTCTGATACCGCGCTCATCGCCACGAGCGGAGCCGCACGCTCGAAAACGTTCATCAATCTGGCGCCGTACGTCGCGGCGTCCATGGAATACTGACGTGCCTCAGGAAGGTCCAGCCCCCACTCGTTGATCGCCAACCTGATAGTGTGATTGGGAACGACCTCGTGAATGAGCGCTGCCATCTGCGAGTAAAAGCGGTCCAGCTGGAGCGGCCGCGCCATCAGGTTGTGGACATCCCGCTGAAGTGAATCACCGCCGTAGTAGTGGTGAATGGCGAGGTAGTCGATCTGATTCCCGACCTCGGCAAGCACGGCGCGATTCCAGGCCATGTCGTTGTCACCCACCGCGATGAAGCGAAGCGTGGGATCAATCGCGGCCATGGCATCGTGATACACGCGATAGTTGCGCGCGTAGGTCGTGGCGTCCGAATGTCCGCGCACCCAGTTTCCCCAGATTTCGTTTCCGATCTCCCAATACTTAACCCCAAGCGCCTGCGGGTGACCGTTCGCCGCGCGCATCGCGCCATACTTGGATGTTACTGGCCCGTTGCAGTACTCAACCCAGGCCGCCGCTTCCTGTGGCGTTGCCCCGCGCCCGGAGACGTTCACAGTAATCGACGGTTCCGCGCCGACGCGCCGAGCGAGCTCGACGAATTCATCCGTGCCGAAGTCGCTTGGCTCGGGCTCGTTTCCCCAGGAGAGGTTCACCCATGTCGGACGTTTGTCGCGCGGTCCGACGCCCCATCGCCAATGATAATCCTGGGCAACGTTGCCTCCAGGCCAGCGGATGAATGCGGGGTGCAACCCCTGCACGCTCTCGAACACGTCGCGACGGACAGAGCCGACGGCGGTCTCGGGAATGAGGGAGACCTGGTCGAGCCAGATCGTCCCCTTTCCACGAAAGAGCATCGCGAGTCTCGCCAGAGGGTCGGACCGTGTGGGTCTGAGATGGAAATCGTATCGGCGCCAATCTCCCGCAATGCGATCGACCGCGCTTTCCGCGTAGGTCATCGACGAATCGATGTCGGACTCGAGCGCCATCGCCACCGAGCCCGAGTAGCCAGTGGTCTTCATCCACACGTATCCGCGGTATGACGTCGCCGCATTCACCGGCACTCGCGGTTGGAATATCCCGTGACGAGACAGGACGCCGGGCCCAACGTCCACCCTGAGCGCGTGCTGAATCGGCAACGGTTCGACAAGCTCGCTCGAGACCCGGTAGGCTACAGAATCATCCCAGCTGAAGTGGAGCCCGTAGTCGTCGTTCCTGTCGTCGGGATATCGCTGCCAGTACCGCGGCAGCCCAATGGAGTTAGGTGGGTCCTCGAAGCCGCGGTCGAGAAGGAGCTCCGCATGAATGCCGTGCTTGACGCCTCCGAACATCATCTCGGCGAACTGGCCGTAGAGCGTCGGACTGATCTGAGCCTCGACCTGCGCCGCGTCGATCACAACGCGCGCTGGCACCACCGATTGGCCACCGACAACTCTTGACGACGATGCGAGCAGCCCCAATGTGAAAAACCAGCGGGCGCGCATCACTCCGCCCGCCTCACGCAAGCTGGCGCGGCCGTCCGTTTTGCGGAGAACTGATCGCGCCGCTCTTCCTCCATCGACGTAGCGTCGGTACGTCTTTCGCGAATCTTCTCGCCAGGAACCCGGGAAAGTGCATCGTGCGCAGCTTTCCTTCGACGAGCGTCTGCATTTGCTCGGCGGTGATGTCCGGCTGTGTGAATGCGCCTCTGTGATAACAGTGGCTGCAGTACTCGGTGCTGCGACTGCCATCCGCATTGGTGCCACCGCCCAGCGGATCCCTGCTCAGCGGCATTCCACAGCTCTGGCAGGCCGGTCCTTTTGGTCTGAACATGTTTCCTCCGACCATCGATGAAAGCGAACAAGCGGCGCGCGCGTGCGCGCCGCTCGCTCTGCTCCGTGCTACTTGGCGCGCGTACCCGTCGAGTTGAGAACCAGCACTGAATCGGCGGTCTTGACCTTGTAGTGGGCGGTGGTGCTGCCGACGAGGCTTCCGTTCTGGACCCGTAATCCACCGTTGGTCGTGACAGTCACTCCCTTGCGACGCACGCTCTGGTACGGGCCCGCATCGATCTCGACGCTGTCGCCCGCGACAGTCACCTTCGCCGGTATCGCAGCGCGTCCCGGGAACTTGATACTCCATCCCGAGGTGGTCGACGTCGCCGTGAGCACGTAATTCGTCGGAGTGGTGTCGCCACTGACGGGCACTGAGCGCACATCCCACTTGCCGGCAAAATCGGCGAGGTTCACCGGTGCCGGAGCGGGTGCGGGTGCCATCGTCGTCGCGGTGGTTGTGCTTGCGCTCGAGGACGCCGTCGTATCAATCGCGGCGTTGTCTTTCTTCGCGCAGGCGGTGAGGACCGCAGCGCTGCAGCAAATCGCGATGCGGGTCGTGCGTTGCAGCGTGAACATGTAACCCCCGTGTTGGGTGAGGGACGAGTGTCGCGCGGCGCAATGCCGAGCCGGGCGAACGTAAGCCGGTAGCTCGACCGCTGCAAGAGAGGGGTGGGGGTGGGGCTACTTACGGGCCCTGGTCGACTTCACCTTGCGCCGTATCAACCAGAAGGCAAGGGCCGCCGCCAGCAGTCCCAGAATCACCCAGCCGGTGGGCCCCAGGAATTTGTGGATCTTCGTGAAATTCCGCCCCAGGACTCGGCCGGCAACCGCGAGCACGGTGCACCAGACAATCGTCCCGATGAAGTTCGCCAGAAGAAAGACGCCGACGTTCATCTTCGCCACTCCGGCGGGAATCGAGATGAGTCCTCGGACCCCGGGCAGCAGTTGCCCGATTGTGACATCGCGGAAGCTCTTGCCGGAGAACCGATCCGAGGCCCGGTCGACGTCTTTGGGCCGCAACAGCATCCACTTCCCATAGCGCTGGATCCATTTCTTCAGGCGATCCTCGCCGAGTGCGTAGCCGGCGTAATAGAGCGGAAGGGCTCCGAGGACGGAGCCGGCGGTGCCCGCGAGGATGACGCCGAGGAGCGTCATCTGGTCGCGGCTGGTCCTGTAGCCGGCGAGGGGCATTATCAATTCTGACGGAATCGGGAGGACGACGTTCTCCACCGCCATCAGAATTGCGACCCCCCAATAGTTCAGGGAGTTGACGAGATGGGCGATCCAATGGAGCATGGGGTGAGTAGAGCAAGCATGCTGCCACTCACCACATGCGCTTCATCACTTAGTTGTTGCGGACGTCCCTCAGAGCTGCGCGAAGCTCGTTGGTGATAAGATTAGACGACGAGTCCATCAACTGGTTGAGTGCGTTCTGGAAATCGGCGACGCTCACAGAGCCGAGCGTGCCGGCGGTGATCACGGATCCGGGGATGTGACTATCGCTCTCGACGTATGGAGTGAGTCGATCGCGGCCGTGGATGTTGACGTTCCAGATCTCGCGTCCCGTGCGCCGGTCGATCAGCACCGCTTCGGCGAACGTGAAGAGATAAGCAGCTTCATCCGCTTTCGCGTTGATGCCGAATCTCGACATGCGAACTTCCATCAGATAATCCGCCTGGTTCTCGTCCGTGATCGGTCGAGTGCCAAGATATCTGCTCGCCCGTGTGAGCGTCCGCTGCGCGAGGGTCGCGGGGATATCCACCCTCGACGTCGCGCTATCGAGTCGCGCACTGGCGCGGCGACCCTCGCGCTCCCTTGCCACGTCGGCCCCTGCGCGAACAACTGCTTCCACAGGATTCTGCGAATTTCGCAGGTCGTAGTAGCCGGTCAGGAGCTCCGGTGCGGGCGGCGCGATGTAAACCACCGCCAGCGTTCGGCTCGCAAACGGATACTCGGCGAGATGATGCCCGCCGCCACAGGCGACGAACGATGACACGACGGCTGCCACAGTGGCGAACGCACGGACACCGCAGCGCAGGGGCGACGTACTCATTTGGTTATCCTTGTCAGCTGGAAATGACTAGCGGCGACCATTCAGGCCGCCGCTAGACTCACTATCCAGACGACAGGAACGCGCCGGGGTTACGGCCCTTTGTACACCACCTTCCAGACGCGCCCGGCCTTGTCGTCCGTGATGTACAGAGCCCCATCCGGGGCGACTGTTATTCCAGTGGGGCGGTGCGCGGCGGCATCCGGATCCTTGCGGGCTCCGGCGAATCCGTCGGCGAAGACTTCGTACTTCGACGGGCCGAGCGGCTTTCCGTTGGCCAGCGGGACGAACACGACGTTGTATCCCTGTTGCGGACCGGGCGCGCGATTCCACGAGCCATGAAACGCGATGAACGCGCCGCCTTTGTAGTGAGCGGGAAACGATGATCCGTTATAGAAGACGAGTCCATCGGGAGCCCAGTGCGCGGGGAAAAACGCTTCGGGCCCGAGCTTCGATGAACAATCGCCGACTGTCTTGCCGTCTCCACCGTATTCCGGCGCCAAGACCAGTTTCTGCTGCGTGATTCCGTCGAAGAAACAGTACGGCCAGCCGTAATCTCCGCCCTGTGCAATCTTGAGCAGCTCCTCGGCGGGAAGGTTCTGTCCCTGATCGGCCGTGAATAGCTTCGGCCAGTTCTCCGCGAGCTGATCCCTCCCGTGCTGAGTAGAGTAAAGCTGGCCGCTGGCGTCGAACGCAATACCAACGGCGTTGCGAATACCCGTCGCGTACCGCTCCTTCGGCGAGAAGGTCTGATTTGTCTTGTTGGCATCGTACCGCCAGATACCCGCGCGAGTGAGCAGCTCGGTGCACGGCTTCCGCCCCGGTGACTCGAGCGTGCGGTTCTTCATCTGGCACGAGTTGGTGGCCGATCCCACGTCAACGTAGATATCGCCGGCCTGGCCGATTACAAACGGATGCATCGGGTGATCGCCCGCAATCGGCAAACCGCTGACAATCGTTTCTGCAGTGGGCGCCGTGGGCGACATGCTGTCGGTCGCTATCGCGTAGCGTACGATCTTCGCCGAGTTGGCGCCGAACTGTTCGGCGTAGACGGATCCCTTGTAAATGGCGATCCCGGTTCCTCCGCCGCTCCCGTGAACGGAGTCGGGGCCGAAACGCTTGACGACGTCGGCGACCCCATCGTTGTTGGTGTCGCGCAGCGCGACGAGGTACCCACCGGAATGAGCGGGAGTCGTGTAGTACTTTCCGCCCCACGTGTTCACGTACACGTCGCCGTTGGAGTTTACGACGATGTGTCTTGCGTGCCCGATTGTGTCGGCGAACACCGTGGCGCAGAACCCGGAAGGCAGCGTAAGGCCGGCGTTACCTCCGGGACATGCCGTACTGGATGACGCAACCGTCGACGACGACGTGCTGCTGTCCGTTGTGCTGGTGTTGCCCTCCGTCTTGGCGCATCCGAGGAAGAAAACGACAGTCAGCGTGAAAAGCGGATAAATCGCGTCCCGCAACTTTTGCGTGGCGCTCAGCATCTCATCGTTCATTTCAGTAGCTCCGGTGTGAGCGGAAAGATTGTTGGAGATACTGCAGCTTACATGCTTCCAGAGCTGTCAGGGACGGGTTGTCGGCAGTCGGCGCTCTGGCGAGCTCAGCCCACCGGTCAGCGCTTGCCGCCCACGCGTCGTCCGCTCGCCGGGCCAAGATCGATTGCGAGCGCCAGAACGAGACCGACCACCGGCCAGAAAGTCCAGTGCCCACCGAACCAGTTGTGGACGGCCGAATACCAGAGCAGCGTCGTCGGAAGGAAGACGAAACCGATGACAGGCCAGAGCAGGTTGTCGAAAACGCCGCGGAACCAATGGGTGAAGAACCAGAGGATGGCGACCACCAATCGCGGCGCGGCCAGGGCGAGCAAAGTCATGAGGCATGGCATGGTTCAGGATTCCTCGCGCGCGCGGCGCATCGAAGTGAAATTGTCGACGTCGCCACGCTCGGCCAATAGTTTCGCGGAAAAGCGCTGCGCTTCGGCGATGCGCTCGACCTCGACAGCGATTGCGTCGACGGACTGCTGTAACTGTTCGAGCTGCAGATTCTGTGCGCCGGTCAGCTTGGCTGCGCCGGGTTTCTTTTGCACACCGCGAACGAGACCAATTACGACGAGCGTGAGCGAGCCCGCGAGCAGTACGACGATCGCCGAAACCTGGGCGAACGCCAGGACGTCCGGATTCATGCTGTCCCCGATAGAATGGTGGATTGGTCCTGCCTGCCACCGTACGGTCCAGTCGGCGCGCGGTTTCGCCGCGGCAAGTTTTCCGGAGCAATCATTTCGCCGACCACGCCCCGAGTAGCCGGCGAACGGAGACTATCTGACCGATGTGATACGATGCGTGGTCGACGGCCAGAAGAATCGTTCGCAAGTACGTCTGGCCCTTTCCACGCGGAATCTTTGTGGTGAGATCGATGTCGGATTCCGTGGTGAAGCGCGCAAACCCATCGCGGTCCTTCTTGTAATCGGCGATGCTCTTGTCCCAGGCGGCGGAATTAGCCGGGCCCTGAGAGGTTGGCCAATAGTCTCGCGGCCATTCGAGCTTTTCGACGTAGTCCGGATTCTGGCAGAAGTCGAGCAGATCGCGCTGCGTGATGCGGATGTGCTCGACGAGCTCCCACGGGGAATGCGGATATCCGTCGGGCCTCTTTCCGCGGAGCGCCGGCGCGAGGCCCTTTACTGCGGTGTCGAGGCTGGCGTGACCTTCCTCCCACGCGAGGGACGAAGCAACGATCGCGCGCCAGTCTCCGCCGTTTTTCATGATCGCCTCTGGTTGGAGAGCACGCGCACGATCGCGAATCCATCGTACCCTTTGAGCCCAACGGTCTGAATCGCGGTCGCGCTCACGACGGGATTCGTTCCGGCCATTTCGAGGAAGCGCCGGATTCCCAGAATATCCTGGTCATCGGTGGTCGAATCAATCACGCGCCCATCCCGCACCACATTGTCGACTACGATGAGACTTCCTGGCTGCGACAACTTGAGTGCCCACTCGAAATATGAGGGAGTGCTCTTCTTGTCGGCATCGATGAAGATCAGATCGAAAGGCCCCAGACGCTCGGCCGATATCCCTGGAAGGGTGTCCGACGCGCTGCCAAGACGCAACTCTACCATACTTTCCAGGCCCGCGCGAGCGATGTTTGCGCGCGCCACGGCGGCATGTGCAGGATCGGCTTCGAGTGTGATCAACCGGCCTCCCGGCCGCATCCCCCTGGCAAGCCATATCGTGCTGTATGCGCCGAGGGTTCCGATCTCCAGGATGGACTGAGCGTCGAGCAGCCGCGCCAGCAGCTCGAGCAGTTTCCCCTGAGTCGGTGAAACGCTGATCGCGGGCAGGCCAGCCGCGCGGCTCGACTCCAGCGCGGCCTCCAGGACATCGTCGGGTGCAATCAGCGCATCGCACAGAAATCTGTCGACTTCCGTCCACAGATCTGCCTCAGAGCTTGTGACATGCGCGTTGGGTTCCGTCGCGCCCATCAGCGGCTCTTTCCGGGCGTGGGGAGCGACGCCGCTGCAGAAGCGAGTCGCTCAGCGCAGCGCCGATATTGCGGAACCTCGTTGTGCGCGATCGCGATGATCCTGAACGTCTCGCTGTGTCGGGCGAGCGTGTAGAGCGCGTCGAACTCGTAAAGCGGCGCATGCTTGTCGTCGCGGAGCGCCCAATGCAGGCTCGCCTGTACCAGCCGAGAGGAAACGGGATGAATCGACATTTCCTTGACTTCGGCTGAGGCAACCTTGATCGCGAGATACATGTCGAGGAGCCGATCTATGGTTTTGCGCCACTCGTCTCCGCTCTCCAACTGCACGCGAACTGTCTTGCCCGTTTCGCTGGCGACGTAAACCTGATCGGCGAAATGCCTGGCAATGGCGGGAGCATCGCGCCTGATGAAAGCTGTGCAGTAGGTAGTAAAGAACGCACGAACGTCTGCGGTAATCTCGCTGGAGCGCACTCTGACCAGTCCGGAAAAAGTATTCGGCTAATCTTGAATCTTTCCGGCGAGCGCTGTTCGCACCAGCCGGTTCCAGCCCGGATGCGATCGCTCCAGCTCCGCCGTCGCCCATCCTCGAATATCGCACAAGCCGAGTGCCACACCGGGCGACCGGCTGATGCCGGCATGGCAATGGACGACTATTCGCGTTGCGTCGGGCCAACTCTCGGTGAAGTTTCTGATCGCGCGCGCGTGCTCCTCGGAAAAAAGAACATCCGACGGATCGCCTTGTTCGATGATGTCGGTGAAGTGCAACCTGAGGATCGCCGCGAAATCGTCGGATAAGTGCGCCGGATCGGCTTCGGGGTCCGCGATGGAAATGCAGATCTCCGTCCCGCGCGGTACGTAACGCTCGGCGTCCTCTCGAGAGAGCACGACAAACTCAGGAGCTCGTTTCTTTTGCCTGGGCATTGATCTCCCACATTACCACCATTGCGGGGTGACGGCCAAGCTCCCCACGATTACTAATGATGACGGGCCATCAAAGGTATGACGCGATTGTCCTCGGTCTTGGCGCAATGGGGAGCGCCACACTTTGCCAGCTTGCTCTGCGCGGCCGCCGCGTGCTTGGGTTCGAGCAGTTCTCTGAGGGCCATTCCCTCGGATCGTCGCACGGCGACAGCCGCATAATCCGGGAGACCTACTTCGAGCACCCACTCTACGTGCCGCTGGTGCGGCGCGCGCACGAGCTCTGGCGTGAGCTCGAGGCGCGCAGCGGAGCGGCGCTGATGACAATCAACGGTGGCCTGATGATCGGTCCGCCGGACGGGACAGTTGTCACCGGCACACTGCGGAGCGCGACGGAGCACGGCTTGCCGTACGAGATCCTCTCGCCGGAGGAAACGCAAAGGCGGTTCCCGGCTTTTCGCCTGGCTGAGGGTCTGGTTGCTGTGCTGGACCCTCGCGCCGGGTATCTCGACCCCGAAGCCTGCAACAGCGCACACGTCGGCGTGGCGCGTCAGGCCGGAGCCGAAGCACGATTCAATGAGCCAGTGAAGGAATGGAAGCCTGACGGTGAAGGTGTTTCAGTGAGAACCTCGGGCGGGACGTACTTTGCGGATCGCCTTGTAATTGCCGGCGGGGCGTGGAACACAGAGTTGTTGCGAGAGCTTCGGCTGCCGCTCACGGTCGAGCGTCAGTCAGTGTTCTGGCTGGAGCCTGAAGTGGAAGCCGACCAATACGAGAGTGCCCGATTCCCCATCTATGCCTATGAATACAAGCGGGGGAGCATCTGCTATGGATTTCCGCGCCTACCTCGCGGTGTGAAAGCCTCCGTGATGCACAACGGCGAGATTTCTTCGCATCCGGACGAAGTGCGGCGACGCGTCGATGAGAGCGAAGTAGCGCCGCTGCGCGGCGCGTTGCGCCCGGTTCTGCCAGCGCTCGCTGAAGCCGCCGTCCGAGAGAGCGGCGCTTGCATATTTACCAATACCCCCGATCACGATTTCATCATCGACTTCCACCCGGACTATCCGCAGGTGCTCATCTCGAGCCCCTGCTCCGGGCACGGGTTCAAGTTTGCCAGCGCGCTGGGCGAGGTACAGGCGGATCTTCTGACGGCGGGCAGCGCGAGTTTCGATCTAGGGGCATTCCGCGTGGGCAGATGGTGATAACTTTTCGCGGAATAACACGACGCGGGAGTGAACATGACGATGGCTGAGACGTTGTTGCCGGAGTTCGACCAGGAGATGGCCACCACGCGCCGGGTGCTCGAGCGCGTTCCAACAGATAAGGGGAAGTGGAAGCCACACCCCAAGTCTTTCGCGCTCGGTCATCTCGCTCAGCTCGTCGCCGGGATGCCTGGCTGGCTCACGAACGCCATTCAGGAAACCTACCTGGATGTGGGGAAGTATCCCGGGTACAGCTACGAGAAAACTGAAGACCTCTTGAAAACCTTCGACCGCAATGTTGCCGAGGCACGCAAAGCCATTGCTGGCGCCAAGGCTTCGGACTTTGCGGTTAAATGGTCCTTGAAGCACGGCGACCGCGTGATATTCACTATGCCCCGTGGCCCTGTCGTCAGGCAGACCATCAATCATCTGGTCCACCACCGTGGACAGCTCACCGTGTATTTGCGGCTGGTGGACGTCCCGGTTCCTTCGATCTACGGTCCGACTGCCGACGAGGGGATGCCGGGGTTCTAGCTGCGTGACCGAAGCGGCACATGACGCCGATGGTCAACTCTGGCCCCGCTGGCTGTTTCTCCGCGCGCTCGGGCTGATCTTCTTCTCCGCGTTCTACGCCCTCGCTTTCCAGATGCACGGATTGATCGGAGAGCGAGGAATCCTTCCGGCGGAGTTGTACCTCGAGCGAATCTCGACCGTCTTCGGACCGTTGACGCGCATCTGGTTCGCGCCAACGCTGTTGTGGATCGATTCAAGAGATGTGGCGATTACCGTCGTGGTCGCGAGCGGGCTGATTGCTTCTGTGTTTCTTGTGCTCAACATATGGCCGCGGGCCACAACCGCGATGTGCACGCTCCTTTTTCTGTCGTGCATTGCCGCGCTCCAGGACTTTTCGTCGTATCAGTCGGACGGGATGCTGCTCGAGGCCGGCTTCCTTTCCGTGTTTCTGGCTCCGGGGGGAATGCGTCCGGGACTTGGCGCGACCGATCCTCCATCACCGTTCAGCCTGTTCATGCTCCGGTGGGAGTGGTTCCGGATTTATTTCGAGTCGGGCGTGGTCAAGCTTCTCAGCGGCGACGTCCACTGGCGGAATCTCACC
>DATARP010000122.1:0-2225 GCA_036264075.1 Gemmatimonadaceae bacterium
CTTCAATTCGGCGGCGGTATATGCGGTGGCCCAACCGGGCAGGTCCGCAGTCCCCCTTGTGAGATCGATCCTGGCGAGCGCTGCATCGTCGTACGCAAGAGCGGTCGAGCCATCGTCGAGTCTGCGAGCGAGCTCGGTGCGGGTCCAATCGAACACCGGCATGAAGTTGTAGCAGAGCACCGGCACGCCAACGCGCCCCATATTGCGAACGCTCTCGCAATAGTTGTCGATGAAGCGGTCTCGCGTTGGCCGGCCGAGCTTGATGTCCTCGTGGACGGGAATGCTCTCTATCACCGAGAGTGCCAGACCATGCCGCTCCACGTCGTCTCGAAGCGCGGCGATGCGATCGAGTGGCCACGCCTCACCGACGGGAATGTCGAACAGTGCGCTCACGATCCCACGCACGGCTGGAATCTGCCGGATGTGAGCCAGGGGAATCGGGTCGCGCGGACCGAACCATCGAAACGTGATCATCCCCGGTTTTGCTTCCGAGCGCGTGCGCTGAGGCTCACCGCGCGCGCCTTGCGCACTGCCGCAAGAAACTGGGTGGCGACCCCACTGATTGCGGTGTAGTCCCGTCGAGCGAGTGCGTCCTTCGAGATCAGCTCGCTGCCAACCCCAACGGCGGCGGCGCCGGCATTGAACATCTCGCCTACGTTTTCCAGAGTCACTCCGCCCGTGGGAACGAGCGGAATCTCCGGGAACGGTCCGCGCAGCGCACGGAGATAGGAAGCGCCGCCAACATTCTGGGCGGGAAAAACCTTCACCATGTCCCCGCCCAGGCGAAATGCCTGCAGCACTTCCGTTGGCGTGAGCGCACCAGGGAGAACGGCGACCTCGGCGCGCCGCGCTGCTTCGATCACCTCAGGAACGAGACAGGGTGTGACTATGAATTCCGCGCCGGCGTCTACTGCGCGCTTTGCGGTGTCGGCGTCCGTCACGGTGCCAGCCCCGACGAGCACCTTATCGCCGAGCTGTTTTTTCACAGCGGCGATCGCTTCGATCGCGCGCGGGACCGTCATCGTGATCTCTGCGACCACGAGTCCAGCTTGCACGAGTGCCTCGACGACTGCTTTGGCGGCATCGTCGCTTTCGGCGCGAATCACCGGAATTATTCCCACTTCGCGAAGAGTGTCCAACGTCGAAGATCGCGAGCTGGTCCTCATCGTCATCGTGAAACGCGCAGGCTGGCCCCGCGCAGCAGCTGATCCACCTCGCTGCGCGTCACCAGGCAGAAATCCCCCGGGATACTGTGCTTGAGCGCGGAGATGGCGGTTGCGAATCTGACGGCATCGTCCCATCCGCGATTCTCGAGGCGGCTCACAATCAAACCGGCGCTGAACGCATCGCCGGCGCCGATGCGATCCACAACCTCGACCTCGTAGCGTGGCGCGCTGTGGATCTTCCCGTCTGCCGCGACGATCGCGCTCCAGGTGTTCAACAATACTCGCGGGTTCTCGCGCAGGGTGACTGCCACTGCGCGAAACCCGAATTCTTTCCCGAGCGCTAACGCGACCTGTGAGTAGGAGTCGGCGTCCACGCGATCGTAGCTGTCGGATTTGCGCGCGCCAATGCCGAATACTACACGCGTATCCTCCTCTGTCGTGATGAGGACGTCGACGTGCTCCATCAGAGGCTTTTGTGCGGCCCTCGCCTTCTCCGCGCTCCAAAGCTTGCTGCGATAGTTCAAATCGTAGCTGACGGTGAGGCCCGCCTTCTTCGCCGCGACCAACGACTCGGCGGTAACCTTGGCAGCGGATTCGCTCAGGGCTGGCGTGATCCCACTGACGTGAAACCAGCGCGCGCCAGCGAACACGGACGGCCAGTCGATTGTGCCAGGCTTCACTCTGCTGATGGCGGAAGCCGCGCGATCGTAGAGCACGCTACTCGCTCTTGGCGCGGCCCCCAACTCGGCGAAATAAAGTCCGGCACGCTCGTCCGCGGTCCACTCGACGTGGACATCCACACCCTGCTCACGCGCCCGATTGGCGATCATGCGGCCGAGCGCATTCTCGGGGAGGCGCGACACCCAGCGCGAGGAAACGCCGAGCCGCGCAGCCGCGACCGCGACATTCAGCTCGCCGCCACCGACGTAGGCGTCAAAGCTGTGGGCCTGTTCGAGCCTCTGGAACGCCGGCGGCGTCAGCCGCACCATAGCTTCGCCGAGGGTGACGAGATCCATGCGCAATCTTACGTTCCGGGCAACCTGCTCACCAGATTCTACC
>DATARP010000123.1:0-14002 GCA_036264075.1 Gemmatimonadaceae bacterium
TCGTTCGGGATTCGATCCCTACGGCCCGCCGCGCCACCTCGCTGTAGTTGCCCTCCGCGATGAGCACCCTATGGGCCTCGCGCCCGAGCGTCTCCTCCCAGCGGACGTGCGCGTCCCATTTGTAGCCGCGCTCCCAGTCGATGTATTTCTCGTCGTAGAATCCCTTCGGAAACAATCGGAGGAATTTGCGCCGGCATTTTGCCGCGCCCTTCGTCGCCGTCGTCGGCCGAACTGCAACTGCCATCTCGCACCATCTATGTTCGGGTGTGACCTCCAAATGCGAGGATCGGACCAGTCGGAAGTCGCCCCTTCGGTCAGGAGGAATGGACTGCTTTAACTCCTCCTGCGGGCGTTGTGCGCGACCTCACGAGCGGTAGCTCGAGCGTGAATTTCGAGCCCTTTCCGAGCTCCGACTGCAGAGTGATCTCGGCCCCCATCCCCCGCGCCAGGCCGCGACTGATCGCGAGTCCCAGCCCGGTTCCGTCGGTGGTACGGGTCAGCCCTCGATCGAGCTGCACGAATGGCTCGAACACCGCCTCGAGTTTGTCCGCAGGGATGCCGGGCCCGTTGTCTTCGACGCTGATCGAGATCGTGTTCTCGCGCGTCGTGCACGAGACTTTGATACGGCCGCCGGCGGGCGTGAACTTCACGGCATTGGAGATCAGGTTGAGCAATATCTGGCGAAGCTTGTCGGGATCCGTGCGCGTGAACACGCCATGTGGGGGCACGTCACAGGCGTACTCGAGCTCTTTCGTGGTGGCCAGCGAGCTAACGACGGCGTCGAGATCGGCCAGGAGGGCGCGAACCGGGACGTCGATTATCTCGTACTTCACCTCGGTCGCTTCGAGCCGCGTGAAATTCAGGATGTCGCTGATCAGACGGAGCAGATGCTCCTGACCGCGCTTGATGCGGTGGAGGTCGGATTTCTGCGATTCGGTGAGTGGTCCGCGCAGCTCCATCTCGAGCAGATCCACGTACCCGCCAATCGAGTTGAGCGGGGTCCTCAGCTCGTGACTCATCACGGCAAGGAATTCGGCCTTGGATCGGTTGGCGGCATCTGCAGCTTGCCACGCCTTTCTGGCTTCGCTCATCGCGCTGCGAAGCTCTTCGTTGGTAAGAGCAAGCTCGTGGGCCAGCTCGCGCGCTTCCCTGGTTTGGTCCTCCAGCTGCCGCGCCTGAGTCTGCAGCAGGTGATTGCTCTCTTCCAGGGCTGCCATGCGCGCAGCGGCTACCTCGCGCTGACGGGACATCCTTACAGCGCGAATGACCGCGTTTACTTTCGAGAAAGTGAATGGCATTTTCGCCGCCCGCAGTGCGGGTTACTCTAAAGACGATTCTTCATACCGTGACGAGACGGTTCCCGGTCCCCTCTATCGCGGCGCTCCCCTTATTGATGAGCTAACGCAGATTTGTGATATTGCGCCGCCGATTCCCGTCTGCAAAGGGATTCCCGGTCGCGATCGAGTGCGCGTCGTTTTTTCCATCGCAGGCGATCTACTGACTCGATCGAATTCCAGTGTATCTTGTAGGCCGAGTAAGACCCGGTAGCTCAGTTGGTAGAGCAACGGACTTTTAATCCGTAGGTCGTGGGTTCGAAACCCACCCGGGTCATTGGATGTCATCCCTGCGTCATGTAGTGAACGTTCAATCTGCGCTGCCCGCGTCTTTACAAATCCTCATAGGGCAAAACAGATTCGAGCGTGTCCAGGAAGACGACCCAACCGACCGACGTCGCTCGCGCGCTCAACGCGCTGAGGAGAATGGTCCGCGGACTTCGCTCCGCCGCCGAGTCTGTTGAGCGTGACTTGAGAATAAGCGCGGCGCAATTGTTCGTTCTCAGCGAGCTTGCACAAGTCCCCGATCAATCCGTCAAAGATCTCGCGGCCGTCACCATGACGACCCACAGCACTGTCTCGCAGGTCGTTGCGCAGCTGATCTCCAAGCGGCTCATAACCCGAACCGCCGATGCGTTCGACGGTCGTCGCTCCGTTCTTCGCGTCTCGCGTAGAGGGACAGATCTTCTCCGGAAGGCGCCGCGTGCCATTCAGGAGGATTTGATCGACGGCTTCGCTGCGCTCGCGCCTGAAGAACGTCGTGGCCTGGCGAACGGCCTCGAGAAATGGCTGGTTGCATCGGGACTCGCGGCAATCCCATCGAGCATGTTGTTCGAGAGGCCGCTCTCCAAGGCCGTCAAGGTGCGTCCCGCAAAACGGAAGTCATCGTGATTCCGAGTTCGAGTGGACGACTCCGCCCAGAGTTCGACGCAATAAAAAAGGGGCGTCTCTCGACGCCCCTTTTTCATCAACCCCTATCCGAATCAGGTGCAGGTGATGACGCCAGGTGTGGTCACACCCGAGTCGCAAGCCTTCGCTGAAAGAGCATGCGAAGCCGTCGCGGTCCACGAAGGCGGCGGGCCAGTAACTGCGGTCGCCGTCACAGTGACATCCTTCGAAGGTCCGAAGCCCTGCGCCAAGCCGTTGCCAGAGAAATACGCACCGTTGTTGTCGGCAGCATACTGCTCCTCGAAGGTGGCGAGGTTACGAAGATCAGACTTCATCGCGGCGACGTACGCCTTGTCCTTGGTATTCGCAAACTTCGGAATCGCAATCGCGGCAAGAATACCGATGATCACGACAACGATCAAAAGCTCAATAAGGGTAAAGCCCTTTTTGTTACGCAACATGTAGCGAACCTCCGCAAATATTTGGGTATCGAACAACTGTCTGTTGACGACCAATTCGCCTATGGTGCAACCCTGATTCGTGCTCGCAAATGCACGAAAAAATGATTGCGTTTTGGAATTGTTAAGTCGTGCTGCCAGGTGCTTTTCCCGGTGGTACAGAAGTTGTCGCGGTCTGCGAGGCCGTTGAATCGGCAGGGCCTTCTACGGCCGTTCCCGATGCGCTTCCAGAAGCCTCCGGCATCGCCGACAACTGGATGCCGCTCTCCGCTTTTCGCATCATCGCCACAAATGCTGTCGCGGCTTCCGGCTCGAACTCTGTGCCGGCCCGCTCTTCGATGTAGGTGAGGACTCGCTCCGCCTCCCACGCATCCCTGTAAGGCCGCCGCGTGCGGAGAGCGTCGAACACATCGCAGACGTGCACCAGCTTGCTCGCCTTGTGGCAATCGCGGTCGTAGTGGCGCTTAGGATAGCCGTGTCCATTTATCATGATATGGTGTTCGTGCGCCACCGCGGCCGCGAGATCGAGGCGGCGCCCGCTTTCGATGATAAGCTTCGCGCCGGCCGTCGGATGCTGCTGCATCACTTCGCGCTCCTGGTCGGTGAGCTTGCCGGGTTTGTTGAGTATGTCCTGCGGAACATTCACTTTTCCCAGATCGTGAAGGAGTCCGGCAATTCCGAACGTGCGCACGTCGTCCGTTGCGAGGCCCAGCGACTCGGCGAGGGCCATTGTCAGTACCGACACGTTGAGCGAGTGCGTCGTCGTGTATTCGTCGAACTCACGCAGCTGGAGAAGCGGAAGAATCATCTGCGAGTCGCCGTGCATTGCCATCGAAAGTGAACGGACGACGGCTTCCGCTTCCGCAAGCGGCAGCTTGCCGCGCTCCTGAACTTCCTTGTGCATCGACAGAATCGACGCGGCCTCGTCGCCGAGCGAGTAGGAGATGGTTGCGACCGGCACGGCCGCCGCCAGAGTCTCCTGGATCTCTTTCGTCTCGCCGCGTATTCCCAGGGCTCCCACCTTGATGCCCGAGGCCCGCGTCGGCCTGGATTCGGCGGAGTCGATCACCGAGAGAGTGATGCGGGCCATCATCTCCTCGAGGAATTCCTCGTACTCCTCGCGGGTTACGTGGTTGGCCAGCTCCATTCGCTGCACGCCCGCCTGCGCCAGTCGCGTTCCCCAGTCCCAGTCACCGAGCTCGCGAAGCGCGGTTTCACCGTAGATGGTTTCTTCTCCCAGAAAGGAGAATCGCGGATTCGGATCGAACTGCTGTAGATCGCGCAGGCATCGGTACGACCGGTCCACCGCGCGCTCCCGCGCGGGATGGCCGTCGTTGTACAAGGCCATCGTGGATACGGCCTGGCCGAACGAGACGAGAAATTGAATCGGATCGCCGCTCATGCCGGGCCGTTCCCCTTCGTTTCAATCGAGCGCTTGCGGGCAACCTTGGCGCGCACTTCGGCGTCTTTGCTCTGTTCCGCGAGCCCCAGCACGGAGGCAACCGCGGGATCGTCCCCCCAACCCAAGGCGAGGACGCTCAGAGCGGCGAGCATCTCGGGAGTCGACGGACGCAGCTTCGCCCGTCGCGACCACCGCGTCTCGGAGACTACGAAGCCGAGCAGCCAGTCGAGCACTTCCTGGGACTTCTGCTGCGCGACCAACCGGATGCCCATTGTCCGCAGCTGCGAATCGAGCTCGCCGCGATCCACGCGCTGCTTTATCAGATCTATCGCACCCGGTGGACTCTTTTCCTGCGCCGCGGTCAGGCCCACAAAGACCACTCGATCGTCCTGGTCGGTCAGCGCGGCCATCGCCGCTTCGTTGCGAGCGGAAGGATCGCGGAGCAGGAGCCTCACGACTTCCCGTCGCACAAGCGGCTCGGGATTGACCAGATGCTGCGCGGGGGAAAAATTGGGGGGCACAGTACTGAGACGGCCGAGGAGAGCGATCAGCTCGCGCTGAACAAGGGGCGCGGCGCCGACAATTGCGTCCGCGACCGCCGGCCCGACGCCGTCGCCCAGCGACTCGAGCAGGTCGTAGAACTGCGCGCGCATTTTCGCGTCTTCGTACACCTTCGTTGCGGCGAGTAGGGGCGCCACTGCCGGAATCCCTATGCGACGCGCGAACCGGCCGATCAGCGGGAAGTCCATGCGCTGCTGGCTGAGCAGGGTGTCGAGAATGCGCTCGCCAAGGAGAAATTCCCACACGGGGGCGCCGGCGTCGGCGTCAGGGGCACGCTCGACCAGATCCAGCAGGATACTCGCGCGCCCCGAGTTGCACAGCGTGGACATCGCCGATCGCACCTGCGGCCCCATCGCTCCGACCTCGATCGCAATCTGCACCATGCGCTCCGGCTCGCACTCGGTGGGGACGGCGTTCGCCGCTGCCGATCCAATGCTTCGTGAGCTCGACATGTTCTCCAGCACCTTGCGATAGGCTTCTGGATTCGGATCGTCCAGGCTCCAATCGTCGACGAGACGACGCATGACATCGCGGATGGTCGGATCGGTTCTCTGCCGTTGACCGCCGGTGGACGGATGGTGTGCCAGCTTCGAGAGCATCCGCAGCATCGAGTGTGAGACCGTCTGCCCCTCGGCGGCCGAAGCCGCCTTGACGAGATCGATCACCGCCTCGACGGTGATTCCCTGCGACGCGTCGAGAAGGAATTTTCTGCGCTGGGCCTTGTCGCCGCCCATCTCGAGCAGCTTGCCCAGCGTCGATTCCTTGAGCGATCCCACCAACCGCGAAACGCGCCGCTGCAACCCGACTGCCTCAGGACCGTCGGCGGTCCGCAGCTCCTCGCCGATCTGCAGCAGGTATCCGACGATAACCTGGTCGTAAGCCTCTTCGCGCTGGTGCTCGTCGATCGCGCGGGCGACGGTGGCTGGCTCGAGCGCAGTGTTGTCATCTGCTTCGTCACGCTGCGGGGAGGAGGCGCCGGACGTATCGGAAACGAGCGCGGCCCGTGCGAGACCGATCCACAGCTGCGTGGCGCGTCCGGCGGCCATCTGGTCCGGTCCAGGCGCCTCGCCGCTTCCGTCATCCTCGATCAGCTGCAGCCGGTCGTAGGTCAGGGGAAAGAATCGGACGTGCTCCCACAGGTCACCGACCCGCTCGAGGTCGTGACCTATCGGCTTTTCCGTCCTTATCGGATCGAGAGCGAGAGCGGCGAGTACGTCGGCCAGCTCTTCGCGGCTGATTCCACGAACGAACTTGAGCGCGCCGACGTGGTGCTTGTGGAGTCTCTGGGCTAGCTCCTTGAGAACCGGATTGTATGGGTCCGTGGCGACGCCCTCGATGATCAGCTGCCGGCGCGCAACTCCGATCGACAGGGAGTCCCGGTTCTCGTTGAACAACAGCGCGAGGCGGTTGGCCACCCCGTAGATCGCCAGGTCCAGGAGCGGGTGTTTGCTCGGGTAGATCGCGTGCTTGTTCAGCGTGATCGAGAGCTCGAGAAGAAAATCCGCAAGCTCGCGCGAGATCGCGACGGCTGCCTTTGGCGGTGTAGGCGCCGCAGGAGCAGACGGTGGGGCTGTCTGGGTCGGATTCGTCATGTTCGAGCCGAGCGCATCGAGACTAAGTTTTTGCCATGTCAGGTGACGTATACTCGACGCGTTGGCGGGTGCTCGCGTTACTGGGAATTTCAGAGCTTTTTGGGATGTCCCTCTGGTTCGCAGCGAGTGCGGTGTCGCCGCAGCTGCGCGCACTTTGGGGCCTGACGCCGTCGGAGGCGGGCTGGCTCACGACGATCGTACAATTTGGCTTCGTCTGCGGCACGGCCGGAATCGCGGTTCTCAACCTCGCGGACCTGGTCCCCGCCGGCCGCCTATTCAGCGCGTGCGCGCTCCTGGGCGCTGCCGCGAACGCCGCAATTCTGGCTGTTCCGGGTTATGGGATGGCGCTGCTGACTCGCTTCCTCACCGGATTCTTTCTGGCGGGCGTCTATCCGCCGGCGATGAAGATGATCTCCACCTGGTTCCGTGCGGAGCGAGGATTGGCAATCGGAGTCATCGTCGGCGCTCTCACCGTTGGCAAAGCGACTCCGTACCTCGTTCGGGCCATCCCGCACGTCGGAGTGCGGCCGGTCGTCCTCGTCGCGAGTGCGGGGGCGATCGTGGCGGCGTTGTTGGTGGCGGTCGGATACAGCGACGGCCCATTCCCATTCACCTCACGTCCGTTTTCCTGGCGGCACGTCGGCGACGTCGTGGCAGTTCGCGAGTGGCGGCTCGCGACCACGAGCTACCTCGGTCACATGTTCGAGCTCTACGCATTCTGGACGTGGATCCCGGCGTTTCTCGCAGCGAGCGTTGCCACCGGCGCCGGGGGCGGCTTTCGCGCGTCGAGGTTCATCTCGCTCCTTGCGTTCACCACGATCGCGGTGGGTGGACTCGGGTCCGTCTGGGGAGGGCTCTTTGCCGACAGGCGGGGAAGGGAACGACTTGTCTCGATCTCACTGCTGGTCAGCGGCAGCTGCTGCCTCGCGAGCGGGTTTCTGTTCGGGAGACCGTTGTGGGTGCTCGGAGCGCTGGCGATGACGTGGGGATTTTTCGTCATCGCGGACAGCGCGCAATTCAGCGCGCTAGTGACTGAATCGGTCCCGACTCATGCGGTCGGAACGGCGCTCACAGTGCAGACCTCGCTCGGATTCCTGTTGACGATGCTTCCGATGCAGCTCGTGCCGGTGATCGCCCAGCACACCGGCTGGCGCTGGGGCTTCGCGGTCCTCGCGGTCGGTCCACTCGCCGGAATCGCTGCCATCCGGAAACTCGCGGCGCTCCGGCGATCCGCTCCGAGCGGCGCTAGCTTCTCACCGTCCCACGAAAACTCTTAAAGGAGAATCTGCGATGGCCGTGATCAAGGAGTTCAAGGATTTCCTGCTCAAACAGAACGTCGTGGCACTGGCGATCGCAGTGGTCGTCGGCACTGCGCTCAACACGCTCGTCAAGGCGGTGGTAGACGATTTCATCATGCCCATCATCGTAGCCATCGGCCCCGGCGGCGATTGGCAGAAAGCGACGTGGAGCGTCGGGTCTGTGAAGTTCGGGATCGGTGATTTTCTGGCCGCCGTGATCAACTTTCTGATCATCGGGTTCGTCGCCTGGCGCATATCGAAGATATTCATCAAGCCGGCGCCGGAAGCTCCGAAGAAGACGTGTCCTTATTGCCGAATGTCCATGGACGCGGCCGCGACGAAGTGCCCCTACTGCACCAGTCAATTGTCTGCCGCCTGACAGAAAGGGTTAATGATATCCGAGGGCGGAGCGCACCTCCGATAGCAGAGTCTCGCTCGTGAACGGCTTCTGCAGATACGGCGTGTGCCTGGCCATCGCCTTGTCGGGGAAGACTTCCTCCTTCGGGTAGCCCGACATAAAGAGCACCCTCAAGCCGGGGCTCAGCTCTTTCAGCTCTTCGACCATGCCGCGACCACCAAGGTTGGGCATGGCGACGTCCGTTAGCACCAGGTCGATCTCCCCGACGTGACCGGCGGCAACGCGCAGCGCGATCGCGCCGTCCGATGCTTCGAGAACCCGATAGCCTTTCTGTACGAGAATTTTTTTCGCGAGACTGCGCACTGCTGCCTCGTCTTCCACGAGAAGGATGCTCTCCGCCGTGCGAGGCGGCCTTTCAGCACTCACCGCGCGCGATTTCCCAGACGGGGTTCGCGTGCGCTTCTTGCTCAATGCGGCTTCCGCGACGGCGACGTCGAACGGCTCCAGTCTCGATGACGCCAGCAGCTGGCGCGCAAGAATGGAAGCTCTCTTTGAGGCGCGCTGGATCTCCTCCAGTTCCTCCGCGCTCTCCGGATTCTCGCTGTTGGACGTGAGCAGGAACTCGGTGTTGATCTGAATGACGGTGAGAAGATTGTTCAGCTCGTGCGCGACGAAGCTCGCAGTCTTGTTCGCTTCCTCGAGGCCATGCGAGCGGGAACCGGCTTCCTCGGCTGCAGCGGCCTCTAGCCGTTGCGCGCGTGGGCCGCGGATGGATTTCTTCAGAGCCATTGCCCTCGTTGCGGTGGATACTTTTCCGTGCTGCAAGCTAACGCATTCGGACAAACGTCAACTCGCAAGTGACGCCATGCTACGAGTTTCCCCGCATAATCTTCCCCGTCAGGGGTATCCCTGACGATATTTTCAGCCATGCCGCCCACCACTGCCAACAGCGCCGATTTTCGAGCGATGATCGAGTGCGCTCCCGAGGCGGTTATCGTTTACAATTTCGAGACGTTCCTTTACCTGAATCCGTTCGCCGCCGCGAATCTGGGGGCCGATGCGGATTCGCTGGTTGGACAGCCAATCATGGATTTCGTCCACCCCGATTCGAAGGGCCTCGTGGTGGAACGCCTCACGCAGTTTGCAAGAACGGGCGTTGCGGGCCCGGCAATGGATGTTCGTTTCGTGTCCCGGACCGGTGCGGTAATCCCTTCCGAGATAATCAACGTCCCGATCACCTTCGACGGGCGACCGGCGATCCTTGGTCTCATCAGGGACATCAGCAAGAGAAGCGCGGCCGAACAGGCGCTGCGCGAAAGCGAGGAGCTTTTTGCAAACGCGTTTCGCCATTCTCCGCACGGCATGGCCATCGTCTCTCTCGAAGGTCGGTGGCTCCGGGCAAACAAATCGCTTTGCGACATGCTCGGCTACGCCGAAGAGGAGCTGCGCCAAATCACCTTTCAGACGGTCACTCATCCCGAGGATATTGGTGAGGATTTGAGCGAGCTCGCCCGTCTTGTGTCAGGCGAGATCGGCAGCTACAACCGCGTCAAACGGTATTACCGGAAGGACAGCCGGCTCATATGGGTCTCGGTCGCGGTCTCGGCGATTCACGATGCCGCCGGGGTCCCGATGTACTTCATTAGCCAGGTCCTTGACGTCACCGCGCAGCGTCAGGCCGAGCAGCGGAGTCTGCAGGCCGAAAGACTAGGAGGAATCGCCGAAACGACGGTCGCGGTGGCGCATGAGATCAACAACGTGCTGACGGCGCTGGCGATGAATGCGGAGCTTCTCGCCGATGGCGCAACGCCCGAAGAAATGCCAGCCCTCGCGGCCGAGGTACTCGCGGCGTCGAATCGGATCGCGGCCATAGTAAAACGACTGCAGAACGTCGCGGACCTGAAGTCGGTCGACTACCTGGGCGACAAGAAGATGCTCGACCTGTCATCCGGGCCCCACAAAAAACGGACGACGCCGTAGACGCCCAACGGCGAACCCATCGCGGGGGCATAAATCTCGCCTAGCAGAGTCAGTCTGAATGACAACGAACGTCCCAATGCAGCCTGTTGAATCCACGGGCGTGGTGACCCCTCTCGACGACGTCGAGATTCCGGACACTGCCTTCCGCGACGCCATCCCGAAGCTGCCGCGTGGGGAGGAAATGATCACTCGCGTGTTCGCGGTGATCGCCTGGCTGTACGGGCTGTACTGGATCGTTTGGCGCTGGAGCTCGTCGCTCAACCACAACGCGCTCATCTTCTCGATCGTTCTGATCCTCGCCGAAACGTACGGTTTGATCAACTCGTTTTTCCTGATCGCGACCGTGTGGAAGCTGAAGTACCGCGACGCTCCGCCGACGCCCCGGGGACTCAAGGTCGACGTGTTCATCACCAACTACGATGAGCCCCTGGAAGTGCTCAGGCGAACGGCGATTGGCGCGCGTGCGATCAAGTACCCGCACCGGACGTTCATGCTGGACGACGGCAAGCGCGACGAGGTGAAAGCGATGGCCGATGCGTTGGGCATTGGCTACATCCGTCGCGATGGAAACGAGCACGCCAAAGCGGGAAACCTCAACAACGCGCTGAGGGTGACCGACGGAGAGTTCATTCTCCAGCTCGACGCCGATCACGTCCCGCTGCCCAATATTCTCGACCGCCTCCTCGGCTATTTCGGGGACGAACGCGTTGCTTTCGTCCAGTCGCCGCAGGATTTCTACAACACGGATTCCTTCACCCACGTCGTGAACGAAGAGGGCCGGAGTCTTTGGGAGGAGAATCGCATCTTCTTCTCCCTCCTGCAGCCGGGGAAGGACACGTGGAATGCCGCGTTCTTCTGCGGCAGCTGCGGAATACTGCGACGGACCGCATTCGAGGAGATCGGCGGCTTTTCCACGAAGACCATCACCGAGGATATGGAGACGTCCATCGTCCTGCACGGACGCGGCTGGAAGTCGGTCTATCACGGAGAGACGCTCGCGTACGGGCTCGCCCCGTCGTCGGCGTTCGCGTACCACGTGCAGCGGCTGCGCTGGGGCCAGGGTTCGATGCAAATCCTCCGCAAGCTGAATCCGTTGGTCTACCCGGGGCTCACCGTCCCGCAACGGCTGGCGTATCTGTCGTCCACGGCTACGTACCTCGATGGAATACAGAAGCTCATTTTCTACCTGGCGCCGGTGGTCTTTTTTCTGACTGGCTGGCTCCCGGTGAACGTGACGAACGCGCAATTGATTACACGACTGGTGCCGTACGTCATCCTCACGATCATTTCCTTCGAGATGCTGTCGCGCGGAACGGGATGGATTCTCATCTCCGAGCGCTACAACATGGCGAAATTCTGGACTTACATTCGGGCGTGCGGCGGATTCTTTGCCCAGAAACCACTCAAGTTCAACGTGACGCCGAAGGGAACCGGCGAGGTTCCGTTCGAAACCTACGCCCCCCAGCTGTTCCTTCTGATTCTGTCGGTGGCATCGCTGATCTGGGCAACCCTGGCGTTCCATTATGGCTGGGTCAATTACCACGCGCCGGGCTGGTCGTCGCTCGCGTTCTGGCTGAACGGATTCTGGATCGCGTGGAATATCTACTTCGCGGGATTCGTTGTTCTGCAGAGCCGAGCCTCGCGCCAGCAGCGCATCGATCACCGCTTCATCGATGCGTTCCCGATCATCGTGGACGCGACGGATGCGGAGGGCAGACAATACAAGGAACTTCTCGCGTTAACGCAGGATCTCAATCCTGGTGGTCTGGCATTTCGCGCGTCGTTCGCGCTGCCCAAGGGCGCAACGGTCCGCATCGCACTTCCGCTCGCGCAAGGTACATATGATGTGAGTGGCAAAGTGATGCACATCGAGAAGACCTATACGGGCAACAACCCGATCTACACGCACGGGGTTCAGTTCGACGATCTACCGGTCGAGACGAGGGATGCAATCGAGCTGCACTGCACGCATCACTCGGTTCCCATGTGGCGGATGACGTACCGTCAGTCACTCAATCTTTTCAACAGAGCCGTCGAGATGATGGCCAACATCCGTGGAGAGAAGAGATTCTTCGTGCAGCTGCCCGCGCGCGTCGTGATTGAGGGAGACGAAGGTGAGCCACCGACCGAAGGTCTCGCTCTGCTCGAGGACGTGAGCCCGAGAGGCGCCCGCCTGCTCATGGAAGTGCCGGTTCCCCCGAACCGTCTCGTGCAATTCGAAGTTCCCGGGACCACCTTTTCGGGAAACGGTCGCGTCGTGTTCAACAGAACGCTCGAGTCGCCGATGAAGGTGAGATTCGTCGTCGGTCTCGGAAGACAGGCGCGTGAGTCGCGGTTCAAGGTCTGGACGCGTGAGTGGCGCGGCATCGCGCTCGGTCCGGTCGATCAGGAAGTGACCCGCTAGCGCAAAGCTGGCTCCAAAAAACTGGTGTTCGTACATTAGGCGCCATGCCCAAGCCAGACGAAGCCCTCCTCGTCGGCCGGAGCGCTGAGCTCGCGCTGCTGTCGCGAACGATCGACGAGGCCGCCAAGGGCGCGGGGCGCTCGGTGTTTCTCGTCGGCGAGGGTGGAATCGGAAAGACCCGGCTGGCTACAGCGGCCGCCGAACGCGCCGCCAGACGTGGCTGGACCGTGGCGATCGGACGCTCTTATCCAGTGGAAACCGGAGTTCCGTACGCGCTCTTTTCCGACGCGCTCATACCCCTGGTCCGAAAGCTCGAGCCCGGTACTCTCGCCGTTCTCACACGCGGCGGCGCGGCCGAGCTCAGCTACGTGTTTCCGGGGCTGGGCGCGGGAGGGGAAAGGGAGCACGCCTCCGCCGGCGCCGCCCCCGCCGAGCTGAAAGCGCGTCTGCTCTGGAACTTCACCCAGTTTCTGGGGCGACTCTCGGCGAAGCAGCCTCTTTTCATCGTGCTGGAGAATCTTCAGTGGGCGGACGCATCGTCGCTCGAGCTGCTGCATTTCGTGGCGCGGCAGATCGAGGGGCAGAAAATCGTCCTCCTCGGCACCTACAACGAAGCCGAGCGCGACTCGAACCCGGTGCTGAGGAGCACCGAGCAATCCTTGCTGGGGCTCGGCGTGCTCACGGTGCAAAGGCTGGCGCCGCTCCAGATCGCAGATGTGGAGGACCTCGTCCAACAGACGTTCGAAGTGGACAAGAATGCCACGCGTCACTTCTGCGCGATGCTGTACGACTGGACGCGCGGCAACCCTTTCTTCGTCGGGGAAACGCTGAAAGCTCTCGTCGATTCCGGTGCGCTCGTGAAGCGTGATGCTCGATGGACTGGGTGGGAGATGGAAACGCTTCAAATGCCCGCTACCATCAGGGACGCGGTCGAGGCGAGGGTCGATCGGCTCTCTACCGGCGCGCGCAAGTTGGCGAATCTCTCGGCGGTCATCGGCGCGCGCACTGCGCACGACACCCTTGCGAGAGTTTCCGGAATGTCCGACGCGGAGATCATCGCTGGGCTCGACGAGCTGCTCGCCCAGTGCGTCCTCGAGGAGACCGGGAGCGTAGATGCGATCTCCTACGACTTTACGCACCCATTGCTGCAACAAGTGATTTACTCCGAGCTCGGACAGGCGCGCGCGAGAACTTTGCACGCGACGGTGGCTAAAGCCCTGGAAGAAGGCTACGGAGAGGCCGCTCTTTCGCACTCCGACGAGCTGGCGCTCCATTTCGCGCGCGCGCACTCCCAGCCGCTGGCCCGGAAAGCGGTGCGATATCTGTACGCCGCCGGGCGGGGCGCAATCGAGCGGTACGCAAACCGGGAGGCTGCAAACTATCTGGCGGCCGCGCTGGAGCATCTGGACAAGGACCCAACCATAAGCGATGCGCCGCGCGAGGAAATTCTCTTGACCCTCGCGCGCATTCGGCAGCGACTTGGCGAGTACGAAGCGGCAATGAGCCTGTGGATCCGCGCGCGCGAAGATGCGATCGCGCGTGGCGAGAAGGGGAAGGTCGCCGACATCGAGCACCGCATGGGTCTCGCCTGCTACTGGAGCGGGAAATACGCGGACGCTCTCGCGCATTACGAAGTCGGTCTCTCCGAGGCGTCGGCGTCTGAGGATCGCGCAACCACCGTAAAATTGCGCCTGGCAAAGGGCATTGCGCTCCAGGATCTCGGACGG
>DATARP010000138.1:0-7537 GCA_036264075.1 Gemmatimonadaceae bacterium
GCGTCCGACGTGCGCTCCTTTCTCGGAATGCTCAGCGTCTTCCAATCGGACGACGCGAAGTAGCGGGCGAGGTAGACGATCTGCCCGACGTGGTAGGCCGCGTGCGTCACGGATCTGTTGAGCGCTTCGACGACGAGCATCTCGTCTCCGCGGATTCGCACCGTGCGCTCGAGATCGTCAGCGGACAATGCCTCGATCGAATTCAACGCAACCTGCCAACCGTCGTTCCACCAGCGCAGTAGCTGCTCGCGCGTGGCGGGTGTCTCGCTCTCGAACTCCGAGTCCCGGTTGCGGTCGGGCTTTTCGCCGTCGGACGTCAGGAAGTCGCGAAAGCGCGAGCGAAGGTTGCCGGACATGTGCTTGACGATGATCGCGATGCTGTTCGAGTTCTCGTCGAGCTCGCGGTTCAGGTCTTCGTCGGACTCGACCTGTGCGATCGCCTTCTCGGCCATCTCCTTGTACGTGCGGTAAGTGCGGAGTGTGTTCCGAAGATAGGCGTCGGCCAATTTGGTGGTCATGATGCCTCCTGCATTTAAACTTTATGGCCCGCTCGCGAGAGCACAACTGCTACGACCAGCGCGACCAGAAATGCTGGCAGCGCGGTCATGACCGGCCATATCACGAGTGCACTAACGGGGAAGGGGTGATTCGTGGCGTGCCCGTGCATACTTGCCGAGACTGCCAATCCGAAACCGGCGAGGCCGACCGCCAGCGCTGCGTGCCAGGCTGTCGTTCGCGGGGAGCTGCGAAGTCGAACCTGTTCGTAGTATATGTGCGCCGCAAACACGATCGCGCTGATCACCCACGCGGCCAGGCGCCACGCCTGTCGCGCCTGACTGGATCCGGCATTTCCAGCCAGCGCAGCGGAGACGAGACCGGAGATGAGGTACACGCCTGCCACGAGCAATACGACCCAGAACCATTTCAGGCGACCCGTCGCATTCATCGTTCATCCTTCCCGGTGAGCGTAATATGATGGTTGCTTCCGAGTCGTATCGCGACAAGACTGATCCGATCGATTGTTGGATCCACGCGATGCCGCGGGCTCACTCACCGTGGATCACAAGGAAGGAACAGGCGTGAAGCGAAGCACATCGTATCGGCAGCCTGCCGAGCGTCGGCTTCGGCGGCGCTGTCCCGCGGTGAGCCAGCCGCGGCGACTCTGCGCATCGTCCGGTTTCTGGAGGAGATATGGCGGCTGGATACAACAGCTGCAATGACAACGAAAACCGCGAGGAGGGCCAGCGAGAGACGACGACGCATCGGTTGCGCTCCACAACATTGAAGTGCCGAACTCTACGAAGAACGGATTATCGGAGCGTGAACGGGAGATTAAGAGTCGATGAAAACTTCGCCCGGATTCCTGCTCGCGCGTCCAGCGGTCGTCGGGCTGGCATCTAGGTACAAGGGGTGTACGCCGAATCCGTTTACTCTTTGAACCTAGATGCATGTTATGGACAACGCGTGGCGAAACACGTTTCGCGGGTCCCAGCGCGACTTGATCTTCTGCAGGCGCGGGTAGTTCTCCTTGTAGTACAGCGTGTGCCACGGCACGCCTGATGTGTTCATAGCCGGATCCGCTAAATCTGTGTCGGGATGATTGATGAACCCGCCTTCATACGCGTCGCCCGGCGTCGGCACACCACCGCTTTCTGCAAAAAGATCGCGATAGAACGCACGCACCCACGCCAGATTCTTCTCGGCATCCTGAGGATCGACCCACCCAGTGTTGCAGGCCATATCGAAGATCGACCCACGCTGCGCCGACGCCGTCGCGTCCGATGCCATGGCATTGATGCGCCCGCCGTAGGTCGCGAATCCGATTACACCGCCCATCACATCGTAGTCGGTGCGCGTCATATAGTCATATGCGACGGCGATCTGCCGATCGGTGAGACGTTTTCGAAGCAGGGCGTCCTTCACCTTGGCGCTCACCCCGCCCGGTGGCGCGGCGAACAAATCGGGGAACGGATTCAATGCGAAATCCAGCCACGACATCGTCGCAGTCTCTCGGCCCTCCGGTGTCTTGATTCCCTCGCTCAGCGCCGCGAGATAGTCGTCGATCTGTCGCTCCGCCGCGACGCCAGCCGTGCTCAGACCTCGCAGGATGATTTTGCCGAGCTGCTTGCGATGGACAATCAGCAGAGTCCAGAGCGAAGCGTTCGGCGAATCGACATCGCTGTTTCGCTCGCTCCAGGTTCCGTGATTTCTCAGGAGCTGCAGAAACGTCGGCTCGTTGATGTCGCTCCAGCTCCATTCTGCCCTGAACGTCGTGATGGATTCCGGCGCACGCGGCAGCAACGTCGCTGGATCTTCGCCTGATGCGTCGGGTGCTCTGAACCAGAACGTCGTCACGACGCCGAAGTTGCCCGCGCCGCCGCCGGTATGCGCCCACCACAGCTGGCGATTCGGATCGGACGCTTCGCGCGTCGCCACCACAGTGCGCGCCCGCCCGCGGTCGTCGACGGTGACGACCTCAATCGCGTACAGATAATCCGCGGCGAGGCCGAATTCGCGGCAAAGGAATCCAAAGGCGCCGCCAGGCACGTGGCCGCCCATCCCGATTTCCGGAAACTCCCCGAGCGGTATCACGACGCCCCACTTCTCGAACAGAGTTTTGAACGTCTCGCCGACGGTGGCGCCGGCTTCGACAGCGATGGCGCGCCTTTGCGCATCGTAGTACACGCGCTTCATCGGCGAGACATCGATGACCGCGCGCACCTCGGGATCGGAGACGAATCCCTCGAGGCAGTGCCCGCCGCTCGTCACGGCGAGCCGACGTCCTTCATTCACCGCGTCCTGCACCGCCGACACCACCTGGTCGGGCGTGCTGACAATCCGCACGTAGTCCGGGCTTCCGCGGAACCGCTTGTTGAAGCGCTTGTCGACTACCGCGAGATACCGAGGATCATCGGGACCGATCTTCGCGGATTCCCTCGGCGCGGAGCCCGTCGTTTGGGGTGACGACATCGTCTTTCGTGCGACCTACCAGTCGGTCGGACGGTAGTCCTTGAGGAACTTACCCCAGATGTGAACGCCGGTGTTGAACCCGGAAATGATCGGGTCGACAATTCTCGCCGCGCCGTCCACGATGTCCAGCGGCGGATGGAATCGGTGCTCGGCCGTTTTCCGCGCGGCGATCTCCTCGGGATCTTCATCCGTGACCCAGCCTGTGTCGACGCTGTTCATGTGGATCCCGTCGGCGATGTAGTCAGCAGCCGAAGTACGCGTCATCATGTTGAGCGCCGCCTTTGCCATGTTCGTGTGCGGATGACGAATCGTCTTGTGCGAGCGATAGAATTGTCCCTCGACCGCAGACACGTTGACGATGTGCTTGTCGCGTTCCGGCGTCCGCGTCATCAACGGCTTGAGCCGCGCGTTGAGGATGAACGGCGCGATCGCATTCACGAGGTGAACCTCGAGCAGCTCCACCGACGGGACTTCGGCCAGCAGCAGGCGCCACGAGTTGCGCCCGCGCAGATCTATCTGCTGAAGATCCTGGTCGAGGAGGCCGCGCGGAAAGAACTCGCTCTCCTCCTGAAGGCCGCGCGAGAGGAGCGCGACCTCCGACTTCCGGGTCGTATCGCCTGCGTTCACGCCTTCATATTTGCCGATCAGCCCGCGGACGTGCGCGGGCATCGAGCTTAGCGCCGCCGTTTCCGTTTCCCGCATGTGCTCGTAGAAATCGTCGGGGCGACGAACCGTCTGGCACGCGTTGTTGAGGATGAAGTCCAGTCTCTGTTCCGTCGCCAGGACTTCCTTGCAGAATGCTTCCACGCTCGGTGTGTGCCGCAGGTCGAGTCCATAGATCTCGAGCCGGTCGGACCAGTCGCTGAAGTCGTGCTCCCGCGCATATCGGATGGCTGAGTCGCGGGGGAACCGCGTGGTGACGATGAGACGCGCGCCCGCGCGGAGGAGCTTGATCCCCGCTTGGTAGCCGATCTTCACGCGGCCGCCGGTGAGGAGCGCGACGCGACCACTCAGGTCCGCGAGCTCCGTCCGCTTCGCGAAATTCTCCTCGGCGCAGGTATGACACAGACGGTCGTAGAAATGGTGGACCGTCGAGAATTCCTTCTTGCAGACGTAGCATTTCCGCGGCTCCTCGGTCTCTGGCGCGGGATCGCCACTGGTGAGCAGCTCCTTTGGTTTCGGCGGATAGATGTTCGGCGACGTGATGAAGACCGGCTCGCGGCGCAGCTTGCGAATTCCCGTCGCCGCGAGGACGCTCTCGGACCGTTCCACCTTCTCGGCTCTCTTCTTTCGCTTGACGACTTTGAGCAGCTGGCGGCGGCTTAAGGCGTCCGGGCGCGAGATGCGGCCGGCGGCGTTCAGCAGCCTGTTGCGATCGGGCTCCGGGATGTCTGCGAGCAGGGAACGATCGGCGACGATCGTCTCGAGCAGGTCAGCGGCTGCGCGTAGTCGCTCGGCGATCGAGTTGCCGCCCGAGTCGGGGAGGGGCGATCGATTGGATGCGGTTTTGTGCATGCATCAATTTATCCGCAACGGCCTCGCAAAGGCGCGATCCCACTCCGCCAATGCGGGCTTGGGGTTGAAATCGACGTCCACGAGGCCGAGCTGCGCGAATAGCGGGAGGATCGATCCCGAAGGTACGGGATATGTGCTCAGATCGAGGTCGGTGAACGAAATCTGGGTGACCGCGACCAGCGATGCGCGGTCCGCGAGCTCCATCTGCCGGCTGATCCAGAGCGCCTGCTGCTGTGGCGACGATGTCACGCCCGTCACCGAGCCCGACGACCATCCCCCTTCGACGACAAGCATTGGCAGCTGCGTCGCGTTCGATTCATTGATGCGCGCGTAGTAGTCGATCGGAACATCGCCGGGATTGGCGAAAGCGGCTAGAAACGGATACGAAGAGAGGCCGAGCGCAGTGATAAATGGAAAGTCAGCGCGCTCTGTGGCGATCCCGACAAAGTGCCCTGTGTTTGGAAGCCGACCCCACGCGGTTTCCACTTGCACCGAGACGAAGCGTTTGGCCGCCGAGCCCTGCGCGACGAGGGTGGCTTCTCCTCCCGCGGCCATCGTGACTACGGCCGCGTATATACCAGCCGGCGCAATCGCGCGGACCAGGTTCACTTCCATCGCCAGGCCGAGATACTCCGGGTGGAGAATACTGTCGACTGCCGCGAGATACTCACGATATTTCTGCTGCACCGCCGGCTCCGCGATGCTCCGGCCGAGTGCGACGAGCTCTGGCGCTTCGCGATCGCGCGCGAGTCCATCGGTGACATCGATCTGGATGAGCAGAGGAAGTCCACGGCTGTGATACAGCGCCGCGAGCTGCTGCAGGTCGCGCCGCACGAGCAGGGCGGCGCTCGTATCCGCGAGAAGCGACTTCCATGGAACGCCCTGCGTGATTTGCGCGATGTCAGCGTGGGGCCGCCACGCCTCGATTGTCTGCAACACCGATTGGACCGTGAGGCGCGGCGGGGTAGCGGAAAAGCCCATTCGGTAGGTTCGAGGCGCGGCGGAATGCGGGCTGACGCCGCTCTTGCAGCTTACGATCGCGCCGGCCAGGAGCGCGATCGATGCAGGGAAGAGGAGCAGGCGCTTCGGCACGCGACGTTCAGCTCAACGTGGCCATGTCAATCACGAAGCGGTAGCGCACGTCGCTCTTCAGGACCCGTTCGTACGCCTTGTTGACGGACGCGATGTCGATCATCTCGATGTCGGAGGTAATCCCGTTTTTCGCGCAGTAGTCCAGCATCTCCTGGGTCTCGGGAATGCCGCCGATGCCGGACCCCGAGAGGCTGCGCCGGTTGCCGATCAGAGTGAACACCGCCACCTCGGCCGGCGTTGGCGGTGCGCCGACGCACATCATCACGCCGTCGGTGTCGAGCAAGCTCAGATACAGGTTGTAGTCGTGCTTCGCCGAAACGGTATCGATGATGAAGTCGAGCGATCCGGCAAGTTTCTTCAGCTGCGCGACGTCGGTTGTCAGCGCGAAATTGTGCGCACCCAGACGCCGCGCGTCCTTCTCCTTGCTCGGCGAAGTGCTGAGCATCGTCACTTCGGCGCCAAACGAAGCGCCGAGCTTCACGGCCATGTGGCCAAGTCCGCCGAGTCCGACCACGCCGAGCTTGTGGCCCTTGCCGACTTTCCAGTGGCGGAGCGGGGAGTAGGTCGTGATGCCCGCGCAAAGAAGTGGCGCGACTTCGGCGAGCTTCGCCTTTTCGGAAATGCGCAGGACGTAGTTCTCGTCCACGACGATCTGCTTCGAGTAACCGCCCTGGGTGACGCTGCCGTCTTTCTCGCGGGCGCTGTACGTGCCGACCATTCCCACTTTGCAATACTGCTGGAGACCCTGCTTGCAGTTGACGCAGACGCGGCACGAGTCGACCATGACTCCGACGCCGGCGACTTCGCCGCGCTTGAATTTCGTGACCTTGTTTCCGACGGCGGTGACTCTCCCAACGATCTCGTGCCCGGGGACGACGGGATAGATCGTCTGCTTCCACTCGTTGCGTGCCATGTGGATGTCGGAGTGGCACACGCCGCAGTAGAGGATCTCGATCTGCACGTCGTTCGGCCGGACTTCGCGGCGATCGATCTGGAAAGGAGCGAGGGGCGTTGTCGGGCCCTGGGCCGCGTACGCTTTGGTGGCTGGCATGTTCGACGGTGGCGGGAGTTGGTCGCGCGGAAGGCTGGTACTCGAAGCCTATCCACGTCAGCGGACGTGCGCAATCAGGCCGAGCCGAAGCTATTTCGACCTGAGGATTTGTTGTATCGGAAGGGCGCTGCGACCGCGATTATTTCACGGTCGCAGCGAGAGCCATCATGTCGCGCGAGCGCCTACCCAGCGAAACAGTACACGCACCCCAGCTCCTGCGAGTGCGCCACGCCGAGGACACCGGACGGCACGACCTGCGCTCCCGGCATCAGCCCGGCGATCCATTCCTTTTTAACCGCGTCGGCGTTGAGGCCCATCTTCTGGGCTGCGCCGCTGCTAAAGACCGTGAGCGCGACATCGCATACGCCGACGAGAACTCCTGACTTGAGCAGCTCGGAGATGCCAAGGCCTGGGATCGGTAGCCCGGTGATCACGGCGTAGGGATTCCGTGTGGCGGGTACGTCACCATCCTTGATGCCGAACATCTCACCGAAATGGTACTTGGCCCACAGCGCGTCGCTCATCGCGAGTGGAATTGCCGCGTGCCGCAGGATGACCACGGCGGTGGCCGTACCCGGATAAGTGGCCTGCATGCTGTTCAGATAGACGCGGGGCCAGATCGCCGCCATTCCGCTGTTCGGCTCCGGCGCGTCGAAGATTATGCGGTGCTTTCCCGTGATCCTTCCGAACCATGCATCGAGCGCGGCGTCGAGAGTACGCTCGCCCCGCCCATCCTCCGCGCGGAGCCTCGACGGGAACACACCGCTCAGACCGGCGGCTGCGGCGACCCCAGCGAGTCCGCCAAGAAAACCGCGGCGCCCCGTTTTGGAAGTGGTGAGATCAGACATGAGCAGCCTCCTGGCCAGAATGGCCTTTAATTGTTGACGAGGCCCAAGGTAGCACCCATTG
>DATARP010000206.1:0-13371 GCA_036264075.1 Gemmatimonadaceae bacterium
CTGCTCGGCGCGCTCGGCGTGACCGACAGAAAGGTTCTGATCCTGACCGACGGCATGAAGCACAACGTGTTTCTTAGCGCGCGCAACCTGCAGCGGACGCACGTGATGCCGTACGCCGACGTTTCGACGTACCACATTCTCTGGTCCGATGTCGTCCTGATCGAATCCAACGCGCTTGGTTACGAGCTGAGCGCGGTTGAAGAGAAGCCGCGCGCGGCCCGTCCGAAGTCCGAGACCAAGTCTCGCGGCGCGGAGAAAGCCGAGCGAAAGACGGCGAAAGCAGAGGCCAAGAGCGCCAGCGCCCACAAGGCCGCCCGAAAGGGCGCGAAGGCAGCAGGCAGATCCGCCAAGCCGAAAGCCGCCAAGAGCGCCAAGAAGACCTCGGCGAAGAAGTCCGCTGGCAAAAAGAAGGGGAAGTAAGAGATGCCAACTATAACCCGCACCATCATCACCCCGATCGTCACCGAGCAAACCTCGTCGGCGTATCAGGATCGTGGTGAATACACGTTCCGCGTGCACCCGGAAGCGACGAAGACCCAGATCAGGCTGGCGATCGAGGAGCTCTTCAACGTGAAGGTCACCGGCGTCTGGACCTCGAACCACCGCGGCAAGGATCGTCGCGTGGGCCAGGTCGTGGGACGTCGTCCACACTGGAAGAAAGCTATCGTGACGCTGAAAGACGGCGACTCGATCGACATTTTCGAGGCATAGCAGATGGCAATTCGTCAATTCAAGCCTGTGACCCCGAGCTCACGCTCGCGTTCGGTCGCCGATTTCTCGGAGATCACGCGGAACTTCGGCGAGAAGTCGCTGATGGAGCCGCTCACGAAGAGTGGCGGGCGCGACAATCACGGTCACATCGCCATGCGCCGCATCGGCGGTGGTCACAAGCGCATGTATCGGATCATCGACTTCAAGCGCAACAAGTTCAACATGTCGGCGACGGTGCGAGAGATCGAGTACGATCCCAATCGCACGGCGCGGATTGCTCTCGTCGAGTACGAAGATGGCGAGAAGCGCTACATCCTCCACCCGAAGGGACTGTCTGTCGGGGACAAGATCGTCTCAGGCCCCGGCTCGGACAGCCGCGTCGGGAATGCGCTGCCGCTGATGGAGATTCCGCTGGGAACCGACGTGCACAACGTCGAGCTCAAGCCGGGCAAGGGCGGACAGATGGCGCGGTCCGCCGGAACGTCGCTCGAGGTCGTCGCCAAGGAAGGCGAGTACGTCACGCTCCGCATGGCGTCGACCGAGATGCGTCTCGTTCACGGGAAGTGTCTGGCGACGGTCGGCACGGTCGGCAACGCCGAGCACGAGCTGTTGTCCGCGGGTAAGGCTGGCAAGAGCCGGTGGATGGGCAAGCGTCCGAAGGTTCGCGGCGAAGTCATGAACCCGGTCGATCACCCGCACGGTGGTCGTACGCGCGGCGGACGCAACGTCGTCGACAAGTGGGGCAACAAGGAAGGCGTGAAGACGCGCAACAAGAAGAAGCCATCGCAGCGCCTTATCGTCCGCGGACGGAAGCGCGGCAAGGCAACGCAGTAGGCTCGCAACCAATTCTGGGAATCGGATATGGCAAGAAGTATCAAAAAGGGTCCCTTTGTCCAAGACGCGTTGATGACGAAAGTCTCGGGCATGAACGGCAAGAACGAAAAGCGTGTGATCAAGACGTGGGCGCGGTCGAGCACGATCGTTCCCGACTTCGTCGGTCACACCTTCGCGGTCCACAACGGCAACAAGTTCATCCCGGTCTACGTGACTGAGAACATGGTCGGCCACAAGCTCGGCGAGTTCGCGCCAACCCGTCTCTTCCGCGGCCACACCGGCGCGGCCAAGCCGACGGACAAGAAGGCGGGCGGAGTCGCGACGACTGGCGGCGAAGGGCCTTCCTCCTCCGGTAAGACCCCGGCGAGGGGCCAGGCGGCGGTCAAATGAGCCAGAGAAGCCAGCTCCGGAAAGAGCGCCACGCCGCTGAGCGGAAGGGAGTCTCCCACGCCATTCAGCGCACCACGCGCCAGTCGCCGTACAAGATGCGTCTCGTGATCGATCAGATCCGCGGCAAGGATGTGAACGAAGCGCTTGGTCTTCTCCGCTTCTCCAAGAAGCACGCGGCGAAGCAGATCGAGAAGGTGCTGAACTCGGCCGTAGCCAACGCTGAATTCAAGTCGAGAGAGGGGAGCGAGTCGATCGACGTCGACACGCTCTTCATCAGCCACGCCATCGTGAACGAGGGTCCAGCGCTCCGCCGGTTCATGCCGGCAGCGCAAGGGCGCGCCACACCGATCAGAAAGAGAACCAGTCACGTCGAGATCGTTCTCGACGCTCGCGAAGCGAAGATCCGAGCCGCCACGCGCCCCGCATCGAGTGCGGAGCGTTCGACGGCGAAGGCTTCGGGCTCCTCAAAGGGTAAACGTTAATGGGTCAGAAAACACATCCGATTGGCTTCCGCCTCGGCATCTCCAAGACCTGGAGATCGCAGTGGTACGCGAACCGCGACTTCCCCGCGCTTCTGCGCGAGGACGAGCTCCTGCGCAAGTACCTGAAGGCGCGGCTCGGTCACGCTGCCATTGCCGACATCCGCATCGAGCGGAAGCCGGGCAAGGTAGTGGTGACGATTCACACCGGACGCCCGGGCGTCGTCATCGGCAAGAAGGGAGCAGAAGTGGATCAGCTCCGTGACTAGCTCTCGCGCCTCTCCGGCAAGGAAGTTGGAATCAACGTCGAAGAGATCAAGCGTCCCGAGCTCGATGCACAGCTCGTCGCCGACAACATCGCGAACCAGCTGGCTCAGCGCATTTCGTTCCGCCGCGCCATGAAGCGCGCGGTGCAGAGCGCCATGCGCATGGGAGCGGGCGGAATCAAGATCAAGTGCGGCGGCCGCCTGGGCGGCGCCGAGATCGCGCGCGTCGAGGGATATCACGAGGGTCGTGTGCCGCTTCATACGCTGCGCGCCGACATCGACTACGCGACGTCGACCGCGAAGACCACCTTCGGCACCATCGGTGTGAAGGTCTGGATCTTCAAGGGCGAGATCGTGGAAGATCGCCGCGGCAAGACCTACTCGACTGGCGTCTGAGGATATAGAAAATGCTCAGTCCCAAGCGCGTAAAGTTCAGAAAGAGATTCAAGGGCCGCACGAAGGGCCTTGCCACTCGTGGCAGCGAAGTGTCCTTCGGCCATTACGGTCTCAAGGCGTTGGAGCCCGGCTGGGTTTCCAACCGCCAGATCGAAGCGGCCCGTGTAGCGCTGACGCGGCACATCAAGCGCGGCGGAAAGGTCTGGATCAGGATCTTCCCCGACAAGCCGATCACCAAGAAGCCCGCCGAGACCCGCATGGGTAAGGGAAAGGGCTCTCCGGAAGGATGGGTGGCGGTGGTGAAGCCCGGCAGAGTGATGTTCGAGCTCGAGGGCGTAACGCTGGACATCGCCAAGAAGGCAATGGCGTTGGCCGCAGCGAAGATTGGAGTCAAGTCGAAGTTCGTGGCACGTGAGGAGGCGCACACAGATGCTGGCTAAAGACATTCGTGAGATGAGCGAAGCGGACATCAATTCCCGCATCGCCGAGCTGGAGAGAGAGCGGTTCAACCTGCGCCTCGCATCCGGCACGCGCACCCTCGACGACCCGCTCCGGCTGCGGGTGATTCGGCGGGACGTCGCGCGGCTCAACACCGTGTTGCGCGAAAAGATCATTGGTATAGCTGAGGCGCGGTCGACCGCTCCTAAGCAAGTGAAGGCGAGACGTGTGACGGGGAGAACCGGGCGCAAAGCTGCAACCGCGACGAACCGTGCGAAAAGGAGTAAGAGGGCTTAATGGCTGAATTGGCGAAGAGGGGCGAAGGAAGCACCGCGGTCGAGCGTACCTCGCGAAAGACGCGAGTGGGCCTGGTCGTGAGCGACAAGATGATGAAGACCGTCGTGGTCTCGATCGAGCGCAGAGTGGAGCATCCGGTGTACGGCAAGATGGTCCGCCGCACCAGGAAGCTCAAAGCGCACGACGAGCAGAACGAGGCCAAAACGGGCGATACCGTCCGCATCATGGAGACCCGGCCCTTGTCGAAGGACAAGCGGTGGCGCGTGGTCGAAATCATCGAACGTGCACGTTAACGGAGACGGACAGTGATTCAGCAGGAATCTGTGGTCAAGGTAGCGGACAACTCGGGCGCGAAAACGGCGCTCGTGATCCGCGTGCTCGGCGGAACCCGCCGGCGCTACGCCACGCTCGGCGATGTAGTCATCGTCGCCGTGAAGAACGCGCTGCCGAATGGCACGGTTAAGAAGTCGGACGTGGCGCGCGCAGTGGTGGTGCGCACCGCGAAAGAGACCCGCCGCAAGGACGGCTCCTACATCCGCTTCGACGAGAACGCAGTAGTCATCATCAACGAACAGGGTGAGCCTCGAGCGACCCGTATCTTCGGACCCGTGGCGCGCGAGCTCCGCGAGAAGAAGTACATGAAGATCGTGTCCCTGGCTCCAGAGGTGTTGTAAAGTGAGAGTTCTCAAGTACAAGAAGACCGCCGGAAAGCGTCTGCACGCGCGGCACGCCGAGAATTCGAAGCGGATGAAGGTGCACGTGTCGAGGGGTGACACCGTGCGCGTGATGCGCGGCGAAGACAAGGGCAAGGAAGGCAAGGTGATCCGCGTCTTTCTGAAGACGGGTCGCGTGCTTATCGAGGGCATCAACCTCGTGAAGATGCACCGCAAGGCGCGTACGGCCGACGAGCAGTCCGGAATCAGAGAAGCGCCGGCACCGGTGCACTCCTCGAACGTGATGCTGCTCGACCCGAAGTCCGGCCGCCCGACGCGGACCAAGTCGCGCATCGACGAAGATGGAACCAAAGAGCGCGTCAGCGCGAAGAACGGGGAACCGATTCCCCGCGTGCGCTGAGCGAGGAACCAGATAAATGGCAACCAAAGAGAAGAAGCAGCCGAAGAAGCGTGAGGTAAAGGAGCAGGTTCAGGTAGAGCACACAGGTAAGGACCTTCCTGTTCCTCCGCCACGCCTGCGGATCTACTTCGAGGGCACGGTGCGGGAGCGTCTCAAGTCCCAGTTCGGGTTCACGAACGCTCACCAGATTCCGACGCTCGAGAAGATCGTGATCAACTGTGGCGTGGGCGAGGCGATCAAGAACGCGAAAGTTCTCGACACGGTGGTCAACGAGCTCGCGATCATCACCGGCCAGCGCCCTGTCAAGAAGAAGGCAAAGAAGTCGATTGCCAACTTTGGGCTGAGAGAAGGGCAGGAGATCGGCTGCGCCGTGACGTTGCGCGGCGCGCGGATGTGGGAGTTCCTGGACCGCTTCATCACTGTGGCGATTCCGCGCATTCGCGACTTCCGCGGTCTCAACACGCGGTCGTTCGACGGTCGCGGGAACTACACGCTGGGAGTCAAGGAGCAGATGATCTTCCCGGAGATCAACTACGATATGGTCGAGCAGATCCACGGGATGGACATCACCTTCGTCAGCACCACGAACAAGGATGACCAGGCGTTCGCGCTACTGCGCGAGCTCGGCATGCCGTTCCGTGGCGATGACAAGCCAATCATCACACAGCAGCAGTAAGTGTCAACCAACAGCCAAGAGAGATTGTAATGGCGCGTAAGGCCATGGTGGAGAAGAACAAGCGGAAGCCGAAGTTCCAGGTGCGGCAGCACAATCGCTGCGGTCGTTGCGGAAGGTCGCGCGCGTTCCTGAGAAAGTTCGGGCTCTGCAGAATCTGTTTCAGAGAGATGGCGCTCTCGGGCTACATCCCGGGCGTTCGCAAGGCGAGCTGGTAACCATTCACTTCTACGCGTCCCGGCAACGGGATACGGTAGGACTAAGGAAGATCATTTAATGAGTATGACCGATCCGATAGCCGATATGCTCACGCGCATCCGCAACGCCTGTGGGGCGAAGCACCGCCGCGTGGACATGCCGGTCTCGAAGCTGAAGGTGGAGATCGCAAAGATCCTGAAGGAGAACAACTTCATTCAAGACTACAAGACGCTCGACAACGAAAACGGCAGGCAGACGCTGCGCGTGGTCCTGAAGTACGCGCAGGGTGGCCAGCCCGTGATTCGCGAGATGCGCCGCGTATCCACGCCTGGACTTCGCAAGTACGTCGCTGTCGCGGAGATTCCGCGCGTTCGCAACGGGCTCGGCATGGCGATTCTCAGCACGTCGCAGGGCGTGATGTCGGATCGGCAGGCACGGCAGGCCCGCACCGGCGGCGAGCTCCTCGCGCTGGTCTGGTAAGGAGATATAGACATGTCACGAATCGGAAAGCACCCGGTACCGCTCCCCAAGGGCGTGACCGCGACGGTTGAAGGAAACAAGGTTCATGTGAAAGGCCCGAAGGGCGAGCTGGAGCGCGTGCTGCACCCGGCGATGAAGGTGACGCTCAGGGACAACCAGATCACTGTCGAGCGCCCGTCGGATGAGGATCTGCACAAGGCGCTTCACGGCCTGTCCCGCACTCTCGTCGCCAACATGGTCGAGGGTGTGACGAAGGGCTTCAGGAAGGAGCTCGAGCTGATCGGCGTCGGCTACAAGGCCGACGCGCGTCCTTACGGATTGCAGCTCGCGTTGGGCTTCTCGCATCCGGTGAAATACGAGGCGCCGAAGGGCATCAAGCTCTCCGCGCCGCAGCCAACCTCGATCATCATCGAGGGCGCGAACAAGGAAGTCGTCGGTCAGGTGGCGGCGGAGATCCGCAGCATCAGGCCACCCGAGCCATACAAGGGCAAGGGCGTCAAATACGTTGGTGAACAGGTCCGCCGCAAAGCTGGCAAGGCGGGAGGTAAGTAATGCCGAAGATGGCCAGACCAAAGTCGCGCGATCAGCTGCGTACGCGCCGTCACTTCAGACTCAGAAAGAAAGTGATTGGCAGCGCGGAGCGCCCGCGTCTCGTCGTGTACCGCTCGATCAAGCACATCTATGCGCAGCTTGTGGATGACACGGCGCAGCGCACGATCATGACGGTCACGGACTCAGGACTCGAGGGAAAGCCGACCGAGAGATCGGTTGAAGTTGGGAAGCGACTTGCTGCGAAGGCAAAAGATGCCGGCGTGACGCGCGTCGTATTCGACAGAGCTGGATACAAATATCACGGCCGCGTGAAGGGTGTGGCCGACGGAGCCCGCGAGGGCGGGCTGGAGTTTTAATAAATGGCAGAAAACGAGAATCCTGAAGCGGCTTCGTCGGAGCAACCGGCGGTAGAGCGTCCACGCACGGGCGGCAGCGCGCGCAGTGGCGGCGGCGCCGGCGGACGCGGCGGTCGTGGTGGCGGCGGACGCGGTGGGCCTGGCGGCGGTGGTGCCGGGCGCGGTCGCGGAGCCGGCGGTCAAGGTGGCGGCGGTGGCGGACAGGGCGGCGGTGGCGGCGCGCGTGGGGAAGGTGGTCAGCGCGGCGGACGAGGCCGTGAGGGCAAAGGTCGTGACCGTGATGGCGGCCGCGGCGACGGTGGTAGCGAGCTCGTCGAAAACGTGATCGCGATCAACCGCGTCGCCAAGGTCGTCAAAGGCGGACGCCGCTTCTCCTTCAACGCGCTCGTCGCGGTTGGGGATGGACAGGGCCGCGTTGGCTTTGCGACTGGAAAGGCGAACGAAGTGTCCGAGGCGGTCCGCAAGGCCGTCGACGGCGCGCGCCGCAACATGGTCAGCATCCCGATGACGGGCGGAACGATACCGCACGAAGTCGTCGGCTCTCACGGGGCTGGCAAGGTCCTGATGAAGCCCGCTGCGCCGGGAGCTGGTGTGATCGCCGGTGGCGCTGTCCGCGCCATCATGGAATGCGCTGGTATCGCGGACATTCTGACCAAGAGCCTGGGCTCGACCAACCCGCACAACATGGTGCTGGCCGCGTTGGACGGACTGCAGCAGCTCACAACCGTGGAGCAAATCGCTCGCGAGCGCGGTATGGAAGTGTCGAGCATTGGATACCGCTCGCGCGCCAAGTCGAAGGAGGCCGTAGCACATGCCTAGAACACACGTGTGGTGGAATACTCGCGGTCCCAAGACGACTGCGAAGGAGACCATCACTGAAGGAAAGGTTCGGATCAAGCAGGTGAGAAGCGGAATCGGCCACTCGTGGCGGATGAACCGCACGCTCGAGGCGCTAGGTCTCCGGCATCACCAGGCTGAAGTGATCAAGCAGGATTCTCCCGCGCTGCGCGGACAGATCAAACACGTGCGTCACCTCGTAGAAGTGACGCCGGTAGAGGAATAACGAGTGGCAGACAAACCAACACGCCGGGAACGGCTCGGAGAGCCCGGCAGCGTCGAGAAAATCGGCCTGCACAATCTTTCCCCAGCTTCCGGATCGCACCGCAACCGCAAGAGAATCGGGCGCGGCCCGGGCTCCGGAACCGGCAAGACGTCGGGCAAGGGACACAAGGGAATCAAGGCGCGCTCGGGACACCACGGACCAGGTGGCGGCAAGCCCCAGTTCGAGGGTGGCCAGATGCCCCTCACGCGCCGCATCCCCAAGCGTGGGTTTACGAATATCTTTCGTATCGAGCACCAGGTCGTCAGTCTCGACGACCTCGCTCACCTGCCGAAGGGTGCTGAAGTGACCGAAGAGTCTTTGGCCGAAGCGGGATTGATCCGAAAGGGGAAGGGTCCCGCCAAGCTTCTCGCGAACGGAGATGCGGTGAAAGGCGTCACCGTGCGTGGTATAAAGATGAGCGCTGGTGCAAAACAGAAAATCGAAGCGGCCGGAGGCCGAGTAGAGAACTAATGGCGCAATCAGCCCCCGCGGCGGCAGTAAGCAACATCTACAACACCCCGGAGTTGCGGGACAAGATCATGTTCACGCTCCTCTGCCTTGTGATCTACAGGGTTGGAGCGCACATCACCGCGCCGGGTGTGGACGTCGTGGCTCTCACGGATTTCTTTGCCAACAAGGGAAAGGGCGGCTTGCTGGGGCTTTACGACCTGTTCGTCGGCGGTGGACTCTCGCACGCGACGGTCTTCGCCCTCGGCATTATGCCGTACATCTCCGCCAGTATCTTCATGCAGATCGCCGGTGTCGTCATACCGACGGTCGAGAAGATGCAAAAGGACGAAGAGGGCAGAAAGCGTGTGACGCAGTGGACGCGCTACATCACCGTCGTGCTCGCAGTCGTGCAGGGCTGGGGATTCGCGCTGTTTACCGCATCGCTTCAGAACGCCGTCGCCAATCCAGGATTCGGGTTCAAGCTGCAGATGGTGCTCGTCCTCACCACCGGCGCGATGTTCGTCATGTGGCTCGGCGAGCAGATCACCGAGCGCGGACTCGGCAACGGCGCTTCGCTGATCATCTTCTTCTCGATCGTCGAGCGGTTCTGGCCGGGAATCTTCGGAACGTTCAGCTTCATCAAGACGCAGGCGGTCGGGCCGTTCTCGCTTGTAGTTCTCGGGATCGTCATGGTTGCCGTAGTCGCTGGAACGATCGCGATCACGATGGCCGCGCGCAGGGTCATGATCCAGATCCCGCAGCGGACGATGGCTCGCGGCAGACAGCGTGAAGCCGCAAAGAATTTCATTCCGCTCCGCGTCAACGCCGCCGGCGTGATGCCGATCATCTTCGCTTCATCCGTGATCGTCGTGCCGGGCGCAATCGCCCAGTTCAGCGGCAACGAGAACGCCAGAATCATCTCCGAGTATTTCGCGCCGGGCACCTGGCTCTACTACGTATTGTCGGCGGTCCTGATCGTATTCTTCACCTACTTCTATACGTCAATCATCTTCAACCCGGTCGACATCTCCGAGAACCTCAAGAAGCAGGGTGGATTCATTCCCGGCGTTAAGCCAGGCGCGAAGACGGCCGAATACATCGATCACGTTGTGTCGCGCATCACGTTCCCCGGTGCTCTGTTCCTGACTTTTATTGCGCTCCTCCCGGTGTTCATCGCCGACCTGATCAACGTGCCTTTCCGCTTCGGTGGAACGTCGCTCCTCATCGTCGTCGGCGTGGCGCTGGATACCATGACGCAGATCAACCAGCATCTGCTGCTCCGCAAATACGACGGCTTCATGAAGAAGGGCCGCGTGCGGTTCCGCGGCCGGCAGGCCGGCGGCGCCTACTAGCCCCGGCAGGGCTACGTGATAATCGTCCTGCTTGGGCCTCCCGGAGCCGGAAAAGGCACGCAGGCCGACAAGCTCGCAGCGCGGCTGGGAATCCCGAAGATCGCGACCGGAGACGTTCTCCGCGCCGCAGTGCGCGATGGCACCAAGCGGGGAAAAGAAGCGAAGGCGTACATGGATCGCGGTGATCTGGTGCCCGATTCGGTGATCCTCGGCATCCTGCAGGACGTGATGACATCCCCCGCCACGAAGAAGGGAGCCATCCTCGACGGCGCCGTCCGCACCGTTCCCCAGGCGGAAGGACTCGGCATCACGCTCGCCGAAATCGGGAAGAAAGTCGACAAGGTGCTCTTGTTCGACGTCGACGACGACGAGCTCGTGAAGCGGCTGAGCACGCGCACGGTCTGCGAGGGCTGCCAGACACCGTACATGGGCCGCGATGCAGGAAGCAAGTGCGAGAAGTGCGGCGGCAGGCTGGTGCGCCGGAAGGACGATGAGCCCGAAGCGATCCGCAATCGTCTCGAGGTCTACCGAACCCAGACGGAGCCGGTGATAGATTGGTACGGCGACAACAAGATGAAGGTTCTCAAGATCGACGCGGACGGTCCGGTTGACGAGGTGACCGCGCGTGCGCTCGAGGCGCTCGGCAAATGATTCAGATCAAGTCACAACGCGAAATCGAGATCATGGCTCGGGGCGGCGAGATACTCGCTGCGACGGTGCGCCTGCTGGAGAAGAGCGTTCGCCCAGGGATGACGACGATGGACCTGGACAAGATCGCCGACGATTTCATCCGCAGCCATCCCGGCGCGACGCCCGCGTTCAAGGGCCTCTACAACTTTCCCGCGAGCATCTGCACGTCGATCAATCAGGAGATCGTTCACGGTATTCCGTCGAAGAAGCGCGTCATCGAGGAGGGCGACATCATCTCGATCGACATCGGCGTGAAGCTGGACGGCTACTATACTGATTCAGCCACCACGGTCGCCGTGGGGAAAGTCGACGCCGAATCGAAGAAGCTCCTCGACGTCACCCGGAGTGCCCTCGCGGCCGGAATCGAAGCCGCTACGCCGGACAATTTCCTCGGAGACATCGGGGCGGCGGTGCAGGGAGTCGTCGAGGCGGCTGGATTCAGCGTCGTGCGGGATCTCGTCGGGCACGGGATAGGGATCGGCTTCCACGAGGATCCGCAGGTCCCCAACTACGGAAAGCCGAAGCACGGAAAGCGGCTTCAGCCCGGGTTTACGATTGCCATCGAGCCGATGGTGAATGTTGGGAAGCCGGGAACGCGCACGATGCCCGATCGCTGGACCGTTGTGAGCGTGGATGGGACCCGCTCCGCACACTTCGAGCACACCATCGCGATCACTGAGAACGGCCCCCGGGTTCTGACCGCGCTGCCGGCCTAGGCACCGCGCTCAGCTCGAGAGAGCCCGCTCCACCGCAGCGGTAGCTCGTTCCGCGAGCTCGGCCGCTTTCTTCACCAGCTTATCTGCCTCGCGCGCCAAAGGCTCACCTTTGGACTTGTCGTCCAGCGCCTGCACGTTGACTCTGACGTTGTACGCGGCGCCTCTGCACGCCGCCTGAGCCAAAAGCGCCGCGACGCCCGCGTCCGTCACGGCGTTCGTATTTCCTTTCTCGGCTACTGTCACCGCGAGCTGCGCGACCTCGACTGATGCGCGGGCGGTTTCCAGCGGGACCCCGGCTGCCGTGAGCAGCGCGGCGGTGACAGCTTCCGCCCGGCGGGCTGCCAAGTCGGCTGGTTCCTTGGGAAGCTTGTAAGCCTCCGAAACGTGGGAGTAGGCCTCGGCGTCGCGCTTCACCAGCAGAGCGAGGGTGTTGCCGAGCGTCACCGCTTTGAGCGCGGCCTCCTTCATCTCCCCGTCGACGGCGGCGTACTTCTTCTTGCCTATGGTCAGGCCAGCGACCATTTGGGCGAGCGCTGCCGCCAGAGCGCCCGCGTGTGCCGCGACGCTTCCTCCGCCAGGAACCGGATTCGATGATGCAACGGAGGCGACGAACGCGCTCACACTCTCGCCGCCACTCGTGACCTCGCGAACCTGGCGCTCGAGAACGTGCTTCGGCGTGAATTGCCGGAGCTGAAGGTGGCTCGCTGCAGCGTCGAACAAAACCCGCTCAGGAACGAGTCCAACGATCTCGCTCCAGGTCACCTTCGCCCCTTCCGCTTCCGCCCGCATCTTCACGAAATCGAAGGCGGTGTGGAGCGGCGTCTTCTCCGTGTCCACCAGGTTCATCGACACCTGTGCCTGTCCGTCGACCTCCAGCCCGAGTCCCTTCACGTACTTGAATCCACCCGACGATCCGCGCACGGCTTTGGCGACGCTCTTCGCGATCGGCAGATTGGACGCGGGACCGAGGTAGACGTTGTAGGCAACGAGAAATGGCCGCGCGCCGATGGCGATTGCGCCGCACGTCGGATGGATCTGCGACGGTCCAAAATCGGGATTGCGGGCCGGGTTCTTTCCCAGCTCCTCTCGCAATCCTTCGAATTCTCCGCGACGTACGTCAGCGAGATTCTCCCTCGCTGGAGTCGCCGCCGCGCGCTCGTAGAGATAGACCGGAATTCTGAGCTCGCGTCCCACCCGCTCACCCAGCGCGCGAGCCAGGGCGATGCAGTCTTCCATGGTGGACCCTTCGAGTGGAATGAAGGGGACGACGTCCGTCGCGCCAATGCGCGGATGCTCTCCCGTGTGCTTGCAGAGATCTATGCGCTCAGCGGCGACGCGAATGCCCGCGAGGGCCGCGTCAACCGCCGTTTCCACCGGCGCGACGAACGTGATGACGGAGCGGTTGTGCGACGTGTCGGATGAGACGTCCAGGACCGACACTCCTTCGACCGCCGCGATGGCGTCGCGGATTGCCGCGATCACTTCGGGCCGCCGGCCCTCTGAGAAATTCGGAACGCATTCGACCAGTTTCATGCGGTTTCTTCCATGAGCACGTTTGCGCGTTTGACGGTTTGGAGAAGCCATGCATGCATGGCAGGGTTTCCGGCGACGAATGCTCCAGCGACCGGCCGAGCCGGATTTCCTTCCAGATCAGTGACGATCCCGCCCGCTTCCTGCACCATCAGCATACCGGCGGCGACGTCCCACGGCGCGAGCGTCAGCTCCCAGAACGCATCGAATCGCCCGCACGCCACGTTGCAGAGATCGAGTGCGGCCGAACCCGCGCGACGAATTCCGGCGGTTCCCCGCATCACCAAACTGAACTGCGACACGTACCCTGGCAACATGTTGAGTGTCTTGAACGGAAAGCCCGTCCCGATGAGAGCGCGGCCCGGATCCCGGAGACTCGACACGCGT
>DATARP010000219.1:0-8133 GCA_036264075.1 Gemmatimonadaceae bacterium
CTTTCTCGACGATCGACGCCATCGTCACCAGGTCGTTGCGATTGATTTTCATCGCCGAGGCTTTTGCATCCCAATCGGGTTTCCAGCGGCGCTCGAAATCGTAAACCATCTCGTGCACGGCCTGGCTCGCCGTGGTGCCCACCGGAAACGCGTACGTATCGGGAAAGAGGTAGCCCTCGAGCGTAGGAGTCGGGATGTCTAGCCTGGCCAACAGCGAAGTATCCCGCACCGCTGCCTGCACCGATTCCGCGGGAACCTTGAGCGTCCTGGCGAGGAGCGGGGTGATCTGCGCGATGGTGTAGCCTTCCGGGATCGTGATCGTGTTGACGAGTCCGTGTCCGCCGTTGAGCGCGGCGATGATGTCCTTCCACGGCGTTCCGTGCCTGAGCAGGTAAGTGCCGGGCTTGATGTTGCGGTCACCGCCGGTCGCGCGGGCGTACACCCGGAACATCTTGCGCCATCCGACGAGATTGGCCTTCGACAGCGAATCCGCCGCGTCCGCGAAGCTCGCACCTCTCGGGATGATAACGCGCGTGGATGGTCCGTACGGTTTCTGCCCGCACGCGGCCAGCACGACGCACCCCGCGGCGAATGCCGCGCGGAGCTCAGTCCGGAACATTGAGGGCATGCTGGAGGAGGATCGTCGCGGCAAGCGAGTCAACGTCGCCTTTCCTGCCGCGGGTAGATTCTCCCATCTCTCGTACGGTACGCAATGCTGCCGCCGTGGTGAATCGTTCATCATAAAAACGAACGGGCATGCCACTACGTTTCGAGATTTCTGCCCCCAGAGCCCGCACTTCGGCCGTCCAATCGGTCTCGTTGCCCTCTCCGTCGAGCGGAAGGCCCAAAACGAACCCTACCGCTTCGAGCTCCGCAGCGCGCGCGAGGATCTTTGTGATCGGCGGGCGCTTGCCTTCGCGTCGGGTGATGAACCCAGCGGGCGACGCGATCATGCCGAGGGGATCGCTGATCGCGAGGCCGATGCGCTTCCGCCCGTAATCCACCGCGAGAAAACGAGCCAGGGCGGCCTTCACGCTGCCTATCCCTGCGCCATTTGGGTGAAGAATTCCTTGTTGTTCTTCGACTTCGCCATCTGTCTGAGGAGAAACTCGATGGCTTCCGGTTCCGGCATGTCGGCGAGGAACTGTCTCAGCAGGATCACCCGGTTGATCTCGGCCTGACTGAGCAGGAGCTCCTCTTTGCGCGTGCCCGAGCGGAAGATGTCGATCGCCGGATAGATCCGGCGGTCGGCGATCTTGCGGTCGAGAACCAGCTCCATGTTGCCGGTTCCCTTGAACTCCTCGAAGATCACGTCATCCATACGCGATCCGGTCTCGGTGAGAGCGGTGGCGATGATGGTGAGCGACCCGCCGCCCTCGATGTTTCGCGCAGAGCCGAAGAACCGCTTCGGCTTGTGCAACGCGCTCGCGTCGACGCCGCCGGACAGAATCTTTCCCGACTGCGGCGCGACCGTGTTGTGGGCGCGGCCGAAGCGCGTGAGCGAATCGAGCAGGATCACCACGTCCTTCCCGCTCTCTACCAACCGCTTCGCCTTCTCCAGAACCATGTCCGCGACCTGGACGTGGCGGGCGGCTCCCTCATCGAACGTCGAGCTGATCACCTCCGCTCGTATCATGCTCGCGATCATCTCTGTCACTTCCTCCGGCCGCTCGTCGATGAGCAGCACGATGATCGTGACCTCAGGATGATTCTCGGCGATCGCGTTCGCGATCTTGTGCATCAGGATCGTCTTTCCGGCCCGCGGTGGCGAAACGATGATTCCGCGTTGTCCCTTCCCGATCGGCGCCATGATGTCGACGACGCGCATGCTGAGATCGCCATCGCTCGTCTCCAGACGGAGCCGCTCGTCGGGGTAGCGCGGCCGCAGGTTGTCGAAGGGGACGCGATCCTTTGCCTTCTCCGGGTCGTCACCGTTCACGCTCTCCACCTTGAGCAGCGCGAGGTAACGCTCCCACGGCTTCGGCGGACGAACCTGTCCGCGAACTTCGTCCCCGGTTCTCAGCCCAAAGCGTTTTATCTGCGAGGGCGACACGTAGATGTCATCCGGCCCCGGGAGATAGCTCCAGTCCTGGCTGCGCAGAAAGCCGTAGCCCTCGGGAAGAATCTCCAAAACCCCGTCGCCGTGTAGAACGATGTCGGTGTCGAGGAGATTCTGCTCGATCTGGAAAATCAGGTCCTGCTTTCGGAGACCCGACGAGCCGTCGATCTTGAGGCCGTCGGCCATCTCCTGCAGCTCGGTCACGGACTTTCGCTTTAACTCGGCGATATCCACGCTACGGATGGAAAGGAGGGGAAGGGACTTGCAAGCGGGCTGAGCTCGCTCGAGCTCAGAAGGTGCTGGGATTGGTGCGGAGGAGTTGAATAGAGGAGGGAGGCGTCGCTGCGCCGATTTAGTCGAAGGTAACGGCGCTCAAAAACGCGGTCAAGTCAGAAATTGATGTAGCGGCCTTTGTGCTTCCTCGCATCCAGAATGAGTGAATCGAGGAGAGATTGGGTTCTCGCGAGCTGTCGCATCAGAACGCTGTCCGAATGGGCGGCCGCGATCGCTCCAATTGGGTTGGTGAGGAGAGCGCGCAACGTGTCCACCTCTGCCAGAACTTTGCGCGCCTTGGTCGCGAGCGTGCTGTCATTCCGGAAGCGGCCGATGCTGCCTTTGTTCGACGACATCAGCGTGCGAATCGAATCGGCGGCGGCCATCGCATGCGACGCCCGGGCCGAGAGATCGTTGCGCGCCGCTAGGGCGAGCGATCCATTGCCGGTGCTCGCCTTGGCTGCGATGCGCGACATCTGCGCGCTAACATCGGGCAGGCGCGAGATGCCCCGCATGCGCATGTTGCCGACGGTCCCGACCGACTGGCTGGTCTTGATCGTCAGGCTCTTTACTTGGGCAGCCAGCTGGGAGAACGCGGGTCCGATCTTGCCGACGTCGCTGGGAAGGCTGCCGAGCTGCGAGTGATGCTGCACGTGAACGGTGTCACCGTCATGGAGCTGCGGTGATGCGGCGGTGCCCGGAGCTATGTACACGACTATCAGGCCGATCATGCTGTCGCCCGGCCTGATGTTCGCGTAGGAATCGCGTCGGATGTTTGGAAGTCCTTCCTCGACAACCTCTGTCTTGATGACGACGCGCTCCAGAGTATCCGCCGACGGTGGGCGAAACCCCACCTCTTTCACAAGCCCCGCTTTTTTTCCCCCGACCCAGACCTCGGTTCCTGCGAGAACCCCGGTGGCGTCGTCTGTGAGGACGTACAGCGTTACTTTCTTGCCGTGCAGCGCTCCGACGCGGGCGAAGAGGAAAATTACGACGACGAGGCCGACCAGCAGCGCCGTCGCGATGATTCCCCCGGTCAGTTCGGTCCAATGAAGTTGGCGGGGCATTGAGCGTGAATATAAACGCGTGGTTTAAGGACTGCTTATCTTATGGCGCATTGATGACGCCACGAAACCGGAACGCATGCTCATAGGAGTCCCACGCGAGATCGCGCGCGGCGAGCGTCGCGTCGCGCTCGTTCCCGACGTCGTCCCGCAGCTCACGCGGGCCGGCCATCGCGTAGTCGTCGAGCGGGGCGCAGGGCAGCGAGCCGGCTTCACCGATGAAGCGTATCGGGCGGCCGGCTGCGACCTGGCCGACTTGCCGGCGGAGATCTACGCGTCCGCGCAGATGATCCTCAAGGTGCAGCGGCCTGGGCGTGAAGAGGCGAGCGGAGAAGCGGAGCTCGATCTTTTCAGGCCAGGCACCGTGCTGATCGGCCTGCTTCAACCCTCGGGCGACCCGGCCCTCTTCCAGCAGCTGGCCGAGCGAAAGATCATCGCCTGCACAATGGAGCTGGTTCCGCGGACCACGCGCGCACAGATGATGGACGCACTGTCCTCACAGAGTACGGTCGCAGGCTACAAGGCGGTCCTTATCGCGGCCAACGCGCTGCAGAAATTCTTTCCGATGCTGATGACCGCCGCGGGGACGGTTCGGCCGGCGCGAGTGCTCGTCATCGGCGCCGGCGTCGCCGGACTCCAGGCGATCGCTACTGCGCGCCGCATCGGAGCCGTGGTCGAGGCGTTCGACACGAGACCTGTCGTCAAGGAACAGGTGCAGAGTCTGGGCGCGACCTTCATCGAGCTCGATGTGCACGCGGAACAGGCGCAGGATGCCGGCGGCTACGCGAAGGAGCTGAGCAGAGAGCACATCAAGCGCGAGAGGGAGCTGATTCACGCGCGCGCCATGGAGGCGGACGTCATCATCACGACCGCTCTGATTCCCGGCAAGCCGGCGCCGCTCCTCATCGACGCCGCGACGGTGAAGGCCATGCGGCCGGGATCGGTGATCGTGGATCTCGCCGGCGAGCAGGGTGGCAACTGCGAGCTCAGCGTGCCCGGCGAGACGACGGTTCAGCACGACGTGACGATAATCGCTCCGCTACACATCTCGAGCGAGCTCGCGTACCACGCCAGCCAGATGTATGCGAAGAACGTCGCCGCGCTGGTGGCGTTGCTCGCGCCCAAGGGCGAGCTCAATCTCAACTTCGCCGACGACATCATCTCGGCCGTGGTCGTCACGGCCGACGGTGTGATCCGGCATGCTCCGACGCTGGCGCGCCTCGGCCTGTCAAACCCAAACCTTTCCGTCGCGGAGTCCGCAAAGTGAGTCAGGAGATGATACTCGGCATTTATGTCTTCATCATGGCGATGTTCGTCGGATTCGAAGTCATAAGCAGGGTTCCGTCGGTGCTGCACACGCCACTGATGTCGGGCACGAATGCAATTCACGGAATCGTGGTGCTAGGCGCGATGCTGGTCGCCGGCTCAGCTGACACTCCACTCCTTCACGCGCTCGGCTTCATCGCCGTGGTGTTCGGCGCGGCGAACGTGTTCGGCGGATTCGTGGTGACCGACCGCATGCTGGAGATGTTCAAGAAGCGCGAGACGCCGGCGGAGAAGAAGGATGCTTGATCTCCGCGCCTCGGTGATAGCGATCAGCTACATCGTCGCGGCGGTTCTCTTCATCTTCGGGCTCAAGCGAATGACATCGCCCGCGACCGCACGCTCGGGAAACCGGCTGGCCGCGATCGGGATGGCGCTCGCCCTTGTTGCGACGCTCATCGATCACCAGATCGTTTCGTACTGGACGATCGCGCTCGGCACGCTGATCGGCGGCGTGATGGGCGTCTACTTTGCCAGAACCGTGCAGATGACGGCAATGCCGCAGATGGTCGCGCTGTTCAACGGCATGGGCGGAGCGACCGCCGCACTGGTGTCGGTCGCCGAGTTCCTCCGCCTGACGCGCGCGGGCGACGCGATCGGGATCGGCGAATCCACTTCGATCGTACTCGGCACCATCATCGGGGCGATTTCATTCACCGGGAGCATCATCGCTTTCGGCAAGCTGCAGGAGATTCTTCCTGGCAGGCCGCTGCAGTTCCCTCTGCAGAGATTGATCAACGCTCTCCTTCTGCTGGCGGCGGTAGCTCTTGGAATTGCCGTAGTCGCAGGCGGTGGCTCGACCGCGCTTTGGGCATTGTTCGCCACCGCGCTTGTGCTGGGGGCGATGTTCGTTCTGCCGATCGGCGGCGGTGACATGCCGGTTGTGATCTCGATTCTGAATTCACTGACGGGTCTTGCCGCGGCGCTGACGGGATTTGTGCTTCACAATCAGATGCTGGTGGTAGCCGGAGTTCTGGTCGGAGCGTCCGGCACTCTGCTGACGCTGCTCATGAGCAACGCGATGAACCGATCCGTTGGGAATGTCCTGTTCGGCGCATTTGGCGCTGGCAGCAGTGACGCGGCCGAGACGGCGACCTCCGTGCATCGCACCGTTCGCCAGACGACCCCGGAGGACACCGCCATCGCGCTCGCCTACGCGAGAAGCGTGGTGATCGTTCCCGGTTACGGACTGGCGGTCGCCGAGGCACAGCACACGGTGCGCGAGCTCGCGACGGATCTCGAGAAGCGCGGCGTCGATGTGAAGTACGCGATCCATCCCGTGGCCGGTCGCATGCCGGGGCACATGAACGTTCTGCTGGCGGAGGCGAACGTCCCCTACGATCAGCTGCTGGAGATGGATCAGGTCAACGGAGAATTTCCGCAGACCGACGTGGTGCTGGTCGTCGGCGCGAACGACGTGGTGAATCCGGCCGCGCGCGACGATCCGTCGAGCCCGATCTACGGGATGCCGATTCTGGATGTGGATCGCGCGCGCAACATCATCGTGCTGAAGCGCAGCATGGGCCACGGCTTCGCGGGGATCGACAACGCGCTCTTCTACCATGAGAAAACGCGAATGTTGTTCGGCGACGCGCGGCAGTCGCTCACTCAGGTCGGGCAGGCGCTGAAAACTGCGTAGTGCGCGCGGCGGGACTCGAACCCACGACCTTCGGCTCCGGAGGCCGACGCTCTATCCAACTGAGCTACGCGCGCGGTAGAAACGACTTCGCAGAGGGACTAACTTCCTCTGATGACAGCAACAAAACGAAAGATAACGGTTCTTCCGGGTGATGGCATTGGTCCCGAAGTCGTCGACGCCGCACTGGCGATAGTTACAGCGACCGGCGCCCCCGTCGAATTCGAGAAGTGCGAGGCAGGGGCCCGCGCGTTCCAGAAAGGCATCGTCACCGGAATCCCGAAGGAGACGATCGAATCCATCGAGCGCACGCGCGTCGTGCTGAAAGGACCCCTGGAGACCCCGCTGGGCTACGGCGGCAGAAGCGCCAACGTCACGCTTCGCACCTTGTTCGAGACCTACGGCAATATCCGACCGGTGCGCGAGCTGCCGGGAGTGCAGACCGCCTTCACCGGCCGAAAGCTCGACATCGTGATCGTCCGCGAAAACATCGAGGACCTTTACGCCGGTATCGAATACATGCAGACGCCCGGCGTAGCGGAGGGACTCAAGCTCATCTCGCGCGAAGGCTGCGAGAAGATCGTCAAGCTCGCGTTCGCGTTCGCCATCGCCGAGGAAAGGAAGGCGGTCCACTGCGCGACCAAGTCGAACATCATGAAGCTCACCGAAGGGCTGCTGCAGCGCACCTTCGAGGAATTCGCGCCGCAGTACCCGTCTCTCAAGTCAAAACACATCCTGATCGACAATTGCGCGCACCAGCTTGCGATGCGGCCCGAGCAGTTCGACGTCATTGTCACGACGAACATGAACGGCGACATCCTCAGCGATCTGACCTCGGGCCTGACCGGCGGACTGGGCTTCGCGCCGTCGGCGAACATCGGCAACGACGTCTCGATCTTCGAAGCTGTACACGGATCGGCGCCGGACATCGCCGGGAAGAACAAGGCAAATCCGACTGCGCTGGTGCTCAGCGCGGCGATGATGCTGCGCCAGGTCGGCGAAGGCAAAGCGGCGAACGACGTCGAGCAGGCGGTGCTCGTCACCCTCGAGAGCGGAATCCGAACCAGCGACATGATCGGCGTCCGCAATCCGGCCTCGACAACGGAATTCACCAATGCCGTGATCTCCAACCTTGGAAAGCGCTCGAAGGTCAGTCCCCCGCGCGACTACAAGAAGGTCCAGCTACCTCCCGCGCAGCTCGGCGTCAACGTGGTTTCCGCAAAGAGCCGTCGGATCGTCGGAGTCGACGTCTACGTCGAGTCCGAGCAGGAGCCCAAAGAGCTGGCGACGAGCCTCGAAGGTTTGGCGAAATCGTCCGCCTTGCGCCTCGAGATGATCACGAATCGCGGGGCGATGGTTTTTCCCGGAGGCGATCGTCGAGTATCCCTCGTCGACCACTTCCGGTGCCGGTTCGTGCCCAGGAATTCTGCTTCCGAACCCGCCGACGCGGAGATCCTCACCCTGCTGGGAACCATCGGCGGGCGGTACCGGTGGATGCACGTCGAGAAGCTGCAGGAGTTCGACGGGGCACCGGCGTTCAGCAAGTCGCAGCTGTAGGCTGATTTTCGCAGCAGACCGTTCAGTTGCCGTTCCTAGCTGCTCGCACGATCTTGTCGCCCGTTGCAACCAGGCGAAACAAAAAACCCCCGGATCGCCGGGGGTTTTTCGCTATTCAAGTCAGGCCCGAATCACGGTGAGTACGAGAACTCGAGCTTGAAGTAAGCCGCCGACTCCCGGGAGGACGATACCCCGTTGAAGCTTCCGCCGACATTCTTGTA
>DATARP010000233.1:0-4124 GCA_036264075.1 Gemmatimonadaceae bacterium
TCGAGCTGTCCGAGTACAAGCCCACGATGATCCACTGCAAGATCGTGATCGTGGATAGCGTCATAACGTCAATCGGCTCGATCAACTTCGACCCGCGCTCCTTTGCGCTCAACGCGGAGTTCGGAATCGTCGCGCACGACCAGGAGATCGCGAAGCAGATCGAGGACGCGTTCGAGACGGATCTCGGCTTCTCGAATCGCATCACGGCCGCGGATCTTCGCAAGCTGCCTTTTTACGAGCGATTACTCAGTGTCTTTTTTTATTGGATACGGGCGCAATTGTAACTGCAACGGAACACTACCCGCGGCCTGCTAATCGCTGCATGCTCCGCGCTGCCCGCCTCCCGCTAGTGCGACCCGACCGGCTCCACGACCATGACCATGAACGTCCCGGGTAGCATCGGCGGGCGGCGACGCGGATTCGTGGCTGTCGACTCAGCCGGCACCGGACCGAATTTGGCTGAGACTACGTAGATCCGGTGCGTGGCGGGATCGATTCCCATGTTGCGCGCGCCCTGGGCCGTCTGGACGTTCTCGACGACATGATAGGTGTTCGGCGTATCCTGGTGGATCACCGTCAGCGTTCCGTCGGCGTTCGATGCGTACGCGTCGCGCGTCACTGGATCGTACCCGGCGCCGTCGACACCGCGGCCGATGGGAACCGTCGTGATCAGCCGCCCGTTCTTATAATCGGAGATCGCCATGACTCCGCTCCGGCAGCCGCTGAACAGTCGCTGGTGCCGGGTGTCGATCGCCATCGAGACGGGATTCTTGCAGGGTGCCGTCGACCAGCGGCGTGTGACCCGCAGCTTGTTCGCGTCGATCTCGACGACCTGGCTGCTGTCGGTGAGGTTCGCGTAGATCATCCCGTCCCTCGCGGACTGCCCGTATTCGGGCTTTCCGCCGAGCGGGATGTTGGTGATCAGGGATCCCTTGCGAGGATCGATGACGGTCGACGAGTTCGCGTCGCCGTTGAATGTGAAGACGCGCCTGGATGCGGGATCGTAGATGATCGCATCTGCGTCTTCCGCCGCGGGGATTTTGCCGAGGACCTTCAAGGTTTTCGAATCGAACATGACGACGGAGCTGTCCTCGCCTGAGGTGGCGAAGCCGTGACCCGTCCCAGCCGCGAGCGCGGTACCGTGTGCTCCGTCGATTCCGGTGACCTCACCGATCAGGTGTCCATCGTTCATGTCGACGACCATCACCCTGTTCGATCTTCCGATGAAGAGCCGATGGTTCGGAGCGTCGGGGACCACGTAGTCCCACCCGCCATCGCCACCGACCGTGTACGTGTGGGTAATCGTGTACGCTTGCGCGGAAAGCGCGGGCGCCGCAAAGAGTGACAGAAGCAGAATCGATCGATGCATCGTGTTCCCCGGAATTGAAGTTGTCGTCATCGCCACACGTTAGCCGGAAAAAGGGCGGCTCTTCTATCTCCGGCACCGACGGTGCCCAGCCCGAAGTTGTCCTCGATTGTTCTGAGCAGACTGTAGTGTGTCAAGGTAGTGGAGTACCTGCCTGGGTTCACAACGTTCCCCAGCAGCAGAGTCAGCACGCGATTGTCACGATTCCCGCCCTCGTCCCAGGTAATCACGACGAGAGTCCGCTGACGCATCGCGACCGTACCGTCGAGCGCTCGCACGAATCCCTGAAGCCATTTCGACGCCGTCTCGAGCGAAGTATCGTGACCGTTGTTGAACATGTTGGGCGTGTAGAACGAATAATTAGGTAGCTTGCCGGCCCGCGCATCGCGCATGAATTGGCTCCCGGTGACGACGCGCGAGCAGCGGGCGGGATCGTTCTGGATGGATGCAAACGCGAGCAGGGGTACGTGCTTTCGTGCGTACAGCTCTCTGGGCGCAGAGGTCGCCGTGAGCTTCCCCAATCCCGCCCCGCTTCCCAGAAAACAGCCGCCCGGATAGTTCTCGGCGTACGATTTCCAGCTGAGATGTTTTTCTTCGAGACGATCGGTGATGGTTGCGCCTCTTAGCGGCGGCGGTCTGTGATCGGAATCAAGGCCGAAGGTACTGCCGGCAACGATGGCGAGATAGTTGGGAAAAGAGGGATGCGTGATCGCGTAGTAGCGCGAAAACCACGCTGCCCTTCGACTGAGAGATGAGATGTACGGGTCAGCGAGGGCTTCATCCGCTCCAGCATTCTCCATCATCACGACAACGACGTGATCGAAATGCTTGCCGACGGGCGCTGGAGAAGCCGGAGCGCGCAATGGCGACGAGAAGCTCAACAAGCCGAGCGACATCGTCCAGACGATCGACGGACGCAAGCTGCGACGGGACGACGTGTAACTCGCTGTCATTTCTTCATTAATGCGAGAGGCTGACGGGGAGCACGCTTGTTGCTTTACGAACCGGTGCGCGAGGAGCGAGAACGTTAGCAAGACTCTCGATAGCGCGGGCTTTCCTGTCACTTTCCCGACAGGTGGCTCCAATTCGCGCCGAGAGTATGCGCAGCTGCACCGTACGTCCACCAACGACAAACTATGCGATTGAGACACTTTTTGTTCTTATTCTCGTTGACGATCAGCGCAGTCGCCGGGGCGACTGCGTGTGCAAACGGAGGACGAGAGCCAGCACCGGGAGCGGTCGACAGCACGCCTACGATCCTACCGCCGCCTGTCGCCCAGGGGCCGGTGACGCCGCAGGAGCGGCAGCTCTATATCGATGCCGCCCGCACTTCCTGGAACCTCGTGAACCGGATCACGGAGCCGTCGACGGGGCTCGCCCGCGCGCACGCGAAATATTCCTACGTCACGCTCTGGGACATCGCTGGAGTGATCGCCGCTAACTACACGGCGCACGAGCTCACGTTCATCGACGACGCCACGTACGACGCGCACATGCAGCGCATACTGGCGACGCTTACGACTGTGGATCTCTTCGACAGGACGGCGTTCAATCGCATCTATGACGCGCAGACGGGGCGGATGGTCGACAATGCCGGGAAGATCTCCAGCGTCGGCGCGGGTTGGTCGTCGGTAGACATCGGAAGGCTCCTCGTCTGGCTCCGCATCGTTTCGACCAAGCAGCCGAAATACCTGCCGCTCGCGACGCAGGTGGTGCGACGCCTCAACATGTCGAAGGTGCTGGACGACGGTTTTCTGCGCGGTCTCCAGGTTGATCCGAAGACGGGCAAGCGGCAGACATTCACCGAAGACGAGATCGGATATCAGCAGTACGCGCTGTCCGGTTTTTCGATGTGGGGAGCGCGGGTGAATTCCGCCGGCCTCGACGTCCGGAAGAACGTCGCCGCGATCAACGTGCTCGGCACGCGATTGCTGATCAGCAGCCCGGGAAACGATCGCGTGATGAGTGAGCCCTTCATTATGATCGGCATGGAGACCGGGTTCCGCACTCCCGATATCGCGCGTCAGGCCAGTCAGGTTCTCGCGGCGCAGATGGCGCGGTACCAGCAGACAAAAATCGTGACGGCGGTGACTGAGGACGCCCTGCCGGATCCTCCCTACTACTTCTACTATTACAGCGTCTACCACCGCGGGACGCCGTTTGTGGTCGAGAGTCTCGACGACAAAGTCGTGGAACGCCCTCGCTGGGTGAGCTCCAAAGCGGCGTTCGGATGGAACGCCATCCTGCCGAACGCGTATACTCAGCTCGTGTTGAGAACCGTGAGGCCGGCCGCTACCCCGGATGGGTGGGGCTCGGGAGTCTACGAAGACACGCTTCTGCCGACGGGTGTGCCCAGTCTGAACACCGCAGCGCTTATAATGGAGTCGGCGCTGTACAAGACTCGGGGGCGTCCAATTCTGGCCAACTAGATCATCGTCACAGGTCGACCATAAAAAATGGAAGTTTGTTTCAATAGGAAGCACTCGCGCTGGCTCGGCGCGCTCACCGTGCTAGTCGTGGCCGGCTGCGGCACAAGCACCGATAACGCCAAGACGCCCCCGACGGCTGTCGCTGGTTACCGCACGAATACGGGCGCGGTCAACATCTACGCGGAAGACGGCGCGAACAATCTCGCGCCGGAGGCGGCACGAGCCAAGCCGCTCGTCTATGTGCCCAACTCGCGCTCGGGCACCGTCACGATCATCGATCCCAAGACCTATGAGGTCGTGCGCACATTCCCCACCGGCAAGGTTCCTCA
>DATARP010000005.1:0-4387 GCA_036264075.1 Gemmatimonadaceae bacterium
TTACACACGTCTGGCGCGTTCGTTGACTTTCGGCGAGTTGGGCCGAGCTAGAGCGGGCTAACTGACCTTTGGCTTCTTCTTCCGGCGCCTATGCATAGGTCGCCGTTCGTCCACTCTTACCTCGAGCAGCTTCTGGTCTGCGCGAACCATCGTTGTCTCGAAGCTCTCCCCATTTATGCGCGCTGCCCAACCCATTGAAAATGGCACCGGTGCCGATGTCGCCGCTGCGGTGCGCAGTCGCGCAGCCACATGATCCGTCTGATCCTGGTCGGAGTCGCACAGCACAACCAGAAATTCATCGCCGCCGACTCGGACTACTGCTTCCTCCGCGCGCACATGCCGCATGAGGAAGCGAGCCATCTTCACCAATACGCTATCACCTTCTGCGTGACCATTGGTGTCGTTGTACTGCTTGAAGTGATCGATGTCGAGGTAGATGCAGCCCCATTCCCCTTTGGGCTGCGCTTCGCACTGACGGGAGACTGTGTTCAGATAGCGGCGGTTGTAGCAGCCCGTCAGCGGATCGCGGATGCTCAGCTCGAGTAGCTGTGTCTGCAGCTCTTTTCGCTGCGTGATGTCGACGAGAATGCCGTGACAGTACTTGTCGCCAGTCTTCGGATCGACGGAGAGAAAGGCGCTGTCGACGACCGTCCTTACTTCTCCATCGCGACGCGTTACCTGAAATTCGATGTCGCGAACCGAGCCATCGCGCTCGAGCAGCGCCATCTCCCGCGCTCTCACTTCGGGTCTGACGAAATCGCTCGTCCGGAATCCCCTGAGCTCGTCGAGCGATTCGACGCCGAACATCTCCAGAAACGCCGGATTCGCATCGATGATGTCGCCATCGAGCGTGGTTATGTAGATTCCTTCCTTGAGGCGCAAAGCAAGCTCACTGAGCGTATTTGGGTCGCTCAGACTTCGAAAGCGCTTCGTCTTTGTCTTTGTTTTTGCCTTTCTTGCTTGCTGGGGGCGGCTCACATCATTGCCTCAGCGAACGGCATATCCGTTGCTTCAATGGAAGGGTAACGATTGGAGATATTATGCCATCCAGAAGAGAGCAGGAACAAGGTACGAAAACCCCCACGAAACAGGGCGACAGTGATCCGGGCACCCGGTCCGGCCAACCAAACCCCGAAGACGTTCCATCGCACTCCACAGAGCACAAGAGCGGTTACGGGGGCGAAGGCGGATCCCCGCGCACCAGCACCGATCAGCGCGAGACCCCGAAAAGAAGCTAAGCAAGAATCGATTCGATGAGCATCCGCACGGCCGGTATTCACCACGTCACCGGTATCGCGAGCGATCCCCAGAGAAATCTCGATTTCTACGGCGGCATCCTCGGCCTCCGGCTCGTCAAGCGTACCGTAAACTTCGACGATCCGACCACCTATCACTTCTATTTCGGTGATGATCAGGGAAATCCGGGGAGCATTCTCACGTTCTTCCCGTGGCCCGATGCGCGCCGAGGAAGACAGGGCGGCGGCCAGGTAGCAGTCACGTCGTTTGCGATTCTACCAAGCTCTGTGGGTTTCTGGATTGAGCGCCTTATCAGAAAGCAGGTCGAGTTCTCGCAACCGGCCGCTCGCTACGAGGATGAGCGCGTCATTGCCTTCAAGGACCACGACGGATTCATGGGCGAGCTCGTCGCGCATCCTGCTGCCGACGCTCGCACAGGCTGGGCGGGCGGTGGAATACCTGCGGAACACGCTATCCGCGGCATCTATTCGATCACGCTCTGGCTCGACGCAAACGAGCTGACCGGTCAGCTCCTCACGAACACGCTTGGATTCAAGCTGGTACGCGAACAGGGCAGCATTTTCCGTTATGCAACAGGCAACGGCGGCCCTGGTTCCATCGTCGATATCCGCTGTGTTCCGGGAATCTGGCCCGGCGTGATGGGAGCAGGTACGGTGCACCACGTCGCCTTCCGCGCATCGGACGAAGCCGAGCAAATGAGTCTTCGCACCGAGCTCACGTCGCTCGGCTATAACGTCACGCCGCAGCTCGATCGCGATTACTTCAAGTCCATTTACTTCCGCGAGCCAGGCGGCGTGCTCTTCGAGGTCGCGACGGACGCCCCCGGATTCGCGGTCGACGAATCGCTGGATTCATTGGGACAATCGCTGAAGCTCCCGCACTGGCTCGAGCCCCGGCGGTTTGAGATCGAGGCTCTCCTCCCCAACATCCACACCCCGCTCGAGCTCCGCGGACCCAACGCATGAGCGACGACATCGGGTACATCCATCGCTTCCTGCCCGCGACGGACAAGTCATCGGACGAAACGCTGATCGTTCTCCACGGAACCGGCGGCAACGAGAATGATCTCATAGGAATTGGCCAGGCGATCGCTCCCGGAGCTGCAATCCTGAGTCCACGCGGCAACGTCCTCGAAAACGGCGCCCCACGCTTCTTCAAGCGGATCGCCGAAGGAGTATTTGACCCACAGGAAGTGCGCTCACGGGCCACAGAGCTGGCGAGTTTTATCCGCGCAGCCATCTCGAAGTACGCGCTGAATCCGGAGCGAATCTTCGCGATGGGTTACTCGAATGGAGCCAACGTCGCATCTACGGTGATGCTCATCGATGCGGAGTTGCTGCGGGGCGCGATTCTCTTTCGGCCGATGGTAGTGCTCGAGCCCAACGAGCACTCTGATCTCAGCGGCAAAGGTGTGTTCATTTCCGCGGGCAAGATGGATCCAATCGTTCCAGTAAAGAGTGTGGTCCGCTTGGTCGAGCTCCTCGAAGCCTCTCGCGCCGACGTGACACTCAAGTGGCAGCAGGCCGGCCACAACCTGCTCCCAGCTGAAGTTCGCGAAGCATCCAACTGGCTCTCGCTGCAACGCGCCCGCGTATGAGCTAGCTTGTAAATAATGCCTTTTTCACTCGCTGCACCTTCTCCAAACCCCTCCTTTTCCGTCCCACGGCGCACCTGGTTCATCAATGTCTGAGCCCATCGATACCGCGGCCGCTCCGCGATCAGCTCCACCTGCTTCCTCCTCCGCGTCTGGTCAATCGCTCGAGAATCTCTGCATTAACGCGATCAGAGTCCTGGCGATGGATGCCGTCCAGAAGGCCGATTCAGGCCACCCCGGAACGCCGATGGCGCTTGCCCCGCTTGCCTACGTTCTCTGGACCCAGCACCTGCGTTACAATCCCGCCGATCCGAGCTGGCTCAACCGCGATCGCTTCGTGCTCTCCGCGGGTCACGCTTCGATGTTGTTGTACAGCGTGCTGTATCTCACTGGCTACGATCTCACTCTCGACGACTTGAAGCAGTTCCGCCAATGGGAGAGCAAAACGCCCGGGCACCCAGAGTACGGCTACACCCCGGGTGTCGAGACCACGACGGGCCCGCTCGGCCAGGGAATCGGCAATGCGGTGGGGATGGCTGTCGGGGAAGCGCACATGGCCGCGGTGTTCAACCGCGAGCAGAAGCTCTTCGACCACAATATCTACTTCATCGCCAGCGATGGCGACATGATGGAAGGCGTCTCGCACGAAGCGTCGTCCTTCGCCGGTCATCATAAGCTCGGCAAGCTCATTGGGTTTTACGATGACAATCACATCACGATCGAAGGCGACACTGCGCTCACTTTCAGCGACGACACCGCCGCGCGATTCGCCGCGTACGGCTGGCACACCCAGCACGTCGCCGACGTGAATGATCTAGCCGCCCTCAATCGCGCCATCGACGCGGCAAAGGCCGAGACGGCGCGTCCGTCCTTGATCGTCGTTCGGTCGCATATCGGCTACGGAAGTCCCAACAAGCACGATACCGCCGAGGCGCATGGGTCGGCACTCGGAGTCGACGAGATCAAGCTCACAAAGCAGGCGCTTGGATATCCGTCACAGGAACCCTTCTACGTTGCTCCGGAAGCGCTTCGCTTTTGGCGCGATGCAGGGAAGCGGCGAGCGAAGGCACAAGACGACTGGAATAAGGTCTACGGGGCCTACAAGTCGGCGAATTCCGCACTCGAGAAAGAGCTCCAACGCCGGTTGGCCGGAGATCTTCCCGATGGATGGGAAGCCGCGCTTCCAACATTCACCGCCAAGGATGGAAACGTTGCGAGCCGGGCAGCTTCTGGGATCGTCATCAATGCGATTGCCAGCAAGATCCCGGAGCTGATTGGCGGCTCCGCCGACCTCGCCAGCTCGACGAATACGATCATCAAAGGCGAACCGAGCTTTTCCGCCGAAAACTACGCAGGTCGCAATTTCCATTTTGGAATTCGCGAGCATGGGATGGGATCCATCATGAATGGAATGTCCCTGACCGGTGGCATAGTACCATATGGGGCGACGTTCTTGATCTTCTCCGATTACATGCGGCCACCGGTCCGGCTCGCGTGCATCATGGATCGTCACGTCATCTACGTTTACACGCACGA
>DATARP010000006.1:0-4783 GCA_036264075.1 Gemmatimonadaceae bacterium
ATTCAACTACAGGTGCCAACTGAACTGAACGGGGTAGTCAGGTGCCAACTGAACTGAACGGGGTAGTCAGGTGCCAACTGAACTGAACGGGGTAGTCAGGTGCCAGCTGAACTGAACGGGGTGTGAGGTGCCAGAGACGCATAGTTGCCTGGCACCAGGTTACCACACCCAGACTTCAATACTGGCGTGATAGGGGAGGCAGGTGTCAGACACGGCGGCGCCAGGTCACCAGGTACCTGAATGCGGCCAGAACGCCAATAGTAAAGTCTGATTGTGGTAACCCGGTGCCTGACATCTACGCCACTGGCACCTCACACCCCGTTCAGTTCAGTTGGCACCTGACTACCCCGTTCAGTTCAGTTAGCACCTGTAGTTGAATCCGGATAGTTCGGAAAGCCAGTTCCCGGCTTCGCTAACAACGAATATCCGCGCAGTTTGTTTACACAACCAAAGCTTGACACACCGAACGGTCACCCCTATCATCTTCCTGAAGATGATCAACCTCGCGTCGCACCCGATTTGTCGCATTAGCATGTGCGCCTCTCCCACACGAGAGACGGACCGGCGCGTGCGTGCAAGGTGCACCAACGCGTGAGCTGACCAGAGAAACTTCTGCAACGCCGCCGGCCCTCTCTCACGAGAGGGCCGGTTTTTTTTTCGCCACCACCCGCCCCAACCCACGCAGTACTTCTCATTCCGGAGCAGTCACACATGAGTACCACGATCGAACAGGAGCACGTCGCCGGGCTAGGGACCCGCGCGATTCACGTTGGACAGGAAGCCGCCGCGCCGGGGACGAATGCGCGCGCCGTCCCCATCTACGCCACTACCAGCTACGTCTTCGACAGCCCCGAGCACGCCGCCAGTCTGTTCGGACTCCAGCAGTTCGGAAACATCTACACCCGCATCATGAACCCCACCACCGATGCGTTCGAGAAACGCATCGCCGATCTCGAGGGTGGGGTGGCCGCGATCGCGACGTCGAGCGGACAGGCCGCTCAGACGCTCGCGCTTCTCAATCTCGCGCAGGCGGGCGACTCCATCGTCTCTTCGTCCTCGTTGTACGGAGGCACCTTCACCCTCCTCAAGTACACCCTCGCGCGACTCGGCATCACCACCCGCTTCGTCGACGGCAACGATCCGTCATCGTTCGCGGCGGCGATTGACGAGACGACCAAAGCCGTCTACGTCGAGACGATCGGCAACCCGGGGCTCGACGTGTCCGATCTTCGCGCCGTGGCCGACGTCGCACACGCGGCGGGAGTGCCGCTCGTCGTCGACAACACTTTCGCAACTCCGTTCCTCAACAGACCGATCGAGCACGGCGCGGACGTCGTGCTTCATTCGGCCACGAAATGGATCGGCGGTCATGGCTCGAGCATTGGAGGCGTAGTCGTCGACAGCGGACGCTTCGACTACACGGCGTCGCCGCGCTTCAAGAACTTCTACGTCGATCCCGAGCCAGCGTACCACGGACTCTCGTTTGGCGGGGTGTTCGGCAACTTCAATGGCGCCAACATCGCCTTCGCGATTCGCCTTCGCGTGCTCCTGCTCCGCGACATCGGCGCAGCGCTCTCGCCGTTCAACTCATTCCTCTTCATCCAGGGTCTCGAGACGCTCGGCCTCCGCATCAAGCGTCACTCGGAGAACGCGCTCGCGCTGGCGCGATTCCTCGAAGGGCATCCCGCTGTGAAGTGGGTGAGCTACCCCGGTCTGCCGTCGCATCCAACACACGAGACCGCCAAGCGCTACCTCAACGGCGGCTTCGGCGGCGTTCTCACCTTCGGCGTGCTCGGCGGCGAAGAGGCGGCGAAGAAAGTAATCGCTGCATCGAAGCTTTTCTCACTCGTCGCCAACGTTGGCGACGCGAAGAGCCTCATCATCCATCCGTGGAGCACGACGCACCAGCAGCTCGAGCCGGCTGAGCGACAAGCGGCGGGTGTTACCGATGATCTGATCCGGCTGTCGGTGGGAATCGAAGACGTCGACGACCTGCGCAACGATCTGGACGTCGCGCTCCGCGGAGCGTTAGGACTGTGACATCCGGCCCTTCCGTTCTCGACGCCGACGCGCCGCTGCAGCTGACTCGGCCGTCGCCGTCGGGGACGAGTGAGCCTCCGCGATACAGGCGCGTGCAGCTCCTCGACCGCTTCGAGCTGGAAAGCGGCGAGGTGCTGCGCGATGTCGAGCAGGCGTACTTTCTCGACGGAAAGCTGAACGACGCGCGCGACAATCTCATCGTTGTGTTCCACGCGCTCACCGGCTCCGCCGACGCGATGGGCGACTGGTGGCGCGATGTCGTCGGGCCCGACCGCGCGATCGACACGAATTCTCACGCGGTGTTGTGTACCAACCTCCTCGGGTCGTGTTACGGGACGACGGGTCCGTCTGATCCGGCCCGCCGTCCCTTTCCCGAGGTGACCACGCGCGACATGGCCCGACTTGTTGGCCAGCTGGTGGAAACGCTGCACGTTCCGTCGATCGCACTGGGCATTGGCGGATCGCTCGGCGGGATGGTGGCGATGGAATTCGCGGCAACCTATCCCGCACTAGTCCGCAACACCGTAGTACTCGCCGCGCCGGCTGAGCATCCGGCGTCCGCCATTGCCTGGAGTCACATACAACGGCGGGCGATCGCCGCGGCCGGCGACGAAGGACTCGAGATCGCGCGCATGATCGCAATGATGACCTACCGCACCGCGGGCGAGCTCGCGGATCGATTCGGGCGCGATGAAAATGGTGACGGTGGATTCGCCGTCGAGCGCTACCTGTCGCGCCAGGGCGAGAAGCTGCGCGCCCGCTTCGACGTGCACACATACCTGACGCTGCTCGATGCGATGGACAGCCACGATGTCGGTCGCGATCGCGGCGGAGTGGAGACGGCGCTGCGTGCGGTGAAGGGGAAGATCATCGGAGTCGGAATCCCGGGTGATCTTCTCTACGATCCCGTGCTCGACGTGCGCCGGTGGACAAAGACTGTGGGCGCGGAGTATCGCGAAATCGAATCGCCGAAGGGGCACGACGGGTTTCTATTGGAGACGGCGCAGGTGTCTGCGCTTTTGCGGGATGTCTTGGGCGGAACCGGGAAGGGCGAAGCGGGAAGTGGTGAGCGGGAGGCGGGAAACGGTGAGCGGGTTTCCCGGGCCGACGTCGTCATCCTCGGCTACGGACGGATTGGGCGTGAGCTGGCGCGACAGCTCGACGGCGCCACCGGCCGCATCGGCGTGCGCGTCGCGGCGGTGATCGATCGAAGCGGATTCGTGCTCGATCCGAACGGACTCTCTGGTCTGCGTCTCGAGACACTAGCGGAATCCAAAGAGTCCGGTGTCCCGCTCGCCGACGCGCCCGCGGGTGTTCGCGCAACCGCGTCGGAGGCGCTCGCATCGATACGGCGCATCAGTCTCTCTCGCCCGATTCTCGTCGACCTCACCGCCAGCGACACGACGCCCGAGCTCGAGGAAGCAATCACCGCGGGAATGGATCTCGTACTCGCGAACAAACGACCGCTCGCCGAGGTGCGCGACGCCACACGCGGGCTGGCGCGTCATGCCGCCGCTCACGGGCGTCGGGTGCTGCACGAAGCGACGGTCGGGGCCGGACTTCCGTTGCTCGACACAATCAGCAAGCTCCAGGAATCCGGCGACGAAGTTCTCGCGATCGAAGGCTGTCCGTCCGGAACGCTCGGCTACCTGTTCGGTGAGATTGGACGCGGCACTCCGTTCTCCACCGCGGTGCGCGCCGCGATGGAACTCGGCTACACCGAACCCGATCCGCGCGAGGATCTGTCGGGCATGGACGTCGCGCGCAAAGCTCTCATCCTCGCGCAGCTGCTCGGCTACGAGGGGACGCTGGACAAGGTCGACGTGGAGTCGCTAGTGCCGGGAGATTTGCGCACTGTAACTGCTGCAGAATTCCTCTCGCGTGTCGAGGAGCTCGACCCGGTATGGCGAGAGCGCGTCGCGGACGCGCACGCGAATGGCCGAGTGCTGCGCTACCGGGCGACGGTCACCGCCGAAAGCGTACGCGTCGGACTGGTGGCGGTGGATTTGTCCAGCTCGTTCGCGACTCTGACCGGGACGGATAATCAGTTCTCGATCACAACGCGGCGGTACCGGTCCCATCCAATCGTTATTACAGGGCCCGGGGCTGGCGTTGCTGTGACGGCGGCGGGGGTTCTTAACGACGTGCTGAAACTGGCGCGGTGGCGGTAACAAACTACGCTGCTACCCGCTTCCCGCTGAGCGCTTAAACGCTGTTCGCTGAGGCCGACGGGACAGGTCTCGGTGCCGACCGCTCGGCGTCAGACAATTTGTCAAGAAGCCCGTGCAGCATCTTTCTCACACTGATCAACTGGTCGAGGGCGGAGCTGAAGTCGGTGTCGGTAATCGTCCGAAGATCGCGCGCTACGATTAGGTGGTGTTCCAGTTCAGATGTCGAGGCGAGTGCGTAGCCGAGGAATCGAGCGAACTCGCGCTCCGATTTGTGCTCTCTGCCCTCAACGATATTGGCGGACACCGACATCGCGGCGCGGACCATTTGGCTGCGCAAAGGTGCGTACTGGGTTCCCCGGATAGAACCCGCAATTCGGTGGACGTTGAGAGTCAGTGCGTGGGCCTTGCGCCAAACGCGTAGCTTCTTGAAATCACTCATCCCGAAGGATGGACTAGGAAATCTCCTCGCAGTCGTCATTTCCCATCACGCCACAGCCTTCAATCTCAAAAGGCCGGGATGAACTGTCCCGTCGCTTGAGCGAACAGCGGGACGCGAACAGCGGGACGCGGGC
>DATARP010000027.1:0-2219 GCA_036264075.1 Gemmatimonadaceae bacterium
GAAGACGGGCTCGTGCTCATCGACCAGCACTCGGCCCACGAGCGCGTTCTGTACGAGCAGTTCATGCGGACGCTTGAAAGCGGCGCCGCGCCGGCGCAGCGGCTCCTGCTTCCTCTCACACTCCATCTCGGTCCCGCCGAAGGAGAAGCGTTCGACGCCAATCGCGAATACCTCGAGCGACTCGGCTTCGAGGTCGAGGGATTTGGGGGGCACACGCTGATCGTAAACACGGTGCCCATGCCCCATGCCCGGTTTGACGCGGAACGCTGCTTGCGGGAGACATTGGACGCTCTCACAGGCGATCGCGTCGCCGGCGCCGCGGCGAAACACGAGCGTCTCGCGGCGACGGTCGCCTGCAAGGCCGCGATCAAGGCCGGAGAAGAATTGTCGCAGTCTGAGATGCGCGCGCTCTTTGCCTCCCTGCGCGATACCACGCTACCGGCACACGATGTCCATGGTAGGTCCACGATCGTCCATCTCACGTGGGACGAAGTAGAGCGGCGGTTTGGCCGGCGATAGACTGCGCATCATCTGCGGACCGACCGCTTCGGGGAAGTCCGACCTCGCCCTGGAGCTCTGCGAGACCTACAACGCCGCAATCGTCAGCGCTGACTCGCGTCAGATCTATTGCGAGTTCAATGTTGGAACTGCGAAGCCGACGCGAGAGGACTGCGCTCGAGTGACCCATTACGGCGTCGACGTCGTAGAGGCGGAGGAGCGATACTCCGCGGCGAGGTGGGCCGGCGACGCCATCGAATGGATCGAGAGCGCGGGTGAGATCGAAAAGGAAGTCGTGGTCGTCGGTGGGACGGGCCTCTACATCAAGGCGCTCGTCGAGCCGTTGTTCGAAGCTCCCGACTACGAACAGGCTCGGAGAGAACAGCTCGAGCGCGAGCTCGCGACAATGTCGGTCTTAGACCTGCGCCGCTGGTGCGAGCAACTCGATCCCGCGCGCGCTCACCTCGGCCGCACACAGCTTCTCCGCGCGATCGAAACGGCGCTCCTTTGCGGCTCTCGTATCAGCGATCTCCACTCACGGCACAAAGCCGCGAATGAGACCAGCGAAGACGCACAAAACCCCTCTTATCTGGTTGTCGATCCCGGAGATGGTCTTGGCGCGAGGATCCAGGCGCGCGTCGACAAAATGCTCGGCGCCGGGTGGGTGGACGAAGTGCGGGAGCTGGTGAGCACGGTCTCCCTCGATGCTCCGGCCTGGAAAGCGAGCGGATACGTAGCGGTACGCAGTCACGTCGAGGGCGCGATCGATTTGTCATCAGCAACACAGCGGGTCATTATTGAGACACGCCAGTACGCAAAGCGTCAACGCACCTGGTTCAGAAACCAGCTGCCGACGGCGGCGGTGACACACGTAAATCCTGATGACCCTCACGCTCTGACCATCGCGCGAGAGTGGTGGGAGAGAGCTGAGTGAGGATTGGAATTACCTGCTACCCGACGTACGGCGGATCCGGTGCCGTGGCGACGGAGCTGGGGATCGCGCTGGCCGATCGCGGTCACGAGGTTCATTTCATCACCTACAGGCAGCCGTTCCGGCTACCGTCCTTTCTTCCTCGGGTGTTCTTCCACGAGGTCGACGTCGGACGGTACCCTCTATTCGAGTTTCCGCCCTACGATCTCGCGCTGGCGGTGCGGATGCACGAAGTCGTCCGGACGCACGGACTCGAGCTGCTGCACTGCCATTACGCCATCCCCCACGCCACAAGCGCGTGGATTGCGCGCGAGATGCTTCGTGAGACCGGCGAGGATGTTCACCTCATCACCACTCTGCACGGAACGGACATAACGATCGTCGGCCAGGATCCGTCATTCTTCCCGATCACCAAGTTCTCGATCGAGAAATCGGACCTCATTACGGCGGTATCGAGCTATCTCAAGGACGAAACCTGCCGCGCGTTCGGCTGCGAAGGGCTCGAGATCGATGTCATCCATAACTTCATCGATCCCGACATCTACAACCGGGAGAAATATCCACCGCTGCTGAAGAACCAGTTCGGCCGCTCCAAGCCGATCCTGATGCACGTGTCGAATTTCCGGGCGGTAAAGCGCGTTCGAGACGTGATCCGCGTGTACTCCGAAGTGAATCGCGAGATTCCATCCGTGTTGGTGATGGTCGGCGACGGTCCGGACAGACCCGCCGCCGAGGAAGAGGCTCGTATGCTTGGCGTGGAGGACTCGGTTTCGTTTCTCGGAAAGCTCGA
>DATARP010000057.1:0-9393 GCA_036264075.1 Gemmatimonadaceae bacterium
AAAACCGATGCAGGATCCATGGGGACGCCAGATCTACTGGATCGGCGGCGGCTCGATCGAGTGGTCCGGTGAAGAGAGCTCTGATTTCCGCGCCATTCAGGAAGGCTACATATCGGTCACGCCACTGCACCTCGACCTGACACATCACGCGATGCTTGCCGCGGCGGAGAGTTGGTGGCAGCGCCCGTAGAGCACGAGCTTCGCGGTCCGCGCCGACGTCTGGTCGAGCAGCTGCATGATCAAGGGATCAGGGATCTGGCCGTGCTCCACGCGATCGACCAGACCCCGCGCCACTTGTTCGTACCCACGGGCGTGCGCCACCGTGCCTACGAGGACTCGGCCCTTCCGATTGGAAATGGACAAACGATCTCGCAGCCCTCGATCCACGCTCGCTATCTCGAGCTCCTCAAGCTGACGGGAAACGAGAAGGTGCTCGAGATCGGTACGGGCTCGGGCTATCAGACTGCGCTCCTGTCGCAGCTCGCGGCGCAGGTTTTTTCAATCGAGCGCATACCGGAGCTCCTCGACAAGGCGCGCGAAACGATCAGGCTGATCGGCGCGCGCAATATTTCATTTCTGCTCGGCGACGGCACGTTGGGATGGCGACAGTATGCACCCTACGATGCGATCCTCGTTGGCGCCGGAGCGCCGGAAGTCCCCTCGACCTATCATGAGCAGCTCACGGAGGGGGGACGCATTCTGATCCCCCTCGGTGACAAGGAAGACCAGACGTTATATATGTTCACACGCCGCGGTGAAGCTCTAGAGCAGACAGAGATCGCTCCGGTGCGATTCGTGCCGCTCGTGGGGAAGTACAGCTGGGGAGGTATCTAGTGTCGCAACCACACCGTCCGTTCGTTCCACACCGGACTCCGAAGGCGGCAAGACCGGTGACAACCCATTCCGATTTTCGCCTGGGCCGCCCATTCGTGCCGGGCACGGTGCGCGAACCTGAAGCGCCAGTGGCTGTCGCGCCGATCGCCGCCGTGGCACCGGTCGCAGCAGTCGCACCCGTAGTGGAATCTGTCGAGCCTCGGCGCACAGATAAGGAGCGGCTTCCGCCAATCGACGCATTTCTCGAGAAGGATGCATTTGAAGGCGAAGAGTCGCAGGAACTTCCACCCGTCGAACATTTCATGGACCCGCTTCCCGCCACAGGCGGATTCGCACCAGACGCCGAAGGAGCATTGCTCGGCGACTCGGCCACTGCGGTCGACATCGCGCCGGCGGTAGCGGATCGCCCGGAGACCGAGGAGGGGTGGGGCGTCGATGACTGGCAGCAGTACGATTGGCGTGCCGCCGCCACGTTGGGAGAGGGCGTTGATTCGCAGGCGTCCAATGAATGGGCGACGACGAATTGGGACACAGGAACGCCAGGAGCGCGGAAAAAGCTGAGCGCGGCGCAGGCGATCGCCAACGCGCTCGACCAGATCGCTCAACAGATCAGAGAAGGCGACGTGACCATTCCTTCTCCGAGCGGAGCGGTCACGGATCCGGGAGCGATTGCTGCTACACTCGCCGCGCTGTTGGGAGTGAGACGCTAGCCGGCGCATGGAGAGCATCCATCTGGAAGTCAGCGGTCGCGTGCAGGGCGTCGGCTTTCGGTGGTTCGTGATGGACAACGCGCGCGAGCTGCGCTTGTCGGGCTGGGTGAGGAACCGTCCAGACGGGAATGTTGAAATCGCTGCGTCAGGACCGGCGGAAGCACTGGCTCAGCTCGAATCGGCTGTGACGAGTGGGCCTCCGGGCGCGCAGGTGCAGAAAGTCAGCCGGCTCTCGCAAATCCCCGGCGATTCGCTGCCGTCTCCTTTCACGATCGTCCGCTAGGGAATCTTCCGCGCCAACCGTTCGTCGGCCTCGCGATATCCCGTCGGCAAGCCAACGTCGAGAAAATCCCCCCGAATCCGGCACCCGGTGAGCCGATCCCTTCGCAGCAACAGCTGCATGACCGGAATGTCGTCCAGCTCCTGTCCACTCGGCAAAGTTGCTTCGACCTCGTCGATCGCCAGAAAAACTTCGGGAAGGAACACGTAGCGACCGACGCCCGTGAACGCCGAAGCGGCTCCCTTGAGATCGAACGTGTCCTGGCGGGGTCCCTTGCCCGGAATCGACTCGATGATGTATTCGTCGCCTTTGAGGCGGCCGGGATAAATAGCGGTCGGCCCGTACCTGTCCCGGTTGACGGCGGTGAGCTCCACGATTGCGACGACGTTCTTTCCAGTTTGCTCGTGGATTCTGAAGAGCTGCGCCAGCGCCGGCTCGTCGCTGAGGAAGAGATTGTCGGGAAGCGCTACTCCGAGAGTGTCGTTCTTTGCGAAATCGCGTCCGAGTCGGATCGCGTCGGCAAGCCCGCGCGGATTCTCCTGTGTCACGACTTGCACTCGCTCGGGCATCCGGGGCCGGCCGGCCGCAGCAAGGACCGTCTCGCTCAAGTCCTCTTTTCCCGGTGCCGAAACAATGAGGACTTCGCGGACTCCACTCGCCGCGCACTCTTCCATTACCCGCAACACGAGAGGGACACCAGCGATTGGAAGCAGCTCCTTCGCCGCGCCCTTGGTGAGCGACGACATCCTCGTGCCTTTTCCACCGCAGGGAATCAACGCCTTTGCGAGCCGGGTCACGTCGCGAGGTCCTCGATCCGGGCGCCGCCGCCCGCTCGAGTGAGCCACGTTCCCGGCCTACGCCCGAAGCGACCTTCGTATTGTGCGGAAAGTTCCTTGGCCGCCGCTGTCAACGACTCGAGATCGCCAACGGCGATCGCGCATCCTCCCCAGCCGGCGCCCGTCAGGCGAGCGCCGGTCACGCCGGACTTGTCGCGGACCCTGTCGACGAACCAATCGAGCTCGGGCGTCGAGCATTCGTAGTTGTCCCGCAACGATTCGTGCGATTCGTAGAGGAGACCTCCCGCCACCGCCCCTGTCTCCATCAGCTGCAGCACGAGTTTTTCTACACGCGCGTTCTCCTCGACGACGTGCACCGCGCGCTTCCTGACTGTTGGACTCAGGTCGGCTCTCCGCACGTCTTCGATGGTGGCAGCGGCGAGATTCAACAGGGAAGGGCGCGCCCGGCGGAGCACCGAGAGAGCCTCCTCACATTCCGCGCGTCGCTGGTTGAATTGTGAAGCGCGAAGCTCTCTGGGCGACGCGGTGTCGAATATGAGAACCGCGTCGGGCATCGTAACCTGCTCGGTCTCCAATGTGTCGCACCAGAGGTGCAGAGCATTTCCCTCGATGCAAAGTGCCGACGCGAACTGATCCATCACGCCCGATGCGACTCCGACGAACTGGGTCTCCACACGCCAGGAGAGGAGCGCGAGCTTCTTCAAGTCCGGGGGCTGCGACAGCAACTCGGCCATCGAAACTGCCGTGGCCACCTCGAGCGCGGCGGAAGAGCTCAATCCGGCTCCCATCGGAACGTCGGACTGAACTATCGCCTCGAACTGGGGGACTTGGGCACCAGCACCCTCCATAGCCAGACAGACCCCGGCCATGTAGTCCCACCAGTGTCCGGAGGCGACCACGCGTCGCACGTCGAACTCCCCGGCTGCGGTCTCGTGTCTGGAGACGATCCTGCTCCGGGCTGAATTGGGCCGCGCGCGCATCGCGACGAAGGTCCGGCGATCGATCGCAATCGGGAGGACCTGGCCGCCGTTGTAGTCGGTGTGCTCGCCGATGATGTTCACCCTGCCAGGGGCGGAGCCGATTATGTCGGGGTCACCGCCAAATACCTCGCGGAAGTACTCCCGAGCCTGGGCGGCGTTCATTTGCTGGGGACGGCCCCCAACCACGGGCTAATCGTTCCCTCGAGATTGAGGCGAGCCAGTTTAACCCCCAGCGGATAATCGAACCCGTTCGACCCGGTTCAGTGTCGTGGACGGTGGCATGAGAGCAGGGGAATGTCAAGCAAATCCACCTTGGGCTTGACAGCGCTGGGGCGGCGACCTATCGTCTGGCGCCTGAACCGAATCGAACAGGTTCAGGTCGGTTCGATACCTCCGTCTTTTTGCCCTCGATAGCCATGACCGGAAAGCGCCCAACCATTACCGATGTCGCTAAGCAGACGGGGGTCTCCAAGGCTACCGTGTCCGCCGTGCTGAACGACAGCGCTGCCGTCAAGAGCGATACGCGGGACCGCGTGCTCGCCGCAATCGACCTGCTCAACTACCGACCGACGCAGCAGTCCGGAGCGAAGTCGCTCCGCCGTTACCGCAGCATCGCGGTGATCATCAAGGAGCACGACAACCCGTATTACGACGAAGTCGTCGCCGGCGTCCGCGCGCACGCCGAGACACAGGGGTACATGCTCCTCGTCGTCAGCAGTGAAGGGAGCTACGCCTCTGAACGTCGCGCGGTGGAGCTCCTCCGCGACAAGGACGTCGACGGGCTCATCGCCGCTCCCGTCATGGACGAGCACGCCGACCTCTCCCACTTCTTCGAGCTGAAGAGGCGAAACTTTCCGTTCGTGTTTCTCGAGCAGGTGCGCGGAGTGCCCGCGAGCCTCGTCGACCTCGAGAATGTCAGCGCCTCGCAAAAAGCGGTCGAGTATTTGTTCAGCCTGGGCCACCGAAGGATCGCGCATTTCGCCGGGCCCGCGTATTCCACCCACAGTGAGGAACGCGTGGCCGGCGTGCACCGCGCCTACAGCAGCAGCAATCTCGTGTTCGACGCCAACGACATCGTCCAGGCCGGCGCTCATTTCGACGACGGGTATCGCTGTGGACACGCGCTCTTCCAGGCACGCACGGAGAGCGATCGTCCCACCGCGGTAACCTGCTACAACGATCTCGTGGCAATGGGACTTTGCAAGGCATTGTCCGAGCTCGGGATCCGCTGCCCCGAAGATGTGTCAGTCGTCGGATTCGACGACATCAAGTTCTGCGAGAACCTGATGGTCCCTCTCACGACCATCCGGGTTCCGAAATTCGAGATGGGAAATCTCGCGGCTCAAATGCTCATTCGACACATCGAATCCAAGCAAGCCGTGACCCCGCGAAAGGTTTATCTCGACGCGACGCTCGTTGTCCGTAGCTCCACCGCGCCACCGGCTCACATGCCAACAGACATTGCGTTCGCTGGTGATGGCATCGGCCGGAATCTGGTTTCAAGTCAACCCGCCGCAGGCGGGCATCCACAATACCGCTGACCGAGGAGGCAATTTTGACCAAGCTATCTCATCGCCTGACGAGGATGCTCACTCGTCTTCTGGCCCCATTGGCGCTGATGTTCGCGGTGTTCGGCGCCATCTCCCTCGATCCGCAACTGTGCACAGCGCAGGTCGCGGGCGCCGGAACGATAACAGGCACAATTACGAGCGACACGGGCCAGCCCGTCGCCGGTGTTCAGGTATTGGTCGTGGGACGCGGACTCGGGGCGACCACCGATGCCGACGGACACTTCACCATACGAGGCGTACCGCCGGGCACGTACCAACTTCGCGCACAGCGCATCGGATTCACGCCGAGGTCAAGTCAGGTAACGGTCGGTGCAAATCAGACTGTCTCGGCTGATCTGGCTCTGACGCAGCTTGCCACGACCCTCACGACACAGGTAGTGGTCGGCTACACCACGCAGCAGCGGCGAGATGTTTCCGACGCGGTGTCGAGCGTCCGCGGCGACGACATCGCCGACCAGAAGGTCGCCACCGTCGAGGAAGCACTGCAGGGCCGCGTTCCGGGCGTGCAGATCGCGACTTCGGGTGAGCCTGGCCGCCCCGCACTAATCATCATCCGCGGCCAGAACGGTTTCGGCAATCCGGCCCCGCTCTACGTGGTCGACGGCATGTACATGTCGGAAAATCCGAATCTGAACCCCGACGACATCGAGTCCATTGACGTTCTTAAAGACGCGTCTGCTGCGGCCCAATACGGAGCCCAGGCATCGAACGGCGTCATAGTGATTCGGACCAAGCACGGGCGTCCCGGAGATACCGAGGTGCAGCTCCACACGTACTACGGATATCAGCAGGTGCCGACGCGCATCGACATGATGAACGCGACTCAATGGGCCGCGCTCACGACAACCGCGTACGCGAACGCTGGGCTTACCCCGCCAGCCGGAGCGACCACTCCCACGACCGTCAACACCAACTGGCAGGACGCCGTCTTCCAGAACGGCGCAATTCAGGATCACAATCTTCAGGTGTCAGGCGGAACTGCGGGAGCGAACTACCTGTTGAGCGCCGGCTACCTCGACCAGAAGGGCACCATCGTCACGACCGACTTCAAGCGCTACAGCCTCCGTCTCAACTCGACGGCAAACCGCGGCCGAGTCACGCTCGGAGAAAATCTGGCGCTCGCGCGCGGACTGATGCAGGGCCTCAATGGATACCCACTCATCGACGTCGTGCGGATGCTGCCGACGATCCCGGTATTCGATCCGACGAATGCAGGGGGATGGGGATACGGCAGTGCAGCGAATCCAACCTACGGCACAAATCCGGTAGGAGCGCTGGAGGCGCAGAACAATAAATACCGCGCCAATCAGGTACTCGGCACGGCCTTCGGAGATGTCGGCCTCTTCAGCAATCTGCACTATCGGCTGAATCTCGGACTCAACTACAACGACTCGACGATAAATAACTGGCGGAGCATCGATCAGCTTCGCTACCTCTCGCCCAATACCTACGCCACGCTGAACAACACGGCGGTCAACGTCACAGCGCTCCTCGTCGAGAACCTTCTGAACTTCGACGATACGTTTCGGGGCGGGATGCACCACCTCACCGCCGTGGTCGGGACGACGTCACAGAGAAACGATTACTCGCGCCTCTCGGCGTTCAGACAGGGATTCACGAACGAGAGCCTTCAACAGATAAATTCGGGCTCGACCGCCGGTTCGAGCAATTCCGGATTCACGGTGCCGTTCCGCACCAATTCATTTCTCGGTCGCGCCACTTACACTCTGTTGGACCGTTATCTGTTGACGGGAAGCGCGCGCCACGACTGCTCGTCGCGCTTCAGCCCGGGCAATCGGTGCGGCAACTTCGGAGCAGGCTCGATCGGTTGGGTCGCCAGCGAAGAAGGGTTCTTCAAATCATTGCCGATTCTCAACCGCGCGGACTTCCTCAAGCTGCGCGCCAGCACCGGCGTGCTTGGCGATCAGAACATCGGAGATTTCGCGTTCATCGCGCCGATCGTTTCGAACATCAACTACATCTTCAACGGCACGGTGGTAGGCGGGGCGATTCAACAGGCGCTCGCGAATCCGAATCTCAAGTGGCAGGGTAACCGGTCAAGCAATCTCGGTATGGACCTGGCCGTCCTGGGAAACACGCTCAACATCTCGGCCGACTACTATAAGAACACTTCGAACCAACTGCTCGTTTCAGCGCCGATCCCGCCAGACCTCGGCTCGAGCACAAATCCAATCGTCAACGCCGGAAGCGTTAGAAACGCTGGGATGGAGTTTGGAGTCACGCACAGACTCGATCGCAACGATTTCCAGTTCAACACCTCATTCACGCTTACCACGACGAAGAATCGCGTGCTGTCACTCGGCAACGGTGGCCAGCCGCTCTTTGCTGGAATCGCTGGTGTTTCGCGGACAGCGGTCGGCAATCCGATTGGCGAGTTCTACGTCAAGCACGTCGCCGGCATTTTCCAGAACCAGGCTGAGATCGACAGCTACAAGAACGCGCAGGGCGTCGTAATCCAGCCGAACGCGAAGCCCGGCGACATCAAGTACGCCGATCTCAACGGCGACGGAATCATCAACGACGGCGACCGCTACAACGCGGGCAACGGAATCCCGAAGGTTCAAACCGGACTATTCCTGAGTGCCCGCAAGGGCCCGCTCGATGTCGGCCTGAACTTCCGCGGGTCTTACGGCAACAAGATCTACAACGTTGTGCGGTACTGGACCGACCGCATGGACGACCTGAACAACTCGCGCGCGAACCTGAATCCGTGGAGTCCGACAAATCCGAGCACCACCACGCCGCGTGCCGTCTTCGGCGCCGCGGGCGCGGCCAACGCCGACCCGGTATCCGATCGGTGGCTGGAGAGCGGGAACTATACGCGGATCCAGAACCTCGTCATCGGGTACGCTCTACCACAGATGCTTGCCGACAAAGTGGGAGCTGGAACCGGATCGCGGATGTACGTCAATATCCAGAACCTGCACACGTTCACGAGCTACTCGAACTGGGACCCTGAAATTCTCGGGTTCGGAGATCCGCTTGCTCGCGGGATCGACGACGGATTCATCTATCCGCACCCACGCACCATCACATTTGGCCTGGATCTGCACCTGTGAGCCGCCGCGCGAACGTGAAATCATCCCACAACAATCTGCGTCTACCGACTATGCGATTTAAGAGACTATATGGCGCCGTGGCGATCGCCGTTGCGATGTCCGCCTGCACCAACGATATCGGTGTCACCGACCCGAATCAGCCCAGCAGTCAATCGTTCTGGAAAACACAGAATGATGCGATCGCTGGCATCAACGCGACGTATCAGAGCCTGCTCTACCTGGGGACGTTTCTCAGGTGGCAGGGGTTCTCTTACGACATCCGTTCCGACGAAGGGTTCAGCCCGAGCCCATGGACGGACCTCGCGAACTTCAACAAGTTCACCTTTGCGAGCTATGACTTCGATGTGAACCGCGATACGTGGAACGACACGTACCTCGGAATATTCCGCGCAAATCAGGTGCTCGACAACGTGCCATCGATTCAGATGGATGTCACGATGCGCGATCGAATCGTGGGAGAGGCAAAGTTCCTTCGCGGACTCTACTACTTCCACCTCATAACGCTGTACGGCGGGAACATTCCGATGCCGCTCAACGCGTCGAGCCCCACCGCACGACTGTCGAGCGCCGGATCAGCGGCCGTATGGGCGCAGATTCAGAGCGATCTTTCCGCTGCGATAACGGCGCTGCCGGCCTCATATTCCGGTAGCGACATCGGACGCGCTACTTCTGGCGCAGCTCAAGGACTCCTCGGGAAGGTGCTCCTGCAGCAGCGCAAATGGAGCGAGGCAGCCGCCCAGCTTCAGCCGGTTATTCAATCGGGGCGGTACAGTCTGGTCGCCAGCTACGCGAGCAACTTCACAGCGGCGGGGAAGAACAACGCCGAGTCGCTCTTCGAGGTTCAGGTCGGCGATCCGTCGCTCGCTTCGTCGCAAGGCGTGTACGGCCTCAACATGTCCAAGATGATTGGACCTTGTGGCCCGAGCTACTGCGACGGTCGTCCAACGCGTTGGTATTTCAACCAGTTTTTCCCGGACACGACGAATCGGGCGGTCTACGACTCCCGGCTCGACGCAACGATATTCTGGAATAATCCCGCCGGCGAAGACGTCTACGGAACGCAGTTCAGACAGCGTTACGGAGTTGCGAGCACCGAGCTTTACTTCAAGAAATACGGCGAATACTGGCTCACCGACCAGCA
>DATARP010000064.1:0-14182 GCA_036264075.1 Gemmatimonadaceae bacterium
GCCCCGCAATCAATCGGGACACGATCGAAAGGGAGCACGCGCGCGTTGCCGCGGTGCGAGGGCTTCTCTCAGCTGAAGACCCGTGGACTTTGCACGGAGTTCCCGACGCCCGGTCTGCGCTCACGCGACTGCGTGTCCAAGGCGCATCGCTCGCCGCATTGGATCTTCTGGTGCTAGGGCGACTGCTCCAGAGTTCGCGCGCGACGCGGGAATCGCTGCGTGCTGAGCGAGCCAACGGGATCGCGATCGCGGTGCTCGCAGAGCAGATACAGTCTCTCGTGTCCAACAAAGCGCTGGAAGACGCGATTGCCCGCGCGATTGACGAGGAAGGGCAGGTCAGCGACAACGCGTCGGGTGAGCTGCGCAAGATTCGCCGCGAGCTGAAAGGATCCCAGGGCGAGCTGATCAAGCTGCTGGAGCGCGCGATGGCGAAGCTCGAGTCGCATCAACGCGTGGCCGACATGTCCGTCACCGTGCGCAATGGCCGCTATGTAATTCCGGTGCGCCGTGAGGCGCAGAGCGCGGTCGGCGGAATTGTGCACGACGCATCGCAAACAGGAGGAACTCTCTTCGTCGAGCCGCCCGCGGCAGTCGAAGCCGGGAACCGGATTCGCGAGCTGCAGAGCGACGAGATCGAAGAGGTCGAGCGGATACTCGCGGAGTTGACCGACAAGATCAGGCCGCACCGCGAGGAGCTGGCCGAGAGTCTCGAAGCGCTCATCGTCTTGGACTCACTCGTGGCGCGTGCGCGCTACTCCGTAGAATTCCGTTGTGCTCCCGCCGAGCTGGCAGATTCGACCGACGGGTTCGCGATAGTCGAAGGCCGGCATCCGCTTTTGATCGCGCAGGGAATCGACGTTGTTCCGTTCGACCTGGAGATGTTTCCAAACGAGCACACGTTGCTCATCAGTGGGCCCAACACCGGCGGCAAGACCGTCCTTCTAAAGGCGCTGGGACTTTTCTCGGCGCTGGTTCAGTCGGGAATTCCGGCGCCGGTTGCGCTTGGCTCGCGCATCGCGATTTTCGACGACATCTACGCCGACGTCGGCGACGAGCAGTCGATCCAGGCCAGCTTGTCGACCTTCAGCGCTCACCTCAAGAATCTTGTCGAGGTCCTCAGCTCAGCGACAAAACATTCCCTGGTGCTCATCGACGAGCTTGGCTCGGGCACTGATCCCATCGAAGGCGCTGCGCTCGGCGGCGCAATTCTCGAAGCGCTCACGGCGCGCGGGACGCTGACCGTTGCCACGACTCACCTGGGCGCGCTGAAGGAGCTGGCGACCGAGGTCGACGGAGTGGTCAACGCGTCGCTCCAGTTCGATCCGATTGCGCTGGCGCCGACGTATAGGCTCATCAAGGGAATTCCCGGACGCTCGTACGGGATCAGCATCGCGCGCCGGCTGAATCTTCCGGGCGACGTTCTGGATCGCGCCGAGCAGCGAATACCGACCGGCGAGCGCAGGGTAACGGCGCTCCTCGCCGAGCTGGAAGCGCGGGAGAAGGAGCTCCGCACGAACCAGGGAGAGTCAGAGGAAGTTCTGGAAGACGTAAAGGAGCGGGCGAGACGGCTCGCTGAGCGTGAGAGAAACGTTACTCAACGCGAGAGGGAGGCCGAGCGCGCGTCACGACAGGAAGCGAGGCGATATCTTCTTGAAGCGCGCGCCGAGGTCGAGCGCACCATTCGCGAGCTCAAGTCTGCTTCCGAAGCCGGCGAGGAAGCTGCGCGAGAGGCGAGGAAGCGAGTCGAGCAGCTGGCGAATGAGCAGGGGCGCGAGCTTGACCGTCTCGATCGGCCAGCCGAAACCGTGCGCGGCTCCAACGATCAGAGCGAGGTGAGTGTCGGAGACTTTGTGGAGGTCGAAAGTCTGGGAGGCAAAGTCGGTCGGGTTCTCGAGGTGCGGGACGGCGAAGCGATCGTGGCCGTGGGAGTGATGAAGCTCTCGGTTCCACGCCGCTCGCTCCGTCACTCGACCGCCGACGCCGCGGCCCCGCAGGTCGCGGTCGCTGTGCGAGGCGATATTCCGGACGTGCACGTCGCGAGCGAGATCGACTTGCGCGGGATGCGCGTCGGCGAAGTCGAGGGCATCGTGATGCACGCCGTAGATGCTGCCGTGCGCGCGGATCTCAAGAGCATCCGCATCATTCACGGGAAGGGAACCGGCGCACTGCGCGAGCGCGTCGCCGAGATGTTGAGCAAGGAATCCCGCGTCACGACCTTCCGGCTTGGCGCCTGGAATGAGGGCGGCGCAGGCGTCACCGTGGTGGAGCTAAAGTGATTCCCGACGAAGTCGTCGAGCAGGTACGGGACGCCGCCGACATCGTTCAGATCATCGGCGAATACGTCAACATCAAGCGCGTCGGCACGGATTACAGGGGGCCGTGCCCGTTCCACCAGGGCACGCACCGGAATTTCTCCGTCTCGCCGAAAAAGCGGATGTACTACTGCTTCGTCTGCCACGAGGGCGGCGACGTCTTCCACTTCCTGCAGAAGAGGCTCGGCGTCGAGTGGCCGGCGGCGGTGAAGATGGTCGGCGAGAAGTCAGGAATCGAAGTTCGCGAAGTTCAAACGCACCGCGAAGGTCCGGATCCGCGCGAGCCGCTCTGGGAAGTAAACGCAACCGCTGCCGCCTACTTCCACACAATGCTGTGGGACGATCCGCTCGGCGAATCGGCGCGCGAGTATCTGACCGGCCGGCGCATCGATCGCGAGGTGGCCGACCAGTTCGGCATCGGCTTCGCCCCGCGGGAGATCGGCTTGCTGCGGAATTACATGAACACCCTCGGCTTCGACGAAAAGCGACAGGTGGAAGCAGGGCTGCTCATCCCTGGCGAAGATGGTAGCGAGCCGCGTCCCCGTTTTCGCGGTCGGTTAATGTTCCCCATCCTGGACTCGATGGGCCGCAACATCGGCTTCGGCGGACGAATACTCGGTCAGGGAGAGCCGAAGTATCTGAACTCGCCTGAGTCGCCGGTCTTCCTCAAGGGGAAGACCCTCTACGGGCTGAACTGGGCAAAAAACGATGTGAGACGCGAGGACCAGGTGCTTGTGGTGGAAGGGTATTTCGACGTCGTACGCCTCATGGCCGCCGGCGTCAGCACCGTGGTGGGCGCGATGGGAACGGCGCTGACCGACACACAGGCGGCGCTCCTGAAAAAACTCACGAAAAATGTTTTCCTGCTCTATGACAGCGACAAGCCGGGGCTCAAGGCAACATTCCGCTCGGGAGACGAGCTGCTGCGCCAGGGAGCATCGGTGCGCGTGGTGACGCTTCCTGAGGGAGAGGATCCCGATACGTTCGTCCGCACCAACGGACCTGGCGCGCTGAACGCGAGGCTCAAGGATTCGATAGATGTCTTCGAGCGCAAGATCCAGCTTCTCGAGCGCGCGGGGATGTTCTCCGAGCTGCAGAAGAAGCGGAGGGCGTTGGACCGGCTGCTGCCGACCGTGCGCGCGACATCGGACGGGATCATGCGCGATCTGTATCTCTCCCGCGCCAGCGAGGTGAGCGGAGTCGCGCGCGAGGTGCTGGAACGCGAGCTGGCTGGCAAAGGCGCGCCCGCCACGTCTGCCACGGTGCCTGGGCAGCGAGCGGCGCCGCGGGTATCTCCTGCCGCGGCGGTGCGTCGCGGGGAGAGAAGGGCGCAGCACGGTGAACGCGGCGCATCGGCAGAGCGGGAGCTGGTGAGAGCGATGCTCGCCGATCGCGGGCGAGTGGAGCAGATCGCCGAAAAACTCGGCGAGGAAAGCTTTCGTGATCCTCAGTATCGTGCGATCTATCACGCCCTGGTCACTTCCGGGCCCGACTCTTCGATCGAGGACGTGTCAGCGGGTCTCGATGAAGAAGGGATCGGGCTGCTCGAGGACATCATCGCCGAAGGCTCATACCAGATAGATGCGGAGCGCACGATCAATGACAGCCTTGCGACGCTGATTGCGCGCGACCTCGATCAACGCGCGGCGGAGCTCGATCGAATAATCCCGCTCGCGGATGGCGCGCAGAAAGACAAACTCATCGCTGAAAAGAAGGCGATTACTCAGGAGCTTAGCGCGACAGGAAAGAAGTACTACAAGAAATTCAGACGGACGGGTGCCCGATGACCAAACGGAGAACAAATGCAACAGGAAGTTGAAGCGCTGCTGGCGCTGCAACAGGACGATCTGAAAATTCGCGCGATCGAGGCCCGGATGCGCGCGCTGGACCCTCAGCTCGCGGAGCTCGACAAGCGGCGCGACCAGGCCGCCGCCGCCCTCGCCCGCGCACAAATGCTGGTTCAGGCCGAGGAAAAGAAGCAGCGAGAGCTGCAGGCGAGGCTGGCTCAACACAAAACCATGCAGGAGCGGAATCTCCACCAGCTCGAGGACGTGAAGCGGATGCGTGAAGCGACCGCCGCCACGGCGCAGGTAGAGTCGACGCGACGGCTGATGGCGGAGGATGAAAGCGAGCTGGCGATAATCGGCCGGCGACTCTCGGAGATGCACACCGCGGTCGCGAATTCGACGGACGCATTGGCGGCGGTGGAGCTGGAACAGGAAGAAACGCGTCCGTCCATCGAGGCACAAAGGGCGGAGCTGAAATCCCAGCTGGACGAGGCCGTTGCCGATCGAAATGGAAAAGCCGGAGCCGTCTCGCGGCCGATGCTCGGCAAGTACGATCGCATCAGAGGCAAACGCGACCAGGCGATCTATGCTTTGCGGGGTGGATCGTGCGGACATTGCGACACGGCGGTGCCCCTTCAACGGCGCAACATGATGTCGGGAACCGGGCAAATCGAAGTGTGTGAAGCTTGCGGCGTTCTGCTCTATGCCCCCGACGGTGTATAACCCGTAGTGACCACACTCGCATCCGTTCGCCCGACGCGTCCCGCGCGCTGGATTCTCCCCGAGCCGCCCGACGAACAGGCGGTCAAAGATCTGGCTAAGGCGCTGTCGCTGCCCGAGGTCGTCTGCCGGTTGCTCCTCATTCGCGGCTACGTCAGCGCGGAGGACGCCAAGCTCTTTCTGCGACCGAAGCTCGACAAGCTCCACGATCCGCTCGAATTCCTCTCGATGGACAAAGCCGTCGAGCGCCTCGCGCGCGCGGTCCGTGAGCAGGAGCTCGTCTTCATCCACGGCGACTACGACGTGGACGGCATCTCGTCGACGACGCTACTTACGCGCGCGATCCGCGTCCTCGGTGGCAAGGCGATGCCCTTTATTCCACGACGCCTCGAGGACGGCTACGATCTGAGTGATGCCGGAGTGGATGCGGCGATGGCGGCGGGTGCCAAAGTTGTGGTCACCTGCGATTGCGGAACCACGGCGGTTGCTCCAGTCGCCCGGCTGTGCAAGGCGGGTATCGACGTCATAGTGACCGATCACCACCTGCCCGGCAGCGGAGAGCTGCCCGACTGCCTCGCGATTCTGAACCCTAAGAGAAGCGGCTGCGGATACCCGGACAAGGACCTCGCCGCCGTTGGTGTCGCGTTCAAGCTCGCGCTCGCGCTCGCCCGTGCACTCGGCAAGAACGAGAATTTCATCTGGGGAATGCTCGACCTGGTCGCCCTGGCTACAGTGGCAGATGTCGCCCCATTGCGGGGAGAGAATCGGGTCTTCGTCCGTTACGGGCTGAGGATGCTTTCTGAAACGCAGAACATCGGAATGCGAGCGCTGATCAGAGCGGCGGGATTGTCCGGAAAGCCGCTGACAGCCGGCCGAATCGGTTTCATTCTGGCGCCGCGTCTTAATGCCGCGGGAAGATTGGGACACGCTATCCGCGGAGTCGAGCTCCTACTCAGCGAGAACGAGCACGAAGCGAACGTGATCGCGCGAGAGCTCGAGGAGCTGAACAACAAGCGACAGGAGCTCGATCACGCCACGCTCGACCAGGCGCGCGAGAAAGTCCTCCAGCTGGACCTCGACGACACGTTCGGAATCGTTCTCGCCGACGAGACGTGGCATCCGGGAGTGATCGGCATCGTTGCGTCGCGACTGGTCGAAGAATTCGGGCGCCCGACGGTTTTGATCGCGCTGTCGGACGACCAGGGCAAGGGCTCGGGACGCTCGATTTCCAAATTCGATCTGCACGGCGCGCTCGGCCAGGCCCGGGAGTTCCTGCTTCGCTTCGGCGGACACCGTGCCGCCGCGGGCGTGACCATCGCGCGCGACAAGGTCAACGACTTTGCCGCAAAGTTCAATGAGGTCGCGAAGTCGCTTCTCACTCCCGAAGATCTCGTTCCCGAGATTCGGGTCGATCTCGAGGTCAGCATCGATGGGATGGACGGGCGGCTCGAATCCCTGTTCCGTCATTTCGAGCCATTTGGAATTGGAAATCCGTCGCCGGTGCTGCTCGCGCGCAACGTGACTCTTGCCGCGAATCCCAGGCTCGTCGGCAAGGATGGCCTCAAAGTCGTGCTCGACACCGGAACCGGTTCGCTCGATGCGCTTGGTTGGGGACTAGCCCATCGTGCCGCCGAGTTTCAGGCCGGCAGCAAAGTCGACGTCGCATTCAGGCTCGAGCGGGACGAGTATAGGGGAGAGAGCTACCTCCAGGCGCGGATAGCCGACATCCGGCTGTGCGAATAGTCGCCGGGCGTTGGCGCGGGCGGAGGATCAGCGCGCCGGCCGGCTCGCTGGTGAGGCCGACCCTCGATCGCGTGCGAGAAGCGTGGATGAGCATACTCCAGCTCGATCTTCCCCACGCGCGAGTGCTGGATCTCTACGCCGGTTCGGGAGCGCTTGGACTGGAAGCGCTTTCTCGGGGAGCCGTCAGCGCTGATTTCGTGGAGAAGGATCCCAAGAGCTTCCGGGCCCTGCAGGAGAACATCGAAGCCCTCGGCGCCCGGGACCTCGCAACTGTCCACCGGAAGCCGGCGCTCGCGTTTGCGGAAGGCCTGGGCGCGCTCGATTTCGATGTCGCGTTCGCGGATCCACCGTATGCACTTCAGGAGGCTGCCAAACTCGCCGAGCGCTGGCTGCGATTGCCGTTCAGTCGTATCCTGAGCGTCGAGCATTCGGCAAAGGATGCGATGCCGGGCGGAGGGGAGACTCGCAAGTATGGCACGACGGCAATCACTTTCTACCGCAGCGAGGAATGACGTGGTAACCACGGCCGTATACGCGGGCAGCTTTGACCCGATCACCAGGGGACACGAGGACCTTATCCGGCGAAGCTGCGAATTCGTCGATCATCTCATCGTTGCTGTCGCGGTGAATTCGTCCAAAAAGGCACTCTTCACGACGGACGAAAGAGTCGAGCTAATTCGTCTCTCCACGGCCGACCAGAAGTGCGTGGAAGTCACTCAGTTCGAAGGGCTGCTGGTCGATTTCGCCAGGAAGGTCGGAGCGTCGCTGAACATTCGCGGCCTGCGCGCCGTCAGCGATTTCGAGTACGAGTTCCAGATGGCTCTGATGAACCGCCACCTGTCCGAAGGCTTCGAGACTGTGTTCATGGTGCCATCGGTCGAGACCACCTACATCAGCTCCAGCGTCGTCCGCGAGGTTGCGCAGCATCACGGCAACCTGACCGCGCTCGTGCACCCGGCCGTCGCCAAGGCCCTCGCCGCCAAGTTTGGCCAGAGCTCGCCGTCATCGTCCAGGGCCAGAACCACCGGTGACAAAACCGCCACGAAGTCGAACAAAGGCCGACCGAAGCGCGTGTGACATTCGTCGAAGCGATCCGCCGGCGGGCGTCGGAGCTGAACCGGCGGATCGTGTTTCCGGAGGGCGGAGACGAGCGGGTGGTGGCGGCTGCTCGTGAGATCGCCCGGAGTGGGATGGCCAACCCGCTGCTCCTCGTCGAGGGTGAGCGCCAGGCAACAGCAGTTCGATTGGCGGGCTTGCCCGCGATTCCATTCGAGGGTGACTCGGCGCTGGAATTCGGGCACCGACTGGTCTCGTCTGGCGAGGCCGACGCGTGCGTCGCCGGCGCCGTATACACGTCAGCCGATGTCTTGCGTAGCGCGCTCCGAAACATCGGACTCGCTCCCGGCGTGACGCTCGCCTCGAGTGCCTTCTATATGGTCGTTCATTCGCGGACCGAGGCGATGGCCGAAGTCCTCACCTTTACCGACTGCGCTGTGATCCCGTACCCCACCGCGGAGAACCTTGCGGACATCGCCGTCGCCGCCGCGGCGGACCGGCGGCTCATCGTGGGCGACGAGCCGCGCGTCGCTCTGTTGTCTTTCAGCACGCACGGGAGCGCCAAGGGAAAAAGCGTCGACCTTGTAACGGCGGCACTTGCCCTCATTCGGAGTCGCGCACCCGATCTCGTAGTGGACGGAGAATTGCAAGGTGATGCGGCACTGGTTCCATCGGTTTCGGCCAGGAAATCCCCGTCCAGTCCGGTTGCTGGGCGAGCCAACGTGTTAGTTTTTCCGTCATTGGATGCGGGGAACATCGCCTACAAGCTCGTGCAGCGCGTGGGTGGTGCGCAGGCGCTGGGACCGATTCTTCAAGGCTTCGCAAGACCGGTTACCGATCTCTCGCGCGGCGCTGACCGGGAGGACATTATTAACGTGGCCGCAATTGCCGCGCTGCAATCGGCCGGGCGCGCTGAGGATCGCGTGCCTCGAGCAGTTTGATCCACACTGGAGATTATCTGAATGAGTTTCTCGATCAAGAAGAATGCTGAGGTGGTTGTGGTCGACGTCGAAGGTCAGCTGATCGTGGGGAACCGCCAGGAGCTGAAGCAGAAGGTTCTCGACGAGCTCGAGAAGGGTGAGAGGAAATTTCTCATCGACTTCAGCCAGACAGGCTACATCGACAGCTCAGGCCTGGGCGTGCTTGTCTCGTTGTCGAAGAAGATCCGCGAGCAGGGAGGCGAGCTCCGTCTGGCCAATCTCAATGATGATCTTCAGACGTTGTTCGAGCTGACCAAGCTTGACACCCTGTTCCAGATCTCCGACACACGGGAGCGCGCACTAGAGAGTTTTTAGATGGCAGAAACGCGCGTCGCGTTCGATCTGCAGATTCCGAGCGACGTAGAATACATAGAAGGCGTAGTGGAGCTCGCGAGGCAGCGCTGCCGCGAGCTCAAGCTCTCCCCCACGAAATGCTCGCTCAACGTCCCCGTCGCCCTGTCGGAGGCGCTCTCGAACGCCATCCTTCGCGGAAATGAAGCGACGGGAGGCAAAGCGGTCCGCGTTCGGGCGATCATAACCGATACCGACCTCGTGTTCGAGATCGTGGACGAGGGGCCGGGCTTCGACCTCGACGAGTGCGAGCAGGATTGCACGACCGCCGAGAACCTCACCAGAGAGGAAGGGCGCGGACTCTTCCTGATGCGACGGTTGATGGACCGGGTGGAGAGCTTCCGGGAAAAGGGAAACGTCGTTCGACTGACGTTGCACCGCGAGTGAAAGAGCTAGAGGCGGTCCTCATTGCGTTCCGCGAAGGAACGCACTGTGAGGCCGCCGTGTGGGGGAGCGACGGACGCTCCGCACCGACTGTGATAGCCCGGTCGAGCCCAAAGGTTCAAATGCCGGACGTGCTGCCCGACGAGCCCGGTCAATCCGTCCCGACGAACTTCGGAACGCAGATCGTGACGCGCGTCCCGTCGGTGAAGAAGATCTGGCTGACGGTGGGGCCCTGCGATCCCGGTTACTCGCCGGAGGAGCGGCACATAAAGCTGCTCATGCCGGTCGTCTCTCAATTCACGCAGGCGGCGCTGGAAGTCGAGCACGCGGCAACTGAGCTGGCGGAGAGATACGAGGAGATCAATCTCCTCTACACGATCGGCGAGATCCTCGGTCGAACTGTTACCCTCGAGGATGCGGCGGCCACGATCCTAACCGAGATATCGGAGACGGTCGGCGCCCGCGTGGCCTCGATTCTGGTTCACGATGCTCGCACAAACACTCTTCAAGCCGTGGCCGCGCTCGGCGTTCCCAAATCCGAGATTCCCCCGATAAGCGCCGACGACCCGAGCAGCGTTTCGGCGCGCGTTTTTCGAACGCAACACCCGCTCATAGTTGTCGGCAAAGGCGTCACATTCGGTAAGGAATCGCCGTACGGTCGCGGCGAGATGCTCTCTGTGCCGATCATGTGGACGACGCCGAGCGGCGGCATGCCTTTGGGCGTCGTCAATCTCGCCGACCGTCGATCGCGCCAGCCGTTCACCGCGGGTGACCAGAAGCTGGTGACGGCGATCGCGACCCAGATCGGAACCGCCATTCAGAACGCGCGACTCGTGAGCGCATCGCTCGACCAGCAGCGCCTGCTGCAGGAGATGAGTCTCGCGCACGATCTGCAGATGAAGCTCCTGCCTTCGACCGATGTAGTCTCACCCGAGGCAGAGGTCACCGCGCGTGTCGTGCCGGCGGAGAGCGTCGGGGGAGATTTCTATCAGCTGTTCAAGCTGCGCGAGGGCGCGACGGGCTTGATGATCGGCGACGTCTCGGGTCACGGTTATCGAGCAGCGCTGATCATGGCGCTTGCCATGAGCGCTTCCGCCATTCACGCGCAAAACTTCGTGAATCCCGGTCAGATGCTGGGCGCGCTCCTGCATTCTTTGCGCGAGGAGCTGGAGACAACCGAGATGTACATCTCGCTCTTCTACGGCGTCATCGATCCGGGGAAGGGAACACTTACCTACGCGAATACGGGACACCCCCACGCGTTCGTGGTGAGCGAAGAAGGAACCATCACCAGACTGGCCGCGGTGAACCCGCCGCTGGGGATGGTCGATGACATTCCGAACATGGCGTCGCTGTCGTGGGTGAAGAAAAAGGATCTACTCGTGCTCTTCACCGACGGCATCAGCGACGCGCGCAACGGGAGCGATCAGCGCCTCGGCGAAGAGCGTGTGCTGGAGCTCATTCGCGAGAACCGCGAGAACGACACGAGGATAATCGTCGAGAGGGTATTCAAGCTGCTCGAGGTCCACACGCGAAAGGTCCCGAGCAGAGACGACTTGACTCTGCTTGTAGCGCGGAGCTGAGGATGGCGCGGGAGCCGCGTGAGGGTGCGGCCGACGTCGAGGGGCCCCGAAAGAACCGCCGTCCGCCCGTGCTCAAAAAATACGGCCAGCATTTTCTGTCGGACCATCGGATACTGGAGGGAATCGTCGATGCCCTCGCTCCGACAGCTACGGACACGGTCGTCGAAATCGGTCCCGGCCGCGGATCACTGACCGACATTCTTGTCGAGCGAAGCGGGCGGCTGATAGCGGTGGAGATCGACCGCGCTCTCACCGAAGACCTGCAGAGAAAGTACACGGATCGCGCGAACGTGGAGATTGTCCAGGGCGATGTGCTAGAAACGGATCTGCACGCGCTCGCCGGAGCGGACTTTCTTCTCATCGGCAACGTGCCCTACTACATCACGACGCCCATCGTGTTCAAGGCGCTCGACACGCCGATCCCGCGCCGCTCGGTATTCCTGGTGCAGCGCGAAGTGGCCGAGCGGATGGCGGCGAAGGAGGACACGGAGAGCTACGGCGCGCTCTCGGTCAACGTGGCAGCGGTCGCAAACACGGAGCTGGTGATGAGCGTGCCCGCGAGCGCATTCAAGCCGCCGCCCAAAGTCGAGTCGTCGGTAATCAGGCTCACTCCGCGCGCAGCTCCGTTGGTGGGCGCGGAGAAACTCGTTGGGTTTCGCGTTTTTGTTCAGGCTGCGTTCGGACAGCGGCGGAAGCAGATGCAGCGCGCGCTGCGCACGATTCGGGGGATGTCGTCGGTCGAGGCTGGCGCGGTGCTCGAGCGGGCGGGGATCGATCCCGCTGCTCGGCCCGAGGTAATTAGTCCGGAACGGTTCGCGGCGCTCTACCAACTGCTCTTGTAAGGCTGCCGGTAATGGAAGCTTCAATCTCCGCGGTTACTGAGCGCAAACGACAGCCCTTCGAGCTCCATGGCCATGTTCACGTTCCGGACAGTGACGTCAGCAGGCACCGACAGCTGCACCGGCGCGAAGTTGAGGATGGCTTTGATCCCGGCTCGCACCACCTGCTTCACGACTGAAGGCGCGTTCTCCGCCGGAATGGCGATGACGGCGATGTCGAAGTCGTGCTTTGTCGCATCCTTCTCGAGATCGGCGATCGATCGAACGGTGAGACTCTCCCACTTCTTGCCGATCTTCGCTTCGTCCGCGTCGTAAACCGCTGTGACGTTGAACCCTCGCTCGGCAAACCCGCCATAGCGCGCAAGCGCGGCACCGATTTTACCCGCGCCGATGATGACGACGCGCCACTGTTTCCCAAGCCCGAGAATCTCGCGCAGCTTGTCGGAGAGCTCGGGGACGGAGTAGCCGAGCCCGCGCTTGCCGAAGGATCCGAAGAGCGAAAGATCCTTTCGGACCTGGGCCGAGGTCGTCCCGCCCAGACTCGCAAGCTCGTCGCTCGAGATGGTCCTGAGACCCTGACGCTCGGTTCCCTCGAGAAAGCTGAGGTAAAGGGAGAGGCGCCTGACTGTGGATTCCGCTATCCGCTTCAAGATCGCGCTTGTGAAGTAATTCACAAACTAACCGGATTGACTGGGAGAGGGCAAGAAATGGGGAGAGTTCGAACCGGACTCAGACGGGATCCAAGTTCTGAGTACTGAGTTGTTAGTTGGTCAGTCGTGAGTGGTTGTGAGTTGGGCGTCGGGCTGCGCCCTCGCCCGCACTGGAAACCACTGACACACTTACAACACAGTACTGAGCACTCAAAACTTGGATCCCCTATAAGAGCAATCGAACTCTCCAGGTGGTGAGCGTTCCCGATCTCGGCATCTTATCTTTTGTAATGCCAGTTCACGTCACCTCCGAAATCGGCGCCCTCCGAACAGTTCTGGTCCACAGCCCCGGCAACGAGCTGCTTGCTGTGACACCGAGCACCCGCGCGGATTTCCTGTACGACGACATCGTCGACGCCGATCTGGCCAAGCGTGAGCACAAGCGCTTCGTCCAGGTGCTCGAGCGCTTCTGCGAGGTTCTGCACGTCCGCGACCTGCTCACCCAGGTCCTCGAGGACAGCAAGGTTCGCGAGCTCATCATTCGTGAGACGCTTGACGTCGTCCCACTCGAGCCGCTCGCCGCCGAGCTGCGCGAGCTGCCTCCTGCAGCGGTAGTCAATCTGCTGATTGAAGGGAAGGAGGAAGAGCCTGGCCCGTTGTCCCGAACGCTCAACGAGTTCAGCTACTCGCTGCCGCCGCTTCCAAACCTCTTCTTCACGCGTGACGCGGCGATGGCGATCAACAAGCACATGATGATCGGCTCGATGCGTTTCCACGCGCGCTGGACCGAAGAGCTGATCATGAAGGCGATTTTTACGTCTCACCCGAAGCTCGCCAACCGCGGAATCCTTTACGACGGCTCGGTCGAGCGACGCCTCAACCATACGCTCGAGGGCGGCGACGTTCATCCGTTGCGCGAAGATGTTCTTCTGGTAGGGTTCAGCGAACGATCGAGCCCAGCGGGAATCGACAGTCTCGCGACTCTCCTCTTTGAGGAGACGGACGTCACGAGCATTATCGTGGTTGTGATGCCGCAGGAGGCGACGGCGATTCACCTCGACATGATCTTCACGCACGTGGACCGCGAGCTGTGCGTGATCTATCCGCCCCACTTCATCGGGCCGTACCGCCTGCCGATACTTCTCTGGCAGAAGGGCGAGACGCACATGAAGGAGCAAGCTGATCTGTTCGCCGCGCTCAGGCATTGCGGATTGCCGATGGAGCCGATTCTTTGCGGAGGATCGCGTAGGATCGTCCAGGATCGTGAGCAATGGGCATCGGGTTGTAACTTTACCGCGCTGCGACCGGGCGTCGTCACTTCGTACGCGCGAAACGAGACAACATTAAGAGAATTGGAGAAAGCCGGCTTCAAGATGATTTCTGCCCGGGATTTTCTGTCTTCCAAGCAGGAGATTGGCGCGAGCGAAAGAGCGGCGATCACATTCGCTGGAGGAGAGCTCGTGCGCGGCGGCGGCGGTCCGCACTGCATGACGTGCCCGATCACACGGGACGATCCGTGGACCTGACGCGCGGAGTCTACTCCGAGCCTGAAGACACTCTGCTGACTTCGCGCGCCTTCGACTATTTGGCCCAGGGACCGGCCGATGTCGTCGATCTGATCGGGCACATCTGCAGCCTTCCCGGCGCGCCACGGAAAGTGGCCGAGCACATGGCACACGCGCTATTCGCGGGGCGGAGGGAATTCGTGCGTGGGGTGGACGGCCGGTGGATGGTTGTGCGGGAAGAGGGAAGCGAGAGGCGGGATGCGAGAAACGGG
>DATARP010000095.1:0-12449 GCA_036264075.1 Gemmatimonadaceae bacterium
CCGCGGCGCGGAACGGTTCAAAGGCTACACCGCCGACGAGATAATCGGGCGTCACTTCTCGGTCTTCTACGGGCCCGAGGACATCGCCAACCGCAAGCCCGAGTGGGAGCTCGAGGTAGCCGCGCGCGAAGGTCGCTTCGAAGACGAGGGATACCGCATTCGAAAAGACGGCACGTCCTTCTGGGCGAACGTCATCATCACAGCCCTGCGCGACGAGGACGGCTCACTCGTCGGATTCGCGAAGGTCACGCGCGATCTCACAGAGCGGCGAGCGGCTGAACAGAAGGCCATTGCCGACGCCCGCCGTCTAGCTGCTGCCGAAACCGCCAACGTCGCCAAGAGCGAGTTTCTCACCGCAATGTCGCACGAGCTTCGCACCCCGCTGAACGCCATCGGGGGCTATACGGATCTGCTCGCGCTTGGTCTGGGCGGGCCCGTGACAACGCAGCAGCTGGACTATCTGGAGCGCATCCGCAAAAGCCAGCAGCATCTCATGGGAATCATTACCGACCTCCTCAACTTCAGCCGTATCGAGGCAGGCCAGATCAACTATGAGGTGACGCCAATTGCGATCGCCGACATCTTCGAGTCCGTCACCGCCCTGGTCGAGCCACAGGCGTTGGCGAGATCGGTCACCCTGAAGCGCGGGGCCGAAGAGCCGGGCCTGACAGTGATGGGCGATCGGTCCAAGGTCGATCAGATCGTTCTGAATCTTCTGTCCAACGCCGTCAAGTTTACTGATAGCGGCGGAACGATAACCTTGAGTAGCACCTCAAACGAAAAAACTGCGACCATTCTGGTGATAGACACCGGACGCGGTATCCCCGTCGACAAGCTCGAAGCCATCTTCGAGCCGTTCGTCCAGCTCGGACGATCACTGAGCAGCGCTCACGAAGGCACCGGACTCGGCCTCGCCATCAGCAGGGATCTTGCGCGCGCAATGAAGGGAGATCTTACGGCGACGAGCGTTGAGGGCGTTGGCTCGACGTTCAAGCTCACCCTCCCCCGAAAGTAGCCGCTTCCTTCGCGCGGAGTTCGGCCCACCGTCAGCCTGTAAAGATTTTCCCCACGTAGAAGTCGCCAAACTCGGCGTACCTGGCGCTGACTTCATCGAATCGCATGTCGGTGACGAGCTTCTTGAATTCGAGCGCGTCCTTGGCGAACAAGGTGACTCCCCACTCCCACGCGTCCAGACCGATCGCGCCGGTGATGACCTGTTGCACTTTTCCGGCGTAGCGTCGCCCGGTAAGTCCGTGCGATTGCATCAGCCGGCTGCGCTCCTCGAGTGAGAGTGTGTACCAGTTCTGCGATTCGTCGCGGCGCTTGGACATCGGGTAGAAGCAGACGTACGGCATGTCGGCGGGCAGCTCGGGATAGAGCCTGCGCATTACGTGCGCGCTTGCGCGCTCCTTCTCTGATCGGTCGCTCAGCGAACGAAGGTACGACTCGTCGCCCACCTTTCCGCCGCGCGCTTCCGCCTCGCGCGCGAGCTCGGCGGAGATGTGGTACAACCCGGCTTCCGTCACGCTCAGGAATGAGTAGACGGGATCGAGCGCTCGGGCCAGAGTCGTTTCAGCGAACGCACTCTGTGCCGCGCCGATGGCGTCGAGCGTGTCACGGAAGTGGATAACCATCAGGTCCGACGTCGATCCGATGAGTGAGACGAAGCAGCTCCATCCCGCGGCTGGCGCGACCTTCGGCTTGCGCTTCGGTGTCGAGTGAGTTGATCGCGTTCGCCCGCCGCCAAGTTCCGCGGTGGCTGCCTTGATCATCCGATTCAGCTCGCGCGCGCCCGGCCGGGCCTTGTTGATTCGAAATATCTGGTGCAGCGCATACCACCCTTCCAGGGTGGCCGGGGGGTGCGCGATCGGCGGTGTCGTCATGATCTAAAATTACGGGAAGCGCGGCCAGCCGGGGCCGGCGCGAGCAACTACTTCGCGGCGCCTCGCATTTCCGCGGTGGTCGCCACGCCTTCGTGCGCGTCCGACAACCGGTAGGCGCGGCCCCTGATTGCCACCAGAAGGGTCGGCACGACGTACAGCGTAATCGGGGTGGAGAGCGCCAGCCCTCCGATTACCGCGAGAGCGAGGGGACGTTGCATTTCGCTCCCGGCGCCGAGACCCAGCGACAGCGGAAGCAATCCGAAAAGCGTGCACAGAGTCGTCATGAGAATTGGGCGCACTCTCACGCCCGCCGCTTCGATGATGCCCTGCTCGAGCGTCACATCTTCCGTCTGCATGCGATGCCGCGTGAAATCCAGCAGGATGATTCCGTTCTTCACGATCAGCCCCACGAGAAGAATCAGTCCCATGAACGACGACACGTTGAGCGGCGTACCGGTGATCAGCAGCAGGAGCATGGCTCCGACAAAAGACAGGGGCGCAGCGAGGAGCACCACGAACGGCTCGATGAACGACTGAAACTGCAGCACCATTATCGTCACGACGCATGCGATGGCGAGACCGAGCACGAGAAGGAATCCCCGGAAGGCCTCCTGCTGGCTCGCGTATTGTCCGCCAAGCTCTATCCGCACGCCGGCCGGCGGCTTCTGCGCGCTCAATACCTGCTTCACATCGCCGATGATGCTGCCAAGCGACCTTCCGCTGACGTCGGCGGTTATGGCGATCATCTGCTGCTGATCTTCTCGCAGCAGCTCCGCGCGCGTTTCGCCCGGCGTAAACGTGGCGAGAGTTCCAAGTGGAACCGGCGCTCCAGTCTGCGGTGAGACGATAGGTATCGCGCGAAGCTGGCTTGCGCTGTAGCGCACGCTATCCGGTGCCCGGACTCTGACTCCAATCGCGCGATCGGACAGACGTATCTCACCGGCCGCCGAACCCAGCAGAGCACCGGTCGCCGCGGTGGAGACCTGCTGTGGCGTGAGTCCAACCCGGTTCGCCTCGGCATCGCTCACGCGCATCGCCAGCTCAGCGCTCGGCTCGCTGACCCCGTTGAACAGATCTTCCAGACCGTCTATCGCAGAGAGCTTCGGCTCGATCGACGTCGCGTATTTCTCGAGTTGATCCAGATCGGGACCGAACAGTTTGATCTCGACGGGACGAGCCGATCCGGCCAGGTCATTTATCACGTCAGAGAGAATCTGTACGAAGTCGATGTGCAGTCGGGGCACGGCGCCTTCGACCTTGACGCGCACTTCGTCGATAACTTCGAAAATGGTCCGCGATCGGTCGCTCTGCGGCCTCAATCGCGCGACGATGTCTCCCGTGTTCTGCTCGGTCGCGAACAGGCCAAGCTCCGCCCCGGTGCGGCGCGAAGTCGCCACGATCTCGGGCGTGTGCGCCAGAATGTTCTCCACAATGTGAACTTGGCGGTCCGTCTCGGAGAGAGCAGTTCCACCGGGAGTGAAGTAGTCGAGAACGAACGCGCCCTCGTCCATTTCGGGCAGAAAACCGGTGCCCACGAAATGCTGGGCCAGGATTCCCGCGACGATGAGCAGTCCGCCCGCGGCGAGCATGCGCCGCGGATGATGGAGCACGCGCTCCAGAGACCGTTGGTACCGCAGCGATAACGCCTCGAGCCCGTCGCTCACCCGCTGGAGTACGCCATCCCGCTTCTTTGGGCTGATCGTCGCGGATTCCTCCAGCTCTGCGTCCGCTTCCGTGAGAAACTGATCGGCCATCAGCGGTATGATGGAAAGGGCCAGAAGCAGGGACACCATCACGGCGATCGTCAGCGTGATCGAGAGCGCGGCGAAAAACTGCCCGACGACGCCAGTGAGCAGGCGAAGCGGGAGAAATACCACGACAGTCGTCAGCGTGGACGTAGTCACCGGCCAGATCAGCTCGTGCACGGCCTGTCTGATTGCCTCGTGACGATTCGGATTGATGCGAAGGTGCCTGACAATGTTCTCCGTTATGACCACGGAGTCGTCGATCACGAGTCCGATCGCTATCGCCATGGCACCCAGCGTCATCAGGTTGAACGTCTGCCCCACCAGGTACATCGCGAACACGCTGATCGCCAGCGTAAGCGGAATCGACGACGCGCTGATCGCGGTGATGCGCGCATGGTGGAGAAAGACAAGCAGTACGATCACGGCCAGAATGGCGCCGATGATCATCGCGTCGCGAACGGACGCCATCGCGTCTCGAACCAACGCGCCCTGATCGTACACTGGCTTGAGCACCGCGCCGGGCGGCAGCGATGGTCTCACGCTCGCCGCGAGGCTGGCGATGCTGTCGACGATTGCAAGAGTGTTCCCGCCGGGCTGCCGGGTGATGTTCAGAAGAGCCGCGGGCCTGCCGTCACCCGATATGATCACGGTGTGATCCACGCTGCCGAGGGTGACGGTGGCAACATCACGCACGCGCAGGCCCTTGCCAATGACGACGGCCCCGATGTCCTCGGGCGTGTGCGCTTCCATCGAGCTGACGATGAGATACTGCTTATAGTCCTGCGCTACTCGCCCGACGGCCGCCACGTTCGTCGACTGCTGGATCGCAGCCGCCAGATCGTCGTAGGTGAGCCGCTGCGACGCCAGTCGCGCGGGATCAGCGACGACTTCCACCTCGCGGACATCGGCGCCCTGCACGTCGACCCGGCCGACACCCGGCACTCGAGAGATCAACGGTTTCAGCTGGTACCGCGCAATGTCGTAGAGGGTGCCGGGATCGCCGCCCTCCAGATTGTAGGAGACGATGGGAAACAGCGAAGGCGTCATTCGCTCGACCTCGATGTTGAGGTCGGCGGGCAACTGGCCACGCACCTGATTCACGCGAGCCTGCACTTGCTGCAGGGCGTAGGTCATGTCCGCGTTGTCGGCGAACGTGATCGCTATCTCGGTGCTGCCCCGAATAGAGCGCGACCGAACCCGGGTTACCCCCGGGACTATGCTAACCGCTTCCTCGATCGGCCGGGTGATGCTGAACACGACTTGTCGAGCGTCGAGCGCCGAGCCCTCAGCCACGATGAGAATCCGCGGAAAGGCCAGCTCGGGATAGATCGCCGACGGCAATTGCAGCGCGGCATAGATTCCGGCCACGCTCAGCAAGCCCACTACGAGGTAAATAAAGCGGCGCTGCGCCGCGAGCAGATCGAAGAGCGAGCGCACTATTTGGTGGCGTTTACCTTGACACTGTCTTCGACGCCGTAAGCTCCTTCCGTCACGACGCGCTCTCCGCCGGAAAGCCCGCTGGTGATGTCGGCGACGGTGTCGGTGCGATGGCCCACCGTAACCTTCCGCGAAAGCGCGATGTTCGAGGCGTTGACGACGAAGACCTTGAATCCGTCGCCCTCCGGAACGAGAGCGGCGACCGGTACGGTGACCGCGCGCGGCTTTGTCCCCATGGTGATCTGTCCGAAAATCGTTTCGCCGATGCGCAAAGCCCGCGCACCAACCGGCGCCTGCGCGCGAACCTCGACGCTCCTTGTCGCGGAGTCGACAGTGCCGCCAACTGAAACGAGTCTTCCAACGCCGAGGGGTTCCCCACCCGCATTTGCGCCAGCACTGAGCGTCACCGCGGCCCCGGGCGCCATGTGCGCGGCGTCTGAAGGCGCAACGTTGAACACGATGTCGAGAGCGTTGAGGTCGGCGATTTCAACGAGCGGCTGATTGACATCCGCGGAAGCTCCGATCGATGCGTTCATTTTCGTCACGACACCGGAGATCGGCGCTCGCACAACCGCAAGCTGCGCGGTCCGGCGTGCATTGATCGCCGCCGCCCGCGCCTGAGCGAGAGCGGTCGCCGCCTGTTCGGCATCTTTCGTGGGAACGATGCCCGCGTCGGCAAGTCGGCGCGTTCTCTCATATCCGCGCTCCGCGGCAAGGAGCGCCGCTTCCGCGCTCTGGGCCGCTGTTACAAAAGGCGTCTGCTCGAAAGCGACAAGAGCCTGCCCCACGCCGACATGCTGGCCGGGCGACACCAGCACGGACGTTATCCGCGCCGGCGCTGGGGCGCTTAGAGATGCGAAGTGACCGCTGCGCGCGCTGACCGTTCCGATCGAGCCGACTGTTTCCTCGAAGGGTTGCACGGTCGCAAGAGCAGTCTTCACCTGGACCACTGCCGTTGGATCCGCTGTCGTATCCGCCTTGTGGCAGGCGACAACAGCGAGGAGGATCAGGCCGAGCGCTGGATATTTCATCGAGTGGGCACCGTCATGCCATAGAGACGAAGCGTGGCCGATGCTATCCAGGCGTCCGCGAGATCACTCACGTATTGAAACAGGATCTCGCGCGCATTTCGCTGGGCCTCGAGAACGGTCGTCAACGCCTGCGCTCCTTCTCTGTATGCGACGAGTGACATGGCGACTATCCGATTCGCGCTTTCCACGAGAAGCGCATCGCGCTGCAGCTTTTCCAGCGCGACACTCCGCTGGCGGGCGGCCCGGCCTATGGTAGCCTGCGTCTGAAAAAGCGTCAGCGCCAGCTCTGCCCGCGCTCTCGCTCGCTCCGCCTCCGCCTGGGCGATGGGTCCCCGATTTCGATTCAGCAACGGAAGAGGGATGGACAGGCCAAAGGTTGGAAGGAGTCCCTTCTGGCTCGGATCTCCCCACTCCACTCCACCCTGCACGCTGAACGGCGTAAAAATGCTGCGCCTCTGCGCACTCACAGACAATTCGGCCGCGGTCAGAGACTGTTGCGCTGCCGCAACGGGAAGAGTGTAGGCAGGTATGGCATCGGGCGGGGGCGATGAAGGTGGAAGCGTAAGCGAATCAGACGGCATCACCGAGATCCGGTTGGTGTCCAATCCCATTACGGCCTGCAGATCGAAGACGCTGGAGATCAGCGAGACGGAATCTGCCGCCGCCTGATTCGCGGCCTGTCCCGCGTTCACCGTAGCGAGCAGGACGTCCAACTCGCTTGCATCGCCAGCATTGCGCCTGATCACGGCCATACGGCGCAAGCTATCTGCATCCCGCGCGTTGCGCCTCGAAAGCTTCACGCGCTCCACCGCAGCGAGGGCCCGCGTGTAGGTGGTGTCAGCATCGAGCGCGGCTGCAGCCCGCTCGAACTCAAAACGATATTGGCTCGCGAGCCTGCTTGCCTCAGCAGCGTGAATCCGGGCACCGCGAGCTCCGGTGATGTCGAGCGGCAGGTCGAGGATCGCGTGATAGTTCGGCACCGATTTGGAGTAGGTCGCGGCCAGCGAGGGATTGTCCCACGACCTTGCGGTGAGCAGCTGGGCGGCGCCGACCAGGGTGTCCGCGCGTGCGACAGCGGCGCGCGCGCCACGCATCACAGCAACGTCGACCGCCTGCCGACGACTGATAGGCTGTTGAGCAGGCAAACGGGGAGGAATCATCGGTGCGAGCAGAACCAGCGCTCGTAATGACTTGCGTATCAAAAGGCTCGTGACCAGAGAAAAGACGAGCCGGGTGAGCGCAAAGCGCATTCCACGCTTTGCGTCACCCGGCTTGAGTTTTCAACTTAAGTCGCGGGCAACGCCCGCGTCATTACTTCTTTGCCTTCTTTTCCTTTGCTTCCGCGGCTGCTTCCTTCTTCTCTGACTTCGGGGTCTCGTGCTCCTGGTTGACGACAGTGCCGTCAATCGCGTTCACGTTGACTTCCTCGATGCCAGTCTTGCCGGGGACCGTGATATCGAACGAGTAAATGAGCTTGCCGTTTTCGCGCTCGATCTCGCTCGACTTCACCGTTCCGTTCGGAACCTGGGCGAGAGCGGTCGCGCGTGCCGTCGCTTCAGAGACTTTGGCTTCCTTCATCAGCGTGGCCTGGCTCTCTTCCTTCTGAACCTTGCTGTGGTGCCGCTTCTTGGCGGTGCTGGTGGCTCCCGTCTTTACCGTGCTCTTTGCAACCGTGCTGGCAGCCTGCGCGCCAGCGACGCTCGTGGTAGCGGCAATTGCCACTGCCAGGGCGATGACTTTGAACATGTTCACTCCTCCAATTGGATTGAAATTGCAGCCCGCTCCGGAGCGGGAGATTGTCTGCGATCGTAAGGCGAATGATACGGTCACAAGCTGTCGTCACGATTACACTGGGCCATTCAAAGGAGGGGACACCATGAGGGGGCTGACGGTGTAAATTGCGCACCATGCGAGTTCTTCTTGTAGAAGACGACCCCGGCCTGGCAGCCATAATCAAGACCGGCTTCGCCGAGCAGGGCGTTCAAGTGGTGACTGTGCCGAGCTACACCGAAGGGAAGATGAAGGCCACCCTCGGCAGCTTCGACGTGCTCATCCTGGACGTCATGCTGCCGGGGGGAAACGGTTTCGATCTCTGCCGCGAGCTGCGAGTTCGCGAGATCGGGACGCCAATTCTCATGCTCACCGCGCGGGACACGGTCGACGACCGTGTCGCCGGCCTCGAGGTAGGCGCGGACGATTACCTGACCAAGCCCTTCGCCTTCCGTGAGCTGCTGGCGCGGGTAAGAGCGCTCGGAAGACGACGGGGTGCTCCGCTTCCGGAGACGCTGCACGTTGGCGACCTCGAGGTCGATCTGGAAGCGCAAAGAGTCAGGCGCGCTGGCAAGTCCATCGAGCTCACGGCCAAGGAGTTTGCGTTGCTCGAATTCTTTGTCCTGCACAAGGGTCAGGTGGTGGATCGCGCGGCGATCACGGCTCACGTGTGGGATGAGAACCACGACCCCTTCACGAACGTGCTCGAGGTGCTGGTGCGGCGGCTCCGGCGAAAGATCGACGACGACTTTCCAACCAAGCTCATTCAGACTGTGAGAGGCGCCGGATACCGGCTTGGTGACTGAAGCACTCTCCTCGCGCGGGGGCATTCAGCGCCTTGTACGTCTGCGCCTGCGCCTCACATTCTGGTACGTTGCGACGTTTGGCCTGATCATCCTGCTGCTTGGCGCAGGCTTGTTCGCTGTAATCAGGTACCAGCTCTCGCAGCAGCTCGACGATTCGCTGCACAGCGCCACACAGGAACTGGTGCGCGCAGCGAGGATCAGGGAAGTGGAGGCAGCGGGTGCCCGCGGCCGCGTCATCGATGCGGTTGACGAGCTGAACATACCGGACCGCACACTCTATCTGCTCGACCCGCGCGGCAACCCGGTGAAGCCCGACACCGCGGGCGATTGGATCCGGAACGCCGCCCGCCGCGCAGGCATGTCCGGTCAAATTACCCTCGAGCGAGATTTTCCGGGCGACGAGACTCTCAGGCTTCACGCCCTTCCCTTCCGCCTCGCGTCTGGCCACAGGCTCGTTGCCGTCGCCGTAGCGGACCAGGTCGAGCTGGAGGACAAGTACGCCGATCTCATAGCGGCATTCGCCGCTGCCGCCTTCGCGGCGCTCGTATTGGTCGCGGCGGGTGGATTCCTGCTCGTTCGCAAATCCACGGCGCCGATCGAGCGCTCGATGATCTTCATGAGACGCTTCATGGCCGATGCTGCGCATGAGCTGAGAACGCCGATCACCGTGCTGCGCACTCGCGTCGACGTCGCGCTCCAGCAACCCAGAGACGCCGACCACTACGTCTCCGCGCTGCACGGCGTCGAAGCTGAAGCGCGCCGACTTGGTGGAATCGTCGACAGTCTCCTTGTTCTCGCCCGCGCGGATTCCGGTGAGCGTCAGATCGAGCGCGAGCGTTTCTTCCTCGACGATGTGGCGATCGACGCCGCCGGTGCCGAGCGCATTGTCGGCAGGCAGAAGGGCGTGGATGTCATCGTGGAGGAATTCGAGGAGGCCCCCGTCGTCGGGGATCCAGCCTTGATCCGCCAGCTGTTCATGATTCTCCTCGACAACGCCGTGAAGTTCACTGACCCCGGCGGCGAAGTCAGTGTCCGCGTCTCTCTGCTGGATGGAGTGCCGACGTTCGTCGTTCGCGACACGGGCATCGGAATCAGCAAGGAGGACATGGGGCGTGTCTTCCAGAGGTTTTTTCGCGGAGACACCGCGCGAAGCCATACCGAGGGCGCCGGCCTCGGCCTCTCGATCGCGCGGTGGATCGCGCGCGAGCACGGCGCCGAGATCTCGCTCTCCTCGGAACCAGGTCAGGGGACCCGAGTTGTGGTAACTTTTCCCCGGGCAGCGCCTGTGGTGTCATCCTAGCGACAGGTCATTCGTCTATCGTGTAGACAAGCTTCCCGCCGCATTCATTACAAGCGAGGCAAGTGCAAGCTCCGAGCTTACGCCGAGTCGCACGATACAGATGGCCGCTGTTGATCACGTTGGTCCTGGGAGTGACAGCGGCGTTTTCATTGTCGCCCCTGGTGGATGCCGTGCGACCGGACTCGCCCGTCGCGGCGACTCTCAGGACTCCGGTTCTCTACGATATTCTTGCGCCGGTGTCGAACGTCCTCGACGCCCTGACATTGCTCTCCCCCGCCCAGTACTGGGGCACCTTCGGGCTCTGCCTGCTGGGCCTCTTTGCCCCGGCGATCATCCGCACTCTGCGGCAACCGCGCGGATTCCGCCCTCTGAGCACGATTGTTCCGTCTCTACGCTTCCTGGGGGGAACGCTGGCGATCGTCGGACTGGTTATCGTGACAAAACGGCCGATGGCCGCCCTGAATCTCAGGGATCCGGACCTCATTGCCGTGGATTTTCACAGCCACACCTCGGCGTCGCACGACGGACGGACCGGATTTGACGCGGAGCACAATCGCGAATGGCATCGGAGCTCAGGATTCAACGCCGCATACATCACGGACCACAAGACGTTCGACGGAGCGCTCGATGCGGCTGAACGGAACCCGGCCATCGCGGGAGCTGGAGTGACGCTCCTTCCCGGGATCGAGCTTCGAGATGGCGACGAGCATCCAATACTGCTCGGAGCTGACCCCGCCCGCACGAGAATCACCTCGGCTGACTTGCGAGGTGCGCTGGTCAAGACCGACGGCGGCACCGTTCCACCGATTCTTCTCCTGACGATGCCGGGCAACATCGCCAAGGTTCCACAGAGCGAGTACACGGGGCCAATCCGGCTGGCGGCGGTCGAAGTCGCGGATGGATGCCCGCGCGGGATGGCACAGACGGCCGGAGACAAGAAGGAAATTCTCGCTCTCGCCGCGAGGCTGCATCTCGCTCCGGTCGCCGGCTCGGACAATCACGGTTGGGGACGAACAGCGCCGGCGTGGAGCGTATTGCGAATTCCCGGTTGGCGAAGCATGACCTCCGCAGCGCTGGACGTGGCGATTCGGCAAACCTTGCTCGCGCGCTCGCCCGGTACTATCGACGTGATCGCCCGTCGAACCGTCGCACCTCCCTCGGGAAGGTTCGAAGCGGCGCTGGGTGGAGTCGCCGTGGGTCTGCTGATGGTTCGCACGATGAATCTCCGTGAAAGACTCTCCTGGATCCTTTGGAGCTGGGCCGGCGCACTCGGATCCCTCGTACGCGCGCGAAGTGTTAGACGAGGGCTTCGCATTCGAATAAGAGAAGCCACGCGGAACCGAGCGCCGCGCCCATTGATAGAAGCAGCGGCGTCAGTTCAGCTCGCGTCGTGACGGGCGTCGGGCAGACTCCCGCGCGCCGGCCTCGCGTGCGCGATTGGATCAAGAAGCTCTTCACGTACTGGACGCTGATCGCAATAGTCTCCGCGATAGCGCTGGCGATATTCGCCGATGTCGGTGAGGATGTCGCCGAGCAATCCACCGGCGCCTTCGACAACGCGGTCCGCGCGTGGTTCCTCGCGCACCAGAATCCGACGCTTTACAGGATCTCGGCAATTCTTTCGGAGATCGGCGCGCCGACCGTGATGGTGATCCTGGCAATTGTGGCCGGCATCTGGTTTTATCGTAGCTCCGGGCGCAGCAAGGCCGGCGTGATGGTGGCCGCGCCGGCAGCCGGAGGTCTTCTGGCCGGCGGCATGAAGCTGATCTACGGCCGCGCCCGGCCCGCCGGAGCCGCGCTATTCAACGAGAAGACGTTTTCCTTTCCGAGCGGGCATGCGGCAACATCGGCGGCTGTGATGGTCACCCTCTGCTACGTGCTCGCGCGAGAAAGAATCATCTCCTGGCCGGCCGCAATTGTGATCGGTGGCACCGTGCCGCTGGTCATCGGCCTGACGCGACTCTATCTGGACGTGCATTGGGCAACCGATGTCGTCGGAGGATGGACCGTGGGGCTTTTCGTCGCCGCGATGAGCGCGGCGATTTACGAGCGCTTGCGCTCTAGCGAGCCTCCCGAAGCAGAGGAAGAAGGAGAGAGGCTGCCGGCCTAGCCTAGTCGCGCTTGAGCGCCTTCGCTACGTGGTCGAGCAGAGCTGCGCGCGCGGTCGAGTCGAACACGCGACCGTTGGCGATGACGGCCGAGATGCGCTTCGTGTTGCCGATGTTCTTTAGCGGATCTCCGTCGAGCAGCACGAGGTCAGCGATCTTCCCTACCCCAATGGTGCCTAGCGAATCGAGAGCGCCGAGAAAGTTTGCGGGATTGTAGGTCGCCGTGCGCAACGCTTCGAGAGGAGTGAGCCCCGACCTGACCAGCAGTGCAAGCTCTTCGTGCAAACTGAATCCCGGGTAGACGAAAGCGCGCGGCGCGTCCGTCCCCGCCAGAAGCCCGACTCCCGCCTTGTTGAGCGCGCCGGT
>DATARP010000203.1:0-9253 GCA_036264075.1 Gemmatimonadaceae bacterium
TTCGCGTTTAGAGGCCGCCGAGTCGCCGAACGGAGCGTCGCGAGTTCGGGAAGACGTCGCCCTCACCTTCGACGATGTTCTCCTCGTTCCGAAGCATTCGCTGACCCATCCCCGCGACGTCACCGTCGCGTCCAGGTTCAGTCGCGGAATCGATCTTCGCGTTCCGCTCGTCGCCGCCGCGATGGACACCGTCACCGAATCGGAGATGGCGATGGCGATGGCGCGCGCCGGAGGAATCGGCGTCATCCATAAGAACATGTCGATCGACCGCCAGGCGGCCGAAGTCGACCGGGTGAAGCGTTCGGAGAGCGGGATGATACTCAATCCGATCACGCTCTCTCCGGACGGAACGCTGCGCGAGGCGGTCGCGCTCATGAGACGGTTCAAGATTTCCGGTGTGCCGATCGTCAATCGTGACGGGCAGCTCGTCGGAATCATCACCAACCGCGATCTCCAGTTCGAGCGGAATCTCGATCGTCCGCTGCGCGACGCGATGACCTCGAAGAATCTCGTCACCGCGCCGCTGGGAACCACGCTCGACGAGGCCGAAGCGATTCTGGGCAAGCACCGGATCGAAAAGCTGCCGGTGGTAGACGAAAAGGGAACGCTGCGCGGATTGATTACCGTAAAAGACATTCACAAGCGCCGCGATTTTCCCGACGCCAACAAGGATCAGCACGGTCGCCTGCGGGTTGCCGCGGCGATAGGCGCTGCGAATTATCGTGACCGTGCACGCGCTCTGGTCGATGCTGGCGTCGATGTACTCATCGTCGACACCGCGCACGGACACTCGGAAGGAGTTCTCGAGGCGACGTCGGTCGTCCGCGAGATGTTCCCCGACGTTCAGCTGGTGGCTGGCAACGTCGCGACTCGCTCGGGTGCGCGTGCGCTCGTGGAACGCGGCGTGGATGCAGTCAAGGTGGGCGTCGGGCCGGGCTCGATCTGTACGACGCGCATTGTGACCGGCGTCGGCGTTCCGCAGCTCACCGCGATCTTCGACGCGGTCGAAGGAGCGGGTGACGTTCCTGTCATTGCCGACGGAGGAATCAAGTATTCCGGCGACATTGTGAAGGCGTTGGCCGCCGGCGCTTCGAGCGTAATGATGGGGTCAATGCTTGCCGGCACAGAGGAAAGCCCGGGGGAATCGCTTCTGCTCGAGGGACGCCGGTTCAAGATGATTCGCGGAATGGGAAGCCTTTCGGCGATGCAGGACGGAAGCGCCGACAGATACTTTCAGGAAGGCGAGATGTCTGCGAAGAAGCTGGTTCCAGAAGGAATCGAGGGAAGAGTTCCTTTCAAGGGGCCGGTCAGCGATGTGTTGTTCCAGATGGTAGGAGGGCTGCGCAGCGGCATGGGTTACGTTGGATGCGCCGACATCGCGCAGCTGCGCACAGAATCGGAGTTCGTTCGAATTACCACGGCCGGCCTTCGCGAATCGCACCCACACGACGTTACGATTACCCGCGAGGCACCCAACTACTCGGTGTAGCGCGTTGCTTGACATTGCTTTGAGCGTCATCACAACTTCTGGCAGCTCGGCAGTGTCGAATCTGTCAGTGTTCCATCGTCAGACTACCCACGCTTTCGGAGTTTTCTAATGGGCTTATGGACGAAGAAGAGCATCGCTGTACTGCAGGCTGAGGCAGCGGGCGAATCCGCCGAGCACACTCTCAGGCGCGCACTGGGCGCCCTGAACCTCACCACGCTGGGTATTGGCGCCATCATCGGCGCTGGAATCTTCGTGCTGACGGGAACCGCTGCTGCGCGGTACGCAGGACCTGCGATCGTCCTGTCATTCATTGTATCCGGATTTGGATGCCTTTTCGCGGGGCTCTGTTACGCCGAGTTCGCGAGCATGATCCCGATCGCTGGCAGCGCCTACACCTACGGCTATGCGACTCTTGGCGAGTTCGTCGCCTGGATCATCGGCTGGGATCTGATCCTGGAGTATCTCTTCGGCGCGTCCACCGTCGCCGTAGGATGGTCGGGGTACTTCACGGCGTTCATGGACCAGATAGGACTTCACATGCCTACCTCGTTCACCAGTTCGCCGTACTACTACGCGGACGCCAACGAGTTCGACCCGGTTACGAAAGTTCTCCTTCACCCCGCCGGCTTCTCCCATACCGGCGCGGTTCTGAATCTCCCGGCGATGATCCTGATCGCGGCGATGACGACGCTCCTCGTCATCGGAATCAAGGAATCGGCCCGTTTCAACAACTTCATCGTGATCCTCAAGATCACGATCGTGCTGCTGGTGATCGGGTTCGGCTTCATGTACGTGAACACGGCGAACTGGCATCCTTTCATTCCGCCCAACACCGGCGAGTACGGCCACTATGGCTGGAGCGGAATCGTCCGCGGGGCCGCGGTGGTGTTCTTCGCTTACATCGGATTCGATGCCGTGTCTACCGCGGCTCAGGAAGCGAAGAATCCTCAAAAGGACATGCCGATTGGAATTCTCGGCTCGCTGGCGATATGTACTGTGCTCTACATCCTGATGTCGCTCGTCATGACCGGCCTCGCGCACTACGGCGAGCTCGACGTTCCGCATCCGGTGTTCGTCGCGATCGAGAAGGCGGGGCCCGCGCTCGCGTGGCTCGGATCCATCATCAATATCGGAGCAATCGCCGGCCTCGCATCGGTCGTACTCGTGATGCTCATGGGCCAGCCGCGGATCTTCTTCTCGATGGCGCGCGACGGCTTGCTGCCGGCGGTATTCGGAAAGGTTCATCCGCGTTTCAAGACACCCTATATCACCACCATCCTCACCGGCGTGGTGGCGGGCGTCGTCGCCGGCCTGTTCCCGATTGGATTGCTCGGCGAGCTCGTGTCGATTGGAACCCTGCTCGCGTTCGTGATCGTATGCGCGGGCATCATCGTGCTGCGCTACAAGTCGCCAAACCTCGCTCGTCCTTTCCGCACGCCGTTCGTCCCCGTTGTCCCGATTCTCGGCATACTCATCTGCGGCTACATGATGCGCAGCCTGCCGTGGGCAACGTGGGAGCGGTTGATCGTCTGGATGGTGATCGGTCTGGTGATCTACTTCTTCTACAGCAGATCACACTCGAAGCTGGCCCGCGCGGAAGGCAGTGCTTGACCTCCTAAGCGTCCCCCAGCAGAGACGGGAGTCGATCGAGCGTCTCGCGCAGGAGCTCCGCGCGGGACGCTCTGTCGCAATATCCACCCATATCAACGCAGATGGCGACGGGTGCGGGTCGGAGACCGCGCTCTCGCGTCTGCTCGGACAAATGGGCATTCGCTCGCGCATCGTGAATCCGACGCCGTGGCCAGAGATGTACAAGTTTCTGCTCGGCGACGACGTTCGTGATGCGAGCGATCTCGGCGCGAAGGCGCTGAAGGACTCCGATGTTCTGATCGTCCTCGACATATCAGATGTGAAGCGGCTTGGCGTTCTCGCCGAGGCCGTGCGCGGGCTGAAGATTCCGAAGCTCGTAATCGATCACCACCTGCCGAGCGATGAGCCACCGAGCTCGTTGATGCTCGCCGATACGACTGCCTGCGCGACCGGAGAGCTGATTTACGATTTTGCCACGTGTCTCGGCCTCGAGGTCACGCCGGACATCGCGAGAGCTCTTTACGTTGCTCTCCTCACCGATACGGGAGGATTCCGCTTCAGCAATACTACGGCGCGCTGCCTGAGCATCGCTGGACAGCTCATTGCGTCGGGTGTCGAGCCGGAGGAGATGTACGGACGGCTGTACGCATCCATGCCTGTCGGACGGCTGCATCTGTTGCGCGATGCGCTCGCGACGCTGGAGGTCGATCCCGAGTACGGCATCTCCTGGATCTCGGTCGCGGCCGGAGCCGCCGAGGAGTACGGACTCAAGTCAGAGGACCTCGAGGGAATCGCGGAGCATCCGCGCTCGATTGGCGGAACACGGCTCGCTCTGTTCTTCCGCGATCTGGGGCACGACAAGGTGAAGATGTCGTTTCGCAGCACCGGCGACGTCGACGTCAACAAGTTCGCCAAGCTATTTGGCGGTGGGGGTCACGCCCGCGCGGCTGGCGCACTGGTTGACGGCAGCCTCGAGTCGGTGAGGCATAAGGTCGTCGCGGCAGCGCGCGAGTTCCTGCGCGCCGAGGACAAAAAAGGGGTAGCATAAGCCGCACACCCGTCTAACTTGCGCTCATGAGCGTTCTCCGCCGTAAACGCGTCCGTCCGCAAGCAGATATCGAGCACGATATCCGGCACCAGCTTCAGGATATCCTCACGATCCTCAGAATCGAGGAGTGCGCGCTCGAGCTCGAGGCGTTCGATTCGGATACGGGGACGGCCACACTGCACGTCACCGGCGCGTGTCCGGATTGCGACGCATCGGCAGTGACCTTCATCCAGGGAATCGAGACTCAGCTGAAGCTTCGCGTCACTGAGCTGCGAGCCGTCCTGCTGACTGTCGACAACGCCCGATGAGCGCGAATCTGCAGGACCGCATCGCCGACGCGCTCACGCACGTCCGCAACAATCGCGTCGGCGCTAACGTGCTCGAGGCCGAGATGGTGAGGGACATCGCGACGACGACCGACGGGCGCGTGAGACTGACGCTGTTCCTTTCGCCCGAGGACAACGCGACGGTCGTGCGTGAAGTGCGGCAGGCACTCCAGCTCGTCGAAGGTGTGACCGACGTTCGTGTCGACGTCAAGGATGCGTCGCAGGCGAACACCGCCGTTCGCCCCAATCAGCAACAGGCGCCGAAACCAGCTCCTACCGCTGCCTCTTCATCAAAGTCTGGCGCCTCCCGGGCGCTGCCAGTGATGGGCCAGGAGCCACAATCTCAGCGCGCCGCGGTTCCCGCTCCAACTCCAGTCGCTTATCCGCACCTCGGCAAGATCATCGCGATCTCCAGTGGCAAGGGAGGAGTCGGGAAATCCACGGTCGCCACCAATCTCGCCGTTGCACTCGCGCAGAAGGGGGCGAGGGTAGGGTTGATGGACGCCGACATCTACGGACCGAACATTCCGCGCATGATGGGCGTCAACGCCGCACCTCCCGTGGAGAACGAGAAGATCATTCCGCTGCAGGCGCATGGCGTGAAGATCATGAGTCTGGGCTTCATGATCGAGCGCGATCAGCCCGCGATATGGCGCGGGCCGATCATCATGAAGATCATCACCCAGTTTCTGCGCGACGTGCAGTGGGGACAGCTGGACTATTTCCTGGTCGACATGCCGCCCGGAACGGGTGACGCGCAGCTCTCCCTCGTTCAGGCGACGATGGTCCACGGGGCAATCATCGTCACTACTCCACAGGAGGTCGCAGCAGGCGATGCTCTGCGAGGTGCCAAGATGTTTCAGCGCGTTGCCGTGCCGGTGCTTGGCGTGGTCGAGAACATGAGCTATTTCATCTGCCCACACTGTGATGAGAAACACGAGATTTTCGGCTCTGGCGGCGCGAAGCGTCTGGCAGAGGAGCTCGACGTGCCGCTGCTCGGTCAGATTCCTTTCTTTCCGGCCGTCCTCTCTGGTGGGGACCGCGGTGACCCGATCGTTGTGAGCGAGCCGGGCACCCCTGCGGCGAAAGCGCTACTCGATCTTGCTGGAAGGCTGAGCGGGCTGCTCGCCTAGACGGCTACTGCGTTCTTCCTGGGCCTCGACCGCCACCAGGAGAGGATCACCGCGCCAAATCCGGTGGCGACGGCGACCAATGTGACGGAGAATGCCAGCACACGCAGTATTGAGCCGAGGATCGGGAACCAGGTGAAAGCGGCCGCGACGATCCAGAGTGCACTGAAGGCGAGAATGCCGGTGAATAGATACTGCAGCTCCTCTCCGGCCGGAGTCTCGCTCTGGGACTTGTGTGAGATCGCAATTCCGGCCACGTGAGCGACCGCCAGGAATCCAAGGATCGCAACGCCACCGACCGCGACGAAGAACGCGGCGACGCCGATGGGGATGAAGAAGATTCCGATGATCGTAATCGCCATGGCGATGCAGAGTGCGACTACTGCGGGAATGGTGGCCAGGCCAGCCACGGCACCTGTAAGGAGTGAGCGCCCAGTTTCATTGGTGACGACCTCGACCGCACGCTTGAAGTAGTCGCGCATGAAGAACAGAACAAACGTCCCCACAAGCAGAAGCACGAGCAGCCAGACGATGGCGGACACGAGTGAGCCGATGGTGGTCCGCGGCCGCGCGCCAAAGCTGACGGTGGATCGATTGTGCGTCGGGCCAACATCCTTGATTACACCGAGAATCGACCCGCCTTCGTTTCGGACGTGCCCCATCAGAGCAACCGCGCCACCGCGCACCCGTCCCGTCTCGTGCACGATCACATCGCCGAGGATTGCCGTCGCGGCTCCATCTACGTTGCCGTAGACGTCGAGATTTCCGCGAATCGCCATAACCGAGCCCGACGTAGTAGTACCGGCGGGAATCACCAGGTCGCCCGTCTTGACCTGCGCGTAGTTCCTGAAGTTCTGCAGTCGGAACGTCTCACGGGACTGAGCAAAGGCATCCTGCGCGGAGACTGCGACGAATACCAGGGAGGCTCCAAGCAGGATCGATTTCATCACGCTGCCTTGCGCTTTGCAATGTTGGCCGCGGTTCTAATAGCGGCGTAACCGCCGAAGAGCCCGGCGGCGAGTGTCAGATAGAGAAGAAGGGCACCGAGGGCACCGGCCTGGAGGAAGGCAATGGTGTCAGCACCGAGAACCATGGTGCCGACCTGGGCTCCGACGGCAGCTATCGCGAAAGCGTATTGACCCACGGCCGCGCTGAGGATTGCCGTGAGCATATCGATTTCGAAGAACATGAAGGTCGCGGCAGCGAGGAGGCCGACCACGGCAGTGGCTTTTGCCGTCCCACGCACGAGGCCGACGCTGCGACGGCGAACGACCGCCTGCTGTCCGCCCTGGTGCAGCTCCAGATGCCTGGAGGCTACCACAGGGGCCACGCCCGGAGCGGGCTGCAGACGATCTATTCGCGAGATCACGCGATCGGCAAAATCACGGGAAGGCGACAAATACGGCAGTCGCTGGAGCTCCGCCGCGATGGGGACAAACTCTTCGTCGAAATCGTGCTCTATCATGGATTCCTCACGTATGACCTACGGGACCTGTCCGGGGATGGTTTCAGCTTTTTTGAGGGAATTTTGCTTGCAAAAACAGGGGTCATTTCAAGTCCACCAGATACTCTCTGAGCTCCTGACGCGCTCTGTGGATGTAGGTCTTCACGGTCCCCAGCGGGAGCTTCACGATTTCGGCAATCTCGTCGTAGGAGTAGTCCTCGACGTGCCGCAGGATGATGCACGCGCGGTACTCGGGGCGGAGCTTGGCAATGGCCTTTTCTATCTGGGCGCCGAGCTCTCGGGACTCCAGCTCTTCCAGCGGAGATTCCCCTCCGCTCGTGATCGTCACCGATGTCGCCCGCGCCCGCTCGGCTGTGATGGCGTCAGGTGATCCCTCGATGCTGATCGTATCGACCTGCCGCCGGCGCAGGTGATCGATTGTGATGTTGTTGGCGATCTTGAACAGCCAGCTCGAGAATTTGAACTCGGGCCGGTAACGATCGATGTTATTGAGAACCTTGATGAAGGTCTCCTGCGCCAGGTCTTCCGCGGTCTCGTTGTCGCGCACCATGCGGTAAATGAGCGAGAAAACGGGTCGCTCATAGCGCTTGATCAGCTCGCGATAGGCGTCTTCACGCCCTTCCTGGGCGAAGACGACCACCTGCTGGTCGGATACGTCGGTGTAGGACTTGGGCGTCATGGAGGGAAGCGCGAGTAAGATAGCTTGCCCCGCGCGCCGTTGCCGGGCAACTTTGGAAGGATGCTGGCCACCGACATAGACAGCGCGACCGCCAGTGCCGCCGCTGCCGGTGGTGCCGAGAAGCGCGCGTACGTCAAGAAGACCTTCTCGGAGATCGCCCCGCGGTACGATCTCCTCAATCACGTCCTGAGTCTGAACATCGATCGCAGCTGGCGGCGCCAGGCGATCGCGACACTCAGGGTGGACCAGAACCCCGCCGGAACCTACCTGGATCTGTGCGCGGGCACTTTGGATGTCGCGGACCAGATTTCGAAGCTGGGCGGATTCAAGGGCCTCGTTATAGGAGCCGATTTCGCCGAGCCGATGCTAAAGGCCGGGGCAGGCAAGGTGGCAAGATCACGGGTGGCTCCGGTTGCTGCGGATGCGGTGGAGCTGCCGATAGGATCCGGCAGCCTCGCTGGTGCGATCGTGGCGTTCGGAATAAGGAACGTAGCAGGCCTCGACCTCGCTCTGAGGGAAGCGTTGCGAGTGCTCGTTCCGGGAGGGCGGTTGGTCATTCTCGAGTTCTCGACACCCCGAGCTCGCGTACTGCGTTCACTCTATCTGTTCTATTTCCGGAACGTGCTCCCCCTCATCGGCCGGCTCGTGAGCGGGCACCGCACGGCCTACACCTACTTGCCGCGCTCGGTCGCGAATTTCCCCGTCGAAGAAGAGCTGGCGGACAAAATGAAGAGCGCGGGATTCTCGGGAGTGACATGGTCGAGCTTGTCGTTTGGAGTGGCGGCCATACACGTCGGCGAGCGACCTATTACCGGGAAGAAATGAGTCTCGATAACATTTCACAATTTCTGTCGGCCATCGACCGCGCCGGCGAGCTGGCGCGGATCAGCGAGCCGGTAAAAGCTCATCTCGAGCTGTGCGAGATTGCCGACAGGGTGATGAAACAACCGGGCGGGGGCAAGGCGCTTTTCTTCGAGAACGTCGTGCTCGATAACGGCGAGCGCTCGCAGTACCCCGTTGTGATCAATCTCTTCGGGTCGATGCGGCGAATGTCGCTCGCGCTGGACGTCGAGGACCTCGACGACGTCGGGCAGCGCATCACCGAGATGCTCGACCTCAAGGTGCCCGAAGGCCTCCTCGGCAAGCTGTCGATGCTGCCGAGGCTGTTGGAGCTGGGGAAGTTCCCACCGCGGGTGCGAAGCGGAAAACCGGCGTCGCAGGAGGTGGTGCTCAAAGGCGACGACGTGGATCTTTCGAAGCTGCCGATCATTACTTGCTGGCCGGAAGACGGCGGCCCGTACATCACGCTGCCGATGGTGATCTCGAAGGACCCCAAGCGCGGGATTCGCAACGTCGGCATGTACCGAGTTCAGGTGCTGGGTCCCCGCACTCTGGCGATGCACTGGCAGCGGCACAAGGTTGGCGCCGCCCACTGGCGCGAGATGGCGGAAAAGGGAGAGCGGATGGAAGTAGCGATCGCGATCGGATCAGATCCGGCGTCGGTCTATTCAGCGTCCGCTCCGCTT
>DATARP010000208.1:0-20561 GCA_036264075.1 Gemmatimonadaceae bacterium
GAACGGCCCTTTCGTTGGGAACACCTCTACAAACCCGTTCGCGTCGACGCTGTCTCCCTCGCGCCATCGTTTGGTGTCGGCCGTCATTCCGTCGGGCGAATAAATCCAGCCACGATTGACGAGCACCGCGGTGTCATTTCCAGAGCGGCGTATAGGAGTCACCAGGTTGACGCCCGGGGATCCATTTCGTCCGCGAAGAGTGAGCACGACCTCGCTCGGGTAATCGTACACCCCGCGAACGCGAGCTCTTCTGAAATGGGCCGTGGCGGTGTCGGCAGGCAGCGAATCGAGCGCAACCTCGGGCGCAAAGCGTCGCGATGCGAGAAGAGCGTTCGCGGCACGCCGCTCCCCGAGTCGCCGTAGCTGCCAGAATCCAAGCGAAATCGAAACCGCCGCGAATGAGATCGCGAGGATGCTGAGGATCACTTTCTTGAGATTCACTCCTGAAATATCGCTAGCCGCGCTCGATCAAATCACCTGCGCAATCGGTGCCCTGTGCTTGTCCACCCACCACGCCCAGGGAACGAACAACCAGATAGCCAGCGCTGTCCACGCCAGCACGTGCTCGCTCGGCGGAGGTGGGCCATTGCTCGCCACGAAAATCGCCGCGAGGACGATGATGTAGGTCCACAGGCCCCAACTCCCGATCTTGTCCAGCGCCCGCGTCCCGCTCACATACAGCCAGATGCCAATTCCGTAAATCGCGAACTCGATCGCGTAGCTGCCCGCGACTGAATTCCACAATCCCCAACCGAACTTCGGGCTGCTCGGCCCGGGCCACAGCGGAAGATCCGGCCGATGCATCACCAGATCGAGAAACCAGTGACTCACGACGAGCATCGCCATCACGAACGCAGCGCGACCGCGGTGACCACGCAGGTAACAGATTCCGCCGACCAGCCCGCCCCAGACAATCGCCATCACCAGACTGTGCGAGAACGGGTAGTACGTGAAATCGAGCGGGTTCGCCGCCATCAGGCCGGGAACGATCCTCACGTGCTCGACGCCCAGCAGAAGAAGAATCGGCCATAGCTCGTCGAGAAACTGCGCCGCGAACGTCAGCGCGCCCAGCGATGCTCCTGGCGTAGCACGCTTGGCAGCGAAGGCGACTCCGTAATGCCCGATGAACATCCCGCTAGAAGAGTGACATCTGCTCGCCGAGCAGATCGGGATCTACAGGAGCTTGGCCAAGGCGGGCTTGGAACTCGCGCGCAGTCGCGGGGCTGTGACCCGAAAAGTGGTTCGCGACATAACCGTAGATGTGCGACACCTGCTCGGACAGGCTCTCGATCGCGTCGCTCCACGCGTCAACTTCTCTAGATCGATCAACTTGCACTCGCGAGTAGTCGACCAGGTCGCGGTTCGGACCCATCCATCTTATGTAGGCGAAGTCCGCCGTCGGACGCTCGGCGAGTCCCAGCATCAGCTTGCGGGGAATCCATCTGCCGTCGATGAGCGCGAGCGCGATATTGTGCTCCGAGAGCAGAGCCAGGACTCCGTCGGTGATCCAGCCGCGATGTCTGAATTCGATGGCGATCCGCAGATCGCTCGGAGCGCGACCGATGAAATCGACCAGCGCCGGCAGCTCGCCCGGCTGGAAATCGGGGCCCATCTGTACGAGAACCGGTCCGAGCTTGTCCCCCAGCTCCCGCGCGCGGTCGAAGAACGCAGCCGAGGCGCCCGTTTCGTCGCGGAGCCTGTACTCGTGCGTGATCTCCTGCGGCATCTTAAGCGCGAAGACGAATCCTTTCGGCGTGCGATCGATCCAGCTCCGTATCGTCGTAGCCGCTGGCGACGCGTAGAACGTGGAATCCACTTCCACCGAATCGAACGCGCGCGCGTACACTGTGAGAAAATCGGATGGCCGCGTTCCAGGCGGATAGAATGGCCCAACCCAGGCGTCGTAGTTCCAGCCTTGCGTGCCGATACGAATCTCCGCGGACATGGCGTTCAATCGGAAGCCGCGGGCGCCCGCTGTCAAGTCGGAGAAGCGTTACCCATGTCTCGCACCCGCGCCGGCATTAGTTCTCGCGCCCGAGGGTCTCGCTTCGCGACTCCCTGAATGAGAGGGGGCGACAACAGAGTCGTCAACAGCACCATCAGGGTGATCGCTCCGAACAGCCCGGTATCCAGAGCACCGATCGCGAGTCCGGTTTGGGCCACGATCAGCTCGACTTCCCCTCTCGGAAGAATCGCGGTCCCGATGAGCGCCTTGTTCCCCTTGAACCATACCGGCGCGTACGCAGCGATGAGTTTCCCGCCAGCCCCTGCCACCAGCAGCACCAGAGTGATCAACAGCGTCCTGGGTTCGGCAAGAGCGCGGAGGTCAACCGAAGCGCCCACGGATGCGAAGAAGATTGGCGTCAGCAAGCTGCCCATCGCGCCCGCAGAGCGTTGGACATCGTCGCGCTGGTCGATCCGGTTGAGCAGGACTCCGGCGACGAATCCTCCGACGATGATGGCCGAGCCCAGCTGTCCGGCCAGAGCGGCGAGAGAAAACGCGAACACCACTCCCATTACCGCAATCGTCGTTGGCGAACGCAGTCTCTTTGCCGCGTGAAATAGCGACGGGACGATGAAGCTGCCGACGACGATCGCAATTGCGACAAACCCGAATGCGACCACACTTGTGCGGATTACTCCGGCCGCGGTTATCGTGGCACCCGCGGCGAAGCTTCCAATTACCGAAAGGATCACCAGCCCGATGATGTCGTCGAGGACGGCCGTCCCCAGGACCACTTGGCCTTCCTCAGTCTGTAGAAATCCCAACTCGGCCAGAACTCGCGTAGATACCCCGATCGATGTCGCCGTCAATGCGGCCGCACACACAATCGCGGCCAGCCGACCGACTCCCATTGCCGAGAGCGCCGCGTAACCGAAGACGAAGGGGAGCGTGACTCCCACAACAGCGACGACTGTTGCCGTCCCTCCGACACGCGTCAGCGCTCGCAGATCGGTCGCCAATCCGATCTCAAACAGGAGGATCAATAATCCGAGCTGGGCCAGGATGTGAATTCCGACATCCGCGGGATCGAGGATCCCGAGAACGGAGGCGCCAAGCACCACCCCGCCGAGGAGCTCGCCGAGTATTGCGGGCTGTCCAAACTTCTCCGCGAGCACGGAGAGAACGCGTGTCGTGAAGAGGATGGCCGCGACTACGAGCAACAGATGAACGAACGAATGAGTGTCGGTCATCGGTATGTCTCGAAGAACCCGGCGCCGCTGCCGTTGAGGGGTTGTCCCTCGATCCGTCCGGAGATTGTAGCCGTCCCCTTCATCTGGATGAAAAACGGCCGGGCTTTCGCGCTGCCGAGCGGATCACCCCGCTCCCCTTCTCTTGTGTTTTGGGGGCGCGTGTCGGTGGCGATCGCATCTTCGATCGAGATGTCCACGTTCAGCGTGTCGTCGCCCCGGATGTCGGAAAACCGTGCCCGCGAAGGGACGTGCAACGTCGTCCCTGCGGAGCGAATGGTGCGGCCGTCTTCGTAGGAGATCAGCCTCGGCCTGAATACAGCGCGGAATCCGAGGGAGTCGATAAGGTAAACGAGCAGCGGCGGGACAGACGCACTCCTGTCCGGCGACAACACCCTTCCATACAGAAACGTGTAATCTCCCGCCCTGCCCGCGCCCCAGTCCCAGGTGACGCCGCGCCAGACTCCCCAGTTGTGATCGTGATACGACTGCGCGTCGATCAGTTTTTCACACCGACCGTCCACGCACAGCGTCCCCGACGCGGAAGCACGCAATGCCGGAACAGTATATCCCGAAACAAAGCCCCCGGATCCCATCGCGACGCCCGGGAAATAGGCGAATGGCGCCGGGTGCACGACGATCGAGATATCCGCTCCACCGGCGCGCGCACGAACCTCGTAGTCGCCATTCGGCAGGACGGTGACGTGCGAATCCCCGAAAACCAGATTCGCATCTGTCGTCGAGAACCGCACCCTCGATCGATCGATTGTTGCGCCAAAGCGGCGCGTCGCTCCGTCCTGCTCACGAAGCGTTATTCCGACCTTCCCTCCCCATTTGCTGCCAGTGACGTCACCACCGACGATGAAGGAGATGAACGCCCACCGCTTGCCGCCTCCCGACAGCACGTTGAAGTAATGCCATTCCGCCCACGTATCTCTGTTGGCGACGCTGTCGCTCGGCAGACGAAAATGATCGATCTCGTGCCGGAGCTCAGCCAAAGTGGGAGCTGCCCAACGGCGATCACCGTCGTCATTCTGCCATTTTCCTGTGGCGATTTCCGGCGCTGCGCCGACCGCGACTGTCGCCGCCGGAATTTCGCCGCTCGCGTGTACCGGGTACTGTCGCCCGTCAGCGGTCCGAAGGTAGAGCAGCCTTCCTTCTATCTGCGGGGCAACCGCGGATATCTCCTCCCTGAACCGAGGAGATGCGAACACCTGGCGATACAGAAACGACGCGTGGTCGATAGAGAAAAAAAGCCCGCCTATCCCTCCCGTCTTCATCACCTCGACGTCGAGTCCTTCCGGAAGGACAGTGATCGACCCGCCTCCAACCAGTTTTTCGTTCCTCGCCTGCGAGAGCATCGCCTCTCCGATGGAGAGGAGCACGATCATCACCGCGACGCCGACGCCGTAGCCGAAGAAGAGAAGCACGGACCGCCAGGGCCTATAGGTGATGTTCCGCAGCGCGAGCTGTGCGATCATGCGTCGACTATCCTGCCGTCACGCATATGCACTTTGTGGCGGGCAGCATCTGCCAGATCCTCGTCGTGCGTCACCACGACGATGGTCGTGCCATCCGAATTGAGTCGTTGAAACAGCGAGATGATCTCTGTTCCGGTTCGTGCATCCAGTTCGCCCGTTGGCTCGTCGGCGAGAAGCAGAGCCGGATGATTCGCCAGCGCCCGTGCGATTGCAACACGCTGCTGCTCGCCCCCGGAAAGCTCCGACGGCCGATGCCGCTCGCGAGTACTCAGGCCAACGTACGCGAGAAGCTCCGCTGCCCTCGCGTTCCGCTCGTCGCGCGGGACTTTCGCCTCCGCCATCGGCAGCGCGACGTTCTCCAGCGCCGACAGGATCGGCATCAGGTAAAACCTCTGAAACACGAAGCCGATGTTGTGCAGCCGGAAGGATGTCGCCTCACGGTCGCTCATCGCATCGACTTGTTTCCCGGCGATCGCCACGCTTCCCGACGTCGGCTGATCTATTACCCCGATGAGATTGAGCAGCGTCGACTTACCGCATCCAGATGGACCGACGATGGCCACGTAATCGCCGCGCTCCACCTCCAACGAAACACCCTGAAGCGCGTGCACCCGCTCGGCGCCAAGAGCATAGTCGCGACGGACGTCGCGCAACGACACGATCGGAGACGTTTCGGATGTCACGCGATCGCCTCTCGACGCAGCGACTCGGCGATCGGTAGCGAAGCCGCGCGCCACGCCGGGTAGACGCCCGCCAGAATTCCGCTGGCTACCAGCAGTCCGAGCGCGGACCACGCTGCAAGCGGCTGGAAGAGAAAGAAGTCGATCGCCATCGGCAGACCTGGAAACGCGGACAGAATCGAGTTGAGGTATCGCGCCGTGATCAACCCAAGCCCGAGTCCCAGGATCGCCCCGAACAGACTGATGGCAACGCCCTCGATCACGATCTGCTGGACGACGTGTGTGCGCGACACACCAATCGCCCGCATCACCGCGATCTCTCCCGCGCGCTCGTTCACCGATACCGTGACCAGCGTCGTGACCAACAGGAATCCCACGAACAGGCTCACCGAGCCCAGGATAAAGGCGAGCTGCCGGAAATAACTGAGGCGTTGATCGACCTCCGCCATCGCTGTCGCGACCGAGATCACGGAGACCGTCGGGATCTTGGAGAAGATCCAGTTGCGCACGCTATCGGGATTCGCGCCATTGCGGACGCGCACCATGAACAGCGACGCCCTGTCCCGCCGTGCGCCTCCTCCCAGTGCTTCAAGCGTTTCGCGGCGGACAGCAGCGGCGGACTGCTCGGTCGCGCCGTAGATGAATCGGACCTTTCCGGTGAGGACCAGCTTTCGCTGCCCGGAATATGCCCGCGTCTGTGGATCGTAGCCCGCCGCGACGTTCAGCGTGTCACCAAATCGCGCGCCGAGCTTCGTGAGCAGGTAATCGTTCGCCACGATCGCGTCCGGCGCCGTGATGTCGCGGCCCGAGATGAATTCGTAGTCGCCCTGAACGGTCGGATCGACGCCGAGCACCGCCGCACTCACGTCGCGCGAGCCGGCCTGGATGTGGATCGCTCCTCCCAGCACTGGACTTATTTCCCGGATGTCAGGACTCGTTCGCAGCACGCTCATGATTGCACCGACGCCAGGAATCGTCGCATCGGTGTCAAAGGGAAGTGTGCCCTTTGGGGCGAGCCGTATGTCGAACCCTCTCGAGAGGAGCAACTCGCGAAAGGACTCTCGCATTCCCGTTGCGAGCATCACCATGTCGAGCAACATCGCCGTGGCTACCGCGACCCCGAGCACCGCCAGCATCGTGCGGGCGCGATGGCGGATGAGCGAGGCCTGGGCAAGTGCCGCTCTCATTCAGCGTCCGAACAGAGCAAGTGGTGGAGTACGCACCAGACGTAATGACGCCAGCACTCCGGCGCCGATTCCCAACACCAATGAGAGAGACACGGCCAGCGAAACTATCGGCGGCGTGATGATGGAGAAGTAGAGCGGGGTGTGGTACAACGCCTGGTAATGCCAGTTCACGAACAACGACACTATCCAGCCGAGCACGACGCCGAGCACGCTGCCGAGCACGGCGACGAGCGCGGCTTCGATGATGATCAATCGCACGACGGACGCACGGGAGATTCCCATCAGCCGAAGAGCCGCGATGTCGCGCCGCCGTTCTTCGACTTTCAGGACCATTATGCAGAGCAGAAAGATCGAGCTGGCCACGATCGTGATGACGCCGATCGCGCGATGGAACCGGCTGACGACCTGAAATGTCCGCGACGTCTCCACCGCGATCTCACGTGACCGGTACGCCTTGAATCCGAACGCGACGTGATTGATTCGCTGGAGCGTCCGATCGACGTCCGCTGAAGGTTGAGTCGCAATCGCAAAGCGGTCGACGCGATCCCCATACCCAGCGATCCGCTGCAGTTGGTCCAGGTGCATCCGCACGGCGAAATCGCCCCGCGCTACCTCGGAAGGGTCGGCGCCTCTTCTGACAATCGCTCCAACGATCACCGACTCGGCGGCAGCGGACGGATCTGACGCCGCCGAAAGAGCGACCCGATCCCCGACCTTCAGGTGCGCTTGAGCGGCAAAAGCTTCATCGATTGCGATCGTGCGCTGCGGTGTCTGGGGCGCCTGGAGGAACAGCGCGAGCGCGAGGAGAGGAAGCGGCACGCCCGAAAGCTAGCCGCGCCGACTACCCCTGTCTGCCAGCGGCGCGATCAGCACGTTCGCCGCGAGAGCCGGCCCGATCGATAGCTCCTGTCGTCCCACGGAAAGCGTGATCGGGCCGTCGTACGGCGCGCGCGATTTCACCGTGATCTTCTTCCCCGGAACGATTGAAAGCTCGGCGAGATATCTGAGCATCTCGGGATCGTCGTCAGACACTCTCACGACAACGCCGGCCGCTCCCGTGTCGAGATCAGCGAGCGACGTGTATTCCGTTTCGTCCACGGATCCATCGCGGGTGGGGATCGGAGCACCGTGAGGATCCACTTCCGGCTCACCAATGGTCGCCGCCATCCTGTCCACCAGCTCGTCCGACGCCGCGTGCTCCAATCGCTCGGCCTCGTGGTGAACTCGGTCCCAAGGATAGCCGAGTGCCTGCGAGAGGTACGCCTCGATGACGCGATGTCGTCGGAGCGTTCGCAAAGCGGCGCGTCGGCCGCTCTCGGTGAGCTTTACGCCGTGATACCGCTCGTACGAGAGGAGACCTTGATCGGCGAGGCGACGAACCATGCCGCTCACCGATGCAGGCGCGATTGCCAGACGTTGTGCGATTTCATTCGTCGCCGCCGGCCCGTAACCCTTGCCGATCGCGTAGATCGCCTTGAGATAGTCCTCGGCCGGACCGGTGAGCGTCTCCGTTTCGGTTGCTTCCCGGGCAGCGCTCATTGAGCTGGACGCGGTCCCGACGGAGCCGCATTGAGATGAGGAAGCCCGCGCACCATCAGCACTGGCACCATCGAGATGTGACGGAGCTCGCTGGCGACGCTGCCGCGCAGAACATCGGACAGACCGCGATGTCCGTGAGTCGCCATCGCGATCAGGTCGCAGTTCTCGCGCTTCGCGCAGGCCGCGATCTCATTGGCCGGATCACCGCCGGCAAGAATTGCCTCTGCGCGATATCCGTCCCGCTCGAGCGATTCGGCGATTCCCTCGATGTACTCGCGGTCGCTCCTCATTTCCTCCGACTCGCGGAGGTCGAGCTGGTTGATGTTGCGCGCCGCCCATCCGTCAGCGACATGGATCAGCACGATCGATGCATCGTTGCACGTGCGCGCCAGCTTTCGGACGTGATTCAGGACCACATCATCGTAGGGCGAATGCTCGACGGGAACGAGTATGCGCTGATACATCAGCTCACCGATCCACTGAATAGTTGGAACAGCAGCCAAATGTTGAGCGAGGCGATGACGAATGCAACACCGTAGGCGAGCACCTTGAGCCAGAGTGGATTTACCAGCTCGCCCATCTTGAGCTTGTCCGACGTGAACGCAACGAGCGGAAACACCGCAAACGACAGCTGCATGCTCAGGATGACCTGACTGAATACGAGGAGCTTGGCCGTCCCGCTCTCCCCGAACATGATCGCGACCACAACTGCCGGGACTATGGCAATACCGCGGGTGATCAACCGGCGTAGCCAGGGACGCAGACGGATGTTGAGGAAGCCTTCCATCACGATCTGTCCGGCGAGGGTCCCCGTGATGGTGGAGTTTTGTCCCGACGCCAGCAGTGCCAGCGCGAACACGACGCTTGCGCCCCCGCCCAGCAGCGGGGTAAGAAGCTTGAACGCATCCTGGATCTCGGCGACGTCCGAGTGTCCGCTCGTATGAAAGGTCGCCGCGGCGATGATCAGTATGGCGGCATTGATGAAAAGCGCGAACGTCAGCGCAATCGTCGAGTCGATGAAGGCGAAGTGCACCGCTTCGCGCTTGCCTTCCAGCGTCTCCTCGTATTGTCGCGTCTGCACAATGGACGAGTGCAGATAGAGATTGTGCGGCATGACTGTGGCGCCTAGTATGCCAACCGCGATGTAGAGCATCGAGGGATCGCGGATGATTTGTGACGAGGGAATGAATCCGCGCAGGACGCCGGCAAGCGGTGGCTGCGAGAGAATTATCTCGAAGAGGAAACAGACACCCACCGTGGCGATGAGCGCGATCACCAGCGCCTCGAGCAGCCTGAATCCCTTGTTCTGCAGATAGAGAACGATGAGAACGTCGGCCGCAGTGATGACGATTCCGATGGCGATGGGAATATGGAACAGCAGATTGAGGGCAATCGCCGATCCTATGACCTCGGCCAGATCGCACGCGGCGATGGCGATCTCGCACGCAATCCAGAGCAGAAACCCGACGGGCTTCGAGTAGTTGTCGCGGCAGGCCTGGGCGAGATCGCGGCCAGTGACGATACCAAGCTTGGACGCGAGTCCCTGCAGCAGGATCGCCATCAGATTCGAGGCGAGAATCACGCTCAGCAGCGTGTATCCGAACCTCGATCCACCGGCGAGATCCGTGGCCCAGTTTCCCGGATCCATGTAACCGACGGCGACGAGGTATCCCGGTCCGGCGAATGCAGCGATCTTCCGCCACCAACCCTTTCCGGCGACGGGGACGGTGCGGTAGACCTCGACGAGCGATGGGGTTGCCCGAGCGCGGCGCCAACCTGTCGGGGCGGGGGTTACAGTTTCCGCCTCGGAGCGGGCAGATTTTCGTTTGGGGTCGAGCTGGATGGCCAATTTATGCCAGAGATTATTGAATGCCTAGGAAAAAAGTTAGCATGACCTAACTTTCTACGCAAGAGTAGTCGGCGCCCTCATTCCAGCGATCCACCTCCGTGAACATACCGTTCACGACCGACCACTCAGCAATCCTATACGACGCCCTCTAAGTTTTCCCGAAGTTCTGTGGCGTCGACTTCCCGCACCCAAAACCCGACTATGACGATCACCTGGCCCTACGCCCACATCCTCATCAATCATTTCCCAGTCGTGCTGAGCTTCGTCGGGCTCGGCGTCGCAATCCTGGCGCTCGTGATGGGACGCCGCGGACTGTGGCTGACTGCAATGGGGGCGCTGACTCTGGCCGGCGTCTCGGTATACCCGGTGTTTCTCACCGGGAATCAGGCCGACCACGCGCTGAACGACCCGTGGTACATCGCACACGGCACCATCGACGCGCACGACGCCGCGGCAACTTGGACACTATGGGTGATTCTCATCTTCGGAGCATTCGCTGCGTACTCGTGGTGGAGATCACTGAAGCGGCCGGCCGAAACGATTCCCGGATGGATGCGGGCCGGGTTGGTGATCGGGACCATCCTCGCCGCCAGCACCGTCGCACGGACCGCCTACCTCGGTGGAAAGATCATCCACGAGTCCCCAGTGCTTGGTCTCAAGGATGCGCCGGCCGGACTTCCGCCCGCTGTAGTCACAGAGCTGCGTGGCGATACGACAGCGGGACACTAGGCGAGCAAGGCGAGCAGCTGGGCCAGAATTCGCTCAGTCATACCCCAGATCACGTGCCCCTCGTGATGAAACGCGCGCGCGGACAACTGGATCCCGCGCGCGTACACAGACGTAGAGCGCCACGATTCGGTTTCTCTCAGCGCCGAGAGCGGAACCCAGAACGCCAGGGCAACCTCATCGCTCAGTAACAGCGAATCTTCGCGATTCAACAGCACCACATACGGCCGCACGATTATCGCCGGTAGGGCCGCCGTTTGCGGGCGAAGATCGTCGAGCGTTCCGATCAAAGTGCCATCGCTCCTGAGATCGATACCGGTCTCCTCGCGAGTTTCCCGAAACGCTGTATCCGAGAGATTCGCATCGCCCGCTTCTTCTCTTCCACCCGGAAAAGCGACCTGCCCGCTCCATGGATCCGCCGGGTAGTCCGCGCGCTTGATGAACAACAGCTCCGGCGCCCCACTCTCTCCGGCGCGAAAGATCAGAGCGACCGCGGCCCGTCGTCCTTCGTCGCTGCCGCCGCTGACCGCTTTGTGCGCGTCCAGAGCAGACCGCAGCTTCACGATTTCCGGGTGCTCGAAGAGTGTCGTCATGTCGCCACTCACCTCCTGCCCTGCCTACTTGATCACCAGGCAGCGTTCCGCACGAAAAATTTCACTGTCTCCTGCACGACGCTTTCCAGAACCGGCGGAACGTCTGTCAGAGGATGCTTGGCATCGAAGCCGTGATTCGCGCCCTCTATGAGACGTAGCGTGCTCACTCCGATCGAGAGCTCGTGAAGGCGCTCGGCGTTGGAGCTCGGCACAGTTTCGTCCCCCGTCCCGTGCAGAATGAGCCAGGGCACTTTTATCTTCGCAGCCGCGGCGGCGACGTTCAGCTTCGCATTTCCGTTGACCTCTACATCGTCGAGTAGCTCTGTTCCCATTCTCATGACCTGACCGGTGCGCGAGTTCGTCACCTCAGCGTATCCTTGTTTGCGCCAGGTCAGCGCCTCCTCGGGAGTCCACCAGGTCGTCCGCCCGATCGCCGCCCAAGTCACCAGACATTTGACGTCCGAGTCGGGCATGGGAGTGTAGAGAATCGCCATCGCGCCGCCACGCGAATGGCCGAAGAGACCGAACTTCCCCTTTATGAATTTCATGCGTCGCGCATAGTCGACGACGTTTTCGATGTCCTCCAGCTCCCTCGAGAAAGTGTTCCCCGCAAACGCATCCGGCTCGGTGAAATTCTCACGATCGGGTCCCACTCCACTCCCCGAAAAATCGAAGGTGATCGCCGTCAATCCGTTCTCGGCCAGCGATCGCGCGAGGTAGGGAAAGAATGCCCAGTGCGCGAACCCCTTGAACCCGTGACAGATGACTACCGATCCGAGCGGAGTCGCCGCTGGATAGACCTCACCGCGAATGAAGAGTCCGTCCGCGCACGGTATGTCGAACGCCTGCGGACTCGCTGCGCTGACTTCGGTCACCCTTCCACTTCACCGTTGATGTCGGCCCAGCCCTGAAAGCCGCGCGCCATCGACGCGACGTCCTCGTATCCCATCTGCTGCATTGTCAGCGCCGCCAGCGCGGACCGATTTCCACGCGCGCAATAAATCACGACCTTCTGATTCCGGTCGATCAGCGCCTCCACCTTGGTCTCCAGGTTTCCCCGGGGGAGATGAACCGCCTGTGGCAATCGCCCGAGGTTCCATTCGTTCGGTTCTCTGACGTCGAGGTACACGACGCGCTCGCCGCGTGCCTGCATGTCGCGCACCTGTTCCGGCGTGACCTCTTCGATCTGCCGTTTCGCTTCTTCGATCAGGTCCTCGCCAGTCCTGTGTGTCATCTGGTCTCCTCAGGACTTGTACGACGTCACTGTGAGCGTGCGCGTTGCTGTATCGAGTTCCGCCATCGCTCCCAGCGGCAGTGTCCATTGTTCATCGATGTGCCCGACTGGAATTCCAGCGAGGCATGGAACGCCGAGTGCGTGCGCCAGCTCGCCAAGGACGGTGTCGAACTGGCGGGCGCCAGCCTCGGCGCCGCCCGCATCCTCGGGACAATTCGTGCAATCGCCGAATACGATCCCTTTGCAGGCGTTCAATACGCCGGCGAGCTTCAGCTGCTGCAACATCCTGTCGATGCGGTAAACCGGCTCGTTGATGTCCTCGAGCAGGAGAATCCCGTCGGTGAGATCCGGCATGTACGGACTTCCACACAGAGAAGAAAGGAGGGAAAGGTTTCCGCCGACGAGCCTGCCCTCGGCTGACCCCGCGTTGATCTCACGCGCCTTCGGGGCGGGCCCGCAAGAATCCGCCTGGTTGATCACCGCGCGCCGAAAAGAATCGCGCGAGAAATCGGTGAGCACTTCTCGCGCGTGGGGTCCGTGGTAGGTGGTAAGCCTGCATTTCCTTTGCACCGCGGCGTGGAGCGCGGTGACGTCGGAAAATCCGATGATCGCTTTTGGAGCGCGCGACAGCGCGTCGTAATCGATGCCTGGAAGGATGCGCATCAGACCGTAGCCTCCGCGCAGAATCCAGACTGCATCGATTTTCGGATCGCGCAGCGCACGGTTGATGTCGTTCAGTCGATCGCGATCGTGGCCGGCCAGATAGCCAACGCGGTCCGTCGCGTGTGCTCCGACGACCGGTTCCCAGCCGAACGAGCGCGCATTCTCTTCCGCGCGTGGCAGGTCTTCCGGTTTTGGCAGCGGTCCAGCTGGTGCAACGAGTGCGACGTGCGCACCAGCTTCGAGTGCTTTCGGCGTGCGAAAATGCTTTATTGGCAAGGAGATTTTGCTTTATGGCGCGAATTACGCAGTGAACTTACAGCTTGCATGTTCCTAATATGGCACATGCATTGCTCGTCTCGCGCCTGGTTACAAACAACTCTGGAGGGTAGAAGAATGGCTGGTACCGAAGAAGGCTTTGGTGCAAAGGACAAGGGTGGTGGTGGCGGCGGCGGCGGTGGTGGTAGACCCGGCGGCGGCGGCGGATCCTCCGGAGGTGGTGGTGGAATGGGAGGCGGCGGTCAGGGCGGCGGTGGTGGTAACCGCGGCGGTGGTGGCGGCGGCCAGGGTGGTGGAGGACAAGGTGGCGGCGGTGGACGCCCGCCTGGCGGTGGAGGCGGAGGCGGCCAGGGTGGTGGTGGTCAGGGCGGCGGTGGTGGTGGACGTCCCCCTGGTGGTGGCGGTGGTGGACAAGGTGGTGGAGGCGGAGGCGGTCGCCCGGGTGGTGGCGGCGGCGGCGGACAAGGTGGTGGTGGTCAAGGTGGTGGCGGTGGTGGACGTCCCGGCGGTGGCGGGGGCGGCGGAAACCGTTAACACACTCTCATCCGGCGGGGCGTCGCGTGAAGGCGGCGCCCCGCTTTTTTATTGATGCACTACTTCGTCGCGGTAGTCCTCGCGCTGCCGTGGATCGTGCCGCCTCTCGTCACTTATTTCCGGCTGCGCCGCTCGCGCTCGCTGGATGACGAGAGCTCCATCCCCCTGCAGAATCCACCGCTCGTATCGGTCATCGTTCCCGCACGGAACGAAGCGCACAACATCGCCCGCTGCATGTCGTCGATACTCGCGACGACGTACCCGAACCTGGAGCTGATCGTCGTCGACGACAGCTCTACCGACGAGACAGCGGCGATCGCGAGAAAGACAGCTGCAGGCGATCAGCGGGTGCGCGTTGTCACGTCTCCGCCGCTGCCGGATGGTTGGTTCGGCAAGCAGTGGGCGTGCGCCACCGGCGCCAAGGTCGCTCGCGGCAGCGTCTTCCAGTTCACCGACGCCGACACCGTGCACGCGCCGGATCTGGTCACACGCTCGACCAACGCGATGAGCGGCGCCAGGGCTCAGCTCTTTTCCGTCGCCGGCCGGCAGGAGCTCGGCGGCTTTTGGGAGAAGGTGATTCAGCCACAGATCTTCACGATTCTGTCGATGCGCTACGGCGGCACCGAGTCGATTACCGAAGCGACGAGCGTGAGCAACAAGATCGCGAACGGGCAGTGCATTTTCGTCACGCACGACAGCTACGATGCGATCGGCGGACACGGCGCGGTACGTTCGTCGGTCGCAGAGGACCTGATGCTCGCGCAACGGTTCTTCGCCGCGCGAAAGAGAGTCGTGCTGATGCTCGGCGTAAACCAGCTCTCCACGCGCATGTACGCATCGCTCGGCGAGATCATCGCTGGATGGCGGAAGAATGTCTTCGCCGGCGGGTTGGACGCAGTGCCGTTCGGAAGAATCGGGCGGACATTTTTCCCGTTGGCGCTGTTGCTGCCACCGCTCATGCAGATTTTTCCGGTTCTGGTGCTGATTTTCGGCGCGTTGGGCCACATATCCTCGCCGATTATCCTGTGGGCGGCGATCTCCACCGCGGTGACACTGGTGTGGTGGCTCGTCGTCTATGTCACGATTGGCGAAAATCCCTTGTACGTGCTCCTGTATCCGCTGGGGGCGTTGGTGCTCTTGTACATTTTCGTCACCGCGGTGATTCGCGGGCGCCGCGTGACCTGGAAGGGTCGGACCTACGTCTCGGAATAGCCGCGATCGGACTCCTTGCGGGCATCGGGAGTCTGGCGGCCGCCTTCGCGAAAAGAAGGCGGGGAGTCGTAGCAGAGATTCGCGTCGCGTAGTCGTCAAACGATGTAAGCGCTGATCGCCGGCCAGGCTACGCTCGATGAGTGCAACCTCTCGAGCGTGCATCCACCCTCCTCGCCGGCTCCAATTCTCACGACGGACTGAGAGCGCTCGCTCGCCACCTCGGGTTCAGCGGCGAGCTTCTTCCCCTCGATGCCGCGGCCACGAACGCGCTGCGTCTTCCTGAAGCCATCCGCGCCGCATGCATTGCCCAGGGAGTAGGATCGATCCGTGGGCTTTTCCTGGAGCTTCGGGATGAAGTGGATCTCAGACAAAGCCTGACCGCCGTCGCCAACGGTCTGGCCAGAAGCTCGCCGGAGCTGCTCTGGCTTGTCATTGCAACGGGTGCACGCGAAGTGGCGCTCGTCTGCTGGTCGTCCAGCGGATCCAGAACCAGAATCGTCTCGCTACTGTGCAACCGCGACAGGATCTTCGAGAGCGACGCTGAAACTCTCTGCGCGCTCGCGTCCGCGATCACCGATTCCGACCTGCTCACCCACGCGCGGTGGTTAGACATACTTGGCCGCGAAGCCATCACCCGGCGATTCTTCCGCACCCTCGAGAAGACGGTCGCGGAGCTCGCATACTCGGCGGACGCGCGAGTCAGCCGCACCGAGAGGCGCGAGCTCTCTCTGCTCTACATCTCGCGATTGATCTTCCTCTCGTTTCTCGAGACCAAGGGCTGGTTGAACGCCGACTTTGGTTTTCTCAGCAACGGCTACTCCGAGTGCATCGCATCGGGTGGCGGCTACCAGCGAAGAGTGCTCGAGCCGCTGTTCTTCGGGACGCTCAACACGACGATGCGCTCACGGTCGCGTCGCGCCCGGGATTTCGGACGGATTCCGTTTCTGAATGGTGGATTGTTTTCCCGATCGAGCCTGGAAAAGCGCCGGCGCGGATGTGTCTTCGGCGATGATGCATTTGGAAATGCGTATGGATCGCTGTTTTCCAGATATCGATTCAGCCCCCGCGAGGATTCGGCGGTCTGGTCCGAGGCCTCAATCGATCCCGAGATGCTCGGCAAGGCTTTCGAAGCGCTCATGGCCGCCGGGGACAGAAAATCGAGCGGAGCATTCTACACTCCCCAGGCGTTAGTTGAGGAAGTCGCAGAAGAGGCGATTCGTTCAGCGCTGGATGCCGGCTCTCCGGACCCGGCACTCGACCGGCTGTGCAACATTCGCGCGCTCGATCCCGCCTGCGGATCCGGTGCTTTTCTCGTGCACGTGCTCGAACGGCTCGCGTCCCTGCGCCTCGAGGCCGGCGAAACAGGATCCATCGCCGAGATCCGACGCCGGGTACTGACCAGCTCGATTTTCGGTGTCGACCTGAATCCGATGGCGGTCTGGCTTTGCGAGCTGCGTCTCTGGCTGGCAATCGTGATCGAGAGCGCTGAAGGCGATCCGATGCGCGTCGTTCCTCTCCCGAATCTGGACCGCCACATTCGCGTGGGCGATTCGTTATCCGGCGGTGCGTTCGACGATGCACTGCGCCAGAGGACCGGACGAAAGCTGGCCAGCCTTCGCGGTCGCTACATGCGTGCGTCCGGCCCGCGGAAGAAAACCCTCGCCAGGGCGATGGACCGTTCCGAGCGTGCCGCTGCCATTGAGGTTTTGCAGCGCGAAGCGGCTCGATTCACTGCGCAGCGCAGGGAGCTGCTCATGGCTCTGCGCGGGAAGGATTTGTTCGGAGATCGCCACGCGCCCAGCCGCGATGCGCAGCTGCGCCTGCTCTCGGTTCGATCGCGGATAAGAGATGCTGTTCGCGCCGCGCGCCTGTTGCGGGCTGGCGCGGCGTTGCCCTTCTCGTTTGCCGCTCACTTTTCGGATGTCGGTGGAGGCGGCGGTTTTGATGTCATCATTGGCAATCCGCCCTGGGTTCGCCTTCACCAGATCGCTGGATCATCGCGAGCACGATTGAGGAATGACTTCGTCGTCTACCGCACCGCGGGCTGGGAGAGCGGAGCGGGCGCCGCGGGGGCGGGCCGCGGATTCTCCGCCCAAATCGACATGTCCGCTCTCTTCGTCGAGCGTTCGTATCACCTTCTCCGGCCGGGCGGAACGATGGCTCTGCTCCTACCGTCAAAGCTGTGGCGATCTCTCGCAGGCGGCGGAGTGAGACAGCTGCTGCTGGACCGAACCGAGCTGGTCACGCTGGAAGACCTGTCGGAGTCTTCCTCACAGTTCGACGCTGCGGTGTATCCGTCGCTGCTCGTCTCCCGGAAGAGAACCGTCTCACCCATACGCCCGCAGCGAAGTCTTGACGCAAGAGTTCGTTTGTCCGATCGCGCCGTGCGTTGGGATGCTCGGGCCGAGGCGCTTCGTTTTGATAACACACCCGGAAGCCCGTGGATTTTGCTGCCGCCTCCAGCGCGGAAGGCATTCGAGAAAATTCGGGGCCTCGGTACTCCCTTCGGCGACAGCGCATTCGGACGGCCCATGCTCGGCGTCAAGACGGGATGCAACGAAGCATACGTCGTCCACGTCGACGGCATCGACAACGATTCCGCTTCGATCTCGGCCGGCGCTCGCCGTGGCCGCATCGAGCGGGAGATGCTGAGGCCGCTGGTCCGCGGCGAGACTCTAAATGCCTGGATGACGACGGGACGCCGCGAGTACATAGTATGGCCTCATTGCGACAACCTTCCCCGGAAAAGTCTTCCTCCACTGGCGCGTGGTTGGCTCCTCCCGTTTCGAGACCGGCTCGGTGCTCGCGCCGATCTGCGCGGACGAATGCCGTGGTGGTCACTCTTCCGCACCGAGAGCGCACGCTGCGAACGGGCTCGCGTGGTCTGGGCGGATTTTGGAACCCGGTCCCGGGCGCTGGTCATCGACACGGGCGATTCGATCGTTCCACTCAACACCTGCTACGCTGCCAGCTGCAACACGCTCGATGACGCATACGCGCTGGCCGCTCTTCTGAACGGCCCGCTGGTATCCGCATGGCTCAATGCAGTCGCCGAGCCAGCGAGAGGCGGCTACCGGCGATACCTCGGATGGACCATGTCCCTCCTGCCGTTGCCGAGCGATTGGGAATACGCGCGCGAATGCCTCGCGCCGCTTGCCGTTCGCGGAATGTCGGGTGATTTGCCATCCGACGACGAGCTCCTCGTCGGAGCGCTGGAGGCGTACGGAGCGACACTCGCAGACATTCAGCCCCTGCTCTCCTGGACCACCGACTCCGACTGACGACGGGGGATGAGGTCCGCGCGAGAATCGCGCGCCTCATTCTGGGTGACGATCAGTCCGACATGCGGATTGGCGGGATCTCTCTTCGTCCGCACCAGCTGTCGGCCGTAAATAGAATCAACACGGCGATCGACGAATTCGGCGGCGCTCTGCTCTGCGACGAGGTCGGGATGGGCAAGACTTTTGTCGCCACCGCTGTGGCGTGCCGGTATTCTCGCCGGCTCATTGTCGCGCCAGCTGCGCTGTCGCAGATGTGGGCTCACGCTCTTCGCAGCACAGAGGTAGCTGCGGATTTCGTGAGCTTCGAGAAGCTCAGTCGGCTCCGATCCAGGTGTGACGTCGAGTACGACCTGCTGATCGTCGACGAAGCCCACCATGTCCGAAATCAAGCGACCCGGAGATATTGCCGGCTGCAGGGACTATCCCGCCGGGCGAAGATTCTTCTTCTCACTGCCACGCCCATTCACAATCGCCGCAAAGATCTGTCGGCACTGCTTTCACTCTTCCTTGGCTCGAGAGCGAACGCAATGACCCAGGCAGAGCTCGCCCGTTGCGTCGTGCGCCGCGAACACGCGCATCTCGCCAGCTCGGCGTTGATACCCGAAGTACTCCCAACGGTAGCGCTTCAGACTTCCGACGATCCTCAGGTTGTGCGCGATTTGATGCAGCTTCCTGATCCAATCCCTCTGCGTGATGGCGGCTTGGGCCGAGCTCTCATCGCCCGCGGACTCGTGCATCAATGGGCTTCGAGCGAAGCGGCGCTCAACCACGCCGTCCGGAGAAGAATTGCCAGGGCGTACGCTCTCATTGCGTCGCTGGAAGCAGGCACATATCCGTCGGAGACGGAGCTCCGCACCTGGATCTTCGACGATGGCGCGCTGCAGCTCGGGTTTCCCGAAATCCTGTCGGCCACAACCAGTGACGCGGTGAGACTGCTGGAATCAGTGAGATCGCACCTGGGCGCACTCGATCGGTTCCTTGCATCCCACTCCGTGCGATCTTCGATGGACGTCGAACGCGCAAACATGATTGCGCGCGTTAGAACGATGCACCCGACGGCGAAGATCGTCGCGTTCGCCCAGTATGCCGAAACCGTCTCGATGCTTTTTCGCAGGCTCACGAGGCTCGGGGGCGTCGCAATGCTGGCGGCTGCCGGGGCGCGCGTCGCGGGCGGCCGGCTTTCGCGCGGCGAAGCTCTTTCTCGTTTCGCTCCGGTAGCGCTCAATGCTCCGGCGCCGGCCGTCGCCGACCAGATCGACCTGCTCCTTTCGACAGACCTGCTGAGCGAAGGCGTGAATCTCCAGGACGCCGAAGTTGTGGTGCACCTCGACGTCCCGTGGACAGCGGCGCGCATGGAACAACGTGTGGGTAGAGTAGCACGGATGGGTTCCGCGCATTCAGCGGTTAGCGTCTACACGATTCGACCGCCCGCCAGCGCAGCGATGCTGCTCGAGAACGAGATTCTCGTTCACCGCAAATGGGATATCGCTCGACGTGCAGTCGGCACTTCCAAAGCGTCGCCGGTCCCGATGCCGTTGCCCGGCGAGAGCAACGCCGCTGGTGAAAGCGCGTCGAAGCAGACGGAGAAGCTGCGCGAGATACTCTACCGATGGCGCCGGCCTTTTCTGTCGGAAGGCGACGATGATATACCTGTCGCATCCGTCTCGTCGCCTCATCCAGGGTTTATCGCAGTGGTCAGCGTTGACGCGAATCCGAGGCTTGTTGTGTCGCTGTCCGGTGAGCCATCGACCGATGTCGAGTCGCAAATCATCGCGTGTCAATTGAGCAGCGGAATCGACGTCGAGACCAGCCTTCGCCGATCCGAGGCCGCGCTGCAACAAGTTCGCGAATGGGCCGACCGGGAGAGCGCATCGGCGTTGGCTGGCCTCAGTGATTCGCGCGTCCTGCACAGGAGACAGCTTGTAAACCGCATCGACAAGGCTATCGAGAATGCGCCGCCGCAGTCGCGTCGTCGAAGACTCACAGTTGCCGCGAAAGCCAGATCCGTGGCGGCATCGCCACATAGTGCCGCCATCGAGGCGGAGCTCACGTCACTCGCGATGGCACAATTATCTGACGACGAGTGGCTCGCGGCTGTCGCGAAACTCGAGTCG
>DATARP010000224.1:0-9028 GCA_036264075.1 Gemmatimonadaceae bacterium
CTTCCCGCATCGCCTCTTCCGCGTTCCCCGGATCCATCTGGTAGCCACGACGGTCGCCCGATTGCGGCGCGGATTCAGCCGCTTCGCGGAAAGGTCCGTAATAGGCGGACGCGTACTTCGCCGCGTAGCTCAGGATCGAGACGCCGGAATGGCCGTCGTCGTCCAGCGCGGACCTGATTGCCTGCACCCGGCCGTCCATCATGTCGCTTGGGGCAACTATGTCCGCGCCGGCGCGCGCGTGCGAGAGGGCGGCGCGCGACAAGAGCTCGAGCGTAGCGTCGTTGTCCACTTCCCCATCCTTGAGGACTCCACAGTGACCGTGCTCGGTGTACTCACACATGCACACGTCGGTAATTACTACCAAATCAGGAACCTCTTTCTTCAGCGCGCGCACTGCGTTCTGAACTGCGCCCTTGTCGTCCCAGGCCGAGGAGCCGGTCGCGTCTTTCGTCTCGGGGACGCCAAACAGGATGACGCCACCGACGCCCGCTTTCGCCGCGGCCTCGGCGTCGCGCAACATCTCATCCACCGACGTCTGGTTTACGCCGGGCATCGACCCCACTGCGCGGCGGATCTTTTTGCCTTCGCGCACGAAGACAGGCAAAACCAGCTGCGCAGCCGCCAGGTGCGTCTCGCGCACGAGATTTCGAAGGGCCGCCGTTCGACGAAGCCGGCGCGGACGGTATTGTGGAAAGCTCGACACTCTTACTCGGGTTGCGGTGCGGGCAGTTTGGAGAGCTGGCGGAGCTCTACGAGAAGACTCGATCCGCCGCGCGAACGAATCTCGTCGGCCAGCGCCTCTCCCGTCGACTCGGGAGAACCGGAATCCAGCGCGCGCGATCCGCGCACGATGTGCTTCCCGCTCAAATCGGCCAGCATACCATATAATGTAGGTCGTCCGCTGACGGCACTCACCAACGCGCCGATCGGGACCTGGCATCCCCCCTCGAGCGCGGCGAGAAAAGCGCGCTCCGCCCGGGTGGCGACAGATGTGCGTGGATGATCGAGCGGCGACAACAGCGCCCTCATCCGATCGTCGTCAGTTCTCATCTGAACCGCGATCGCTCCCTGCCCGGGCGCGGGAAGCCAGTCCGGCGGCTCGAAGAACATCGTGATCCTCTGCTGAACCTCGAGGCGAATCAGCCCAGCGGCAGCAAGAATGGCCGCGTGCACCTTCCCTGTCTCTACCTTGCTCAGGCGCGTTGGGACGTTCCCGCGCAGCTCGACGACTTCGAGATCCGGTCTCTTCGCCATCAGCTGCGCACGGCGTCGGAGGCTCGATGTGCCGACTCTCGATCCCGCGGGGAGATCCTCGAGATTCTCGGCCCCGGTGAGGCGATTCACGACGAGGACATCGCGAGGATCTTCGCGCTCGAGACGCGCGATTATCTCGAGACCCTCGGGCATCTCTGTCGGAAGATCCTTTAGTGAATGAACCGCGCAGTCGATTTTTTTCTTCGAGAGCGCGACTTCGAGCTCGCGGGTGAACAGGCCCTTGGCGCCTATCTCCGTCAGCGGCTGATCCAGCTTCTTGTCGCCGGTCGTCTTGAACGTCACTAGCTCGGATTTTATTCCGCGCGCGAGAAGCGCTGCTTCCACGAGACGCGCCTGCCGGAGGGCTAGCTCAGAGGCGCGGGTTCCGATGCGGATGACTGCCGGGTCCCGCTTCGACTTAGGCGCCACGAACTACCGCGGCGATCAGCCCCTCGATCGTCGACTCCTCAGCTTCGTGCTTGAGCTCAATGCCCGCGTCGCGCAAAGCCTCGGACGTCTGCGGGCCGATCGACGCAGCAGGCACGCGAAGGGCGAGCTCGTCGCCGACCACATCGACATACGCTTTTACCGCAGACGCCGAGGTGAAGGTGACGAGGTCTACTTTGCCAGCCTCGATCGCGCGCGAAAGACGCCTTGCGCCCTGGCCGTCGGGAATCGATCGATAGGCTTCGACGACATTCACCTCTGCTCCCATCGCCCTCAACCCTTCTGGCAGAATATCGCGCGCGCCTTCTGCGGTCACGTAGAGGACCCTCGCGTCTGATACGTCGCTGCGTTCGCGCATCAACTCCAATAAACCCTCGGCAACGAAGCGCTTCGGAATCAGGTCGACTGCAATTCCGTGCTCGAGCAGAGCTCCAGCCGTTGTGGGACCGACTGCGGCGATTCTCAGCCCCGCAAGCGCGCGCGCGTCGCGCCCAGCGCCGAGCAACTGTTCCCAGAAAATGGCGACAGCGTTCTGGCTTGTGAAAATCAGCCAGTTGTAATCGGCGATGTCCGCGACTGCCGCTCGGAGGGGAGAGAGATCGAGTCGCGCGATTTGCGTCGCCGGCATCTCGATGACATCGGCGCCGAGGTCGCGCAGCTTTTCGCTGAGGAGCGGTGCTTGTTGCGTTGCGCGTGTTACGACGATCCGTTTGCCGAAAAGCGGTCGCTGCTCGAACCAGTTCAATTCGTCGCGAAGCACGACGGACCATCCGATCACCGTAATCACCGGTGCGGTGAGATTCTGCTCCTCGGTTTTGGATGCGAGCGTGTCCAGCGTCGCGACGACAGTCCGCTGTTTGGGCAGCGTTCCCCACTGAATTGCCGCCGCGGGAATCTCTCCGGGCATCCCGCCCTCGATCAGGGCGTCGGCAATGTTGCGAAGAGTCTTCACTCCCATGTACAAGACGATCGTGCCGCCGGATTTCGCGAGCGCCGTCCAGTTCGTCTGCGTGCCGGGCTTCGACGGATCCTCGTGACCCGTCACAAAAGTTACAGAGGTCGCGATGCCCCGATGGGTGACCGGAATTCCCGCGTAGGCGGGAGCTGCAATGCCAGCGGTGACTCCGGCGACGATCTCGAACGCGACCGACGCGTCATTCAGATCCTGTGCCTCCTCGCTCCCGCGCCCGAACACGAACGGATCGCCGCCCTTCAGCCGGACGACGCGCTTGCCTTCGCGCGCGAGCTTGATGAGAAGAGCGTTGATCTCGCTTTGGCTTACGGAATCCTTTGCTCCGCCGCGCTTGCCGACGTAGTACAACTCGGGCAGCCCTGTCTCGCGCGCACCGCCGGGTAGAAGCGCAGTATTGGCGAGCGCGTCGTAGACGACCGCGTCGGCCGAGTCGATGAGCTGCTTCCCTCTTACGGTAATGAGACCAGGATCACCGGGACCGGCACCCACGAGGAACACCTTTCCTTCACTCAAAACGGGGTCCTTCGGTAGTCTCGCCCGACGCGGAGCGCAGTGTGGAACGCGATCTCGGTTCCTCGGATTCGAGCCCCACTTGCCCGGCCCATCGCGCGTATTCAACCGGCGAGATCTCGGACGGCTTTATCTCGCTGCGGCCGCCCCAGAAGACATTCGTGTAAAGAACCTGAATGCCGGATTCCTCCAGATGCTTGTCGATGGCCAGCTTGTGCGCGAGCACCAGATCTTTGTCGGTTCCGTGAGCCACGGCCATGACGTTCACGTTGCCGAACTCCGGGCCGCCCTCGCGCCAATACGCGTGGGTGAGGATGTGGTGCCGCCCCACTTCCTTGCCGGCCTCGATCTCGCGGCCGGCCGGTACACGCCAGTGGAAAAGCGCGTTGTATCGCGTCACCCGCTCGCCAGTCGCGGATGGCTTGACGTGCTCCAGAAACGTGGAAAATCGTCCAATCACTTCTCGCGCGCTGAGGGAGCGGGCGACGCGTATGAATTCATCGAGAGTGAGTCCCGCTTCCTCGGCACGCGCTCGCCACGGATTAGGCCTGATCTCATCGGTGGCAAACTCGCGCTTGAGCGCGGTCAGGACGCGCCAGTCGAGCGGCGACAGCTCGACAATGTTGGTGTCGAGCACGCGTCCCGGCTCCTCGCTGCGCGAACCAGGCTCCATCCCACGACGGCGCACGTGACCGACACCAAGGGTGAACAAACGCTTCGCAGGCATCATCCGGTACGATTCCGCGCCCACCTTTGACGCCAGGAAATCGCAGTGGCGCGCCATCGAGAATTCCTGCGGCACCTTGAGCGTCGTCCACAATCTGTACCCAGAGCCCGTCGTCTCCGCGTCGGTCGAACGGATGACAACGTGACCCGAGAAGGGATCGTCCTTCGACATGTAGCTGAACGCAGCGTCGAGCCTGTCGGCCGGCACGCGCCACGCCACCAAAGCACCGGGCGCGAGATTGGTCGCCATCAGCGTCTGTCTGATCCGGCGAATGACGCCCGAGGAGAGCATCGCACGCAGGCGCTCGATCACGAGTTCCTCCGCCAGCTCGGCGGAGAACGCAATCTCGGCAAACGGCTCGTTGACGAATCCGGAGATCCGATCCTCGGAGACCGCCAGAATGCGTGCGTTCACCGGATCGGAGATCCCAGACGGTGTCGCTGCGGCTTCCGACGCATTCGCTGACACTATCGGGCCCTCAGCCGTTTGCGACGGAGGTAAAGGCTGATCGCGTACACGGAATAGATCCCGAGCGCGATGGTGTATGCGACGTGGTAGTACGCGGATGTCTCAGGCATGCTGATTCCCGGCGTCCAGAACGGCGTCGCGCTCGACGGCGTAGCGGTATCTCGAACGAACGAACGAGAAGTACAGCAGCGTGAACGAGATCAGTGAGATAAAGAGCGTGAGCAGCATCTCGCCCGGAAGCGACGGCGCGCTCGGCTTACCGACGATGGGCAGCGGATGCATGGTTGCGAACAGATATACGCTGAGGTGGATGAACGGGATGAGTAGCGCCCCCAGAATTCCCAGGACCGCCGAGTAGCGCGCGCGCATCTCGGGAGAGTCTATCGCCCCGCGGAGGACGATATACGAGACGTAGATGAACCAAAGAAAGAGCGTGGACACCAGGCGCACGTCCCACCACGCCCAGTATGTGCCCCATACCGGTCTCGCCCACAACGGGCCGGTGATCAACACCACGGTCGTGAACACCACACCGACTTCGGCGGAGCTTTCGGCGAAGCGGTCGAGACGGCGATCACGAAGCCAGAGGAAGACGCCACTCGCAATCGCAACAAGTCCGAACGCCATGAATGCGACCCAGGCGGCGGGAACGTGGATGTAGAAAATCTTTTGTGCGGCTCCCTGTTTCGCTTCCAGAGGCGTGAAGAACGCGGCGCGAATGACAGTCCCAACCACCGCCAGGCCGGCGACGGTGGGAAGCCAGGAGATCTTCATGAAAATTTCGGCGGTAACGTGCGAATGGGTCGACGACCGTATGTCATCGACACCTCAAATTTAACCGTGCGGGGTGACTACCGGACGCCTGGCGGGCCTGCGGCCGCGGTCTCGCCTCTCGTCCCACGCTTGTATATCCAGCCAATCACGACCCCTGCCAGAGCGAACTGTATGGTGAGGTCAACCTCGTTGACGATGGCGTAGCTCGTGGCGAATCCGTACCAGTTCCAGTCCGACATCTCCTTGATGATTCCCGCAGCCAGCCCGGCCAAAGCAAGAGTCAGAGCGACATCCCGCTTCCTTGCTACACCAATCCGCTCTATGACGAGACACAGAAGAAGGGACGCGAGCAGGTCGATGACGATCTGTTTCAGCAAGTTGGGTCCCATCGATTTCGACTTGTCCGCCATATCGGGTGTCATCGAGACAGCGGCGAGTATTCCTTCGGGCGACGCGTAGACACCATTGGTTGGAGCGACAGCGCGAATAGCCTGCGCCGCCGCGGCGTCGCTGGTGAACGCCTTTACGGTCGCTGCATGCCAGGGAATCGCGACGTTGGAAATCGTCTGCAAAACGAAAAGAGTGATACCGGCGGCAAGGGTGCCGTACACGCGAGACTTACCTCTCATGACCACTCCGGATTGGGGGCCAGACACAATAGCACTGGCTGTTACGGAGCGCTACCTAATCCTCGACGGTGAACGGGTAGGCGAGTGTGCACGCGACCACGAACACGATGTCGAAAGCGAGCAGGAGCTTGAGCCACGCTCCTGCTTCGATAACCGGCCGGCCGCTCAGCAGCTTCGAGGTCGCCTGCGACGCCGCGATCACGATCGGCACGAAAAACGGAAGTGCCAGCATCGGGAGCAACAGCTCCGCGAGACGCGTGTTGACCGCCATCGCGCTGAACAACGTTCCAACAGCAACGAGTCCGACAGCAGCAAGAATCGCAATCGCGATGAGCGGGGCGGCCACGTCGCCGAGTGGAAGATTGTAGAACAACGCCAGCGCGGGGATCGCGATCGCCTGCACCGCGCCGACGAAAATCAGATTGGCAATCGCTTTCCCGAGAAAGATCGCTTCCCTGGTCACCGGAGACGCCAGCAGACCGTCGATTGCGTGGTCTGCGGTCTCCACCCCAAAAGAACGGTGCAGGCCCAGCAGGCCCGAGAACGTGAAGATGACCCATAGCACGCCAGGTGCGAGATCTGTGGCGGCGACCGCTGTCGGGTCCCAGGCGTAGTAAAAGATCACGAGCCCCAGCAGCGCGAACACCAGAGCCGAAAGAAACGCGGATCGCGTGCGGAACTCGATCGAGAGATCCTTGCGGGCGATGAGCCACGCTCCGAAGAGGATGTCAGCCACCGGCTGCCAGAGCCTCGCGGTACGTAGACGCATAGGACTTGGCGTCGATGCTGCTGGCCGCGTCGTACCGCACGAACTTTCCGCGTTCCATCACCGCCGCGTGTGTCGCCAAGGTAAGTCCCTCGGCGAGATTGTGGGTGACGACGATGATCGCCGTGCCAGCCGAGCGAAGCTCCTGGAGCACTGAGGTAAGAGCGCGTGCGCCGCTGTCGTCGAGCCCATTATACGGCTCGTCGGCCAGCACGACCTGGGGACCGTGCACCATGGCGCGTGCGATCGACACCCGCTGCTGCATGCCGCGGCTCAAAGAACGGACGGAGGCATCGGCCCGCTCGAGCATCGACATACGCCGCAAGGAGTCCTCGACGCGTGTTTTCGCATCGCGAATACCGTACAGGCGCGCCGAAAAGGAGACGTTTTCCCGGGCGGTCAGCGCTTCGTAAAGCATCGTGTGGTGCGAGATGATCCCCACGCGGGAGCGAGCCAATGGCCCGCCAGGAAGGACAATACCGGATATGCGCGCAGTGCCGGAAGTCGGTTTCAGCAGGCCGGCGAGCACCCGCAGCAGCGTCGTCTTCCCGGCGCCGTTCGGTCCGAAAAGGGCGAGGCATTCGCCCGGCGCGAGAGAGAACGTCACACCGGCAACGGCCTGTCTGGGACCGAATGCGCGGGTGAGCTCGGCGACCTCGATGACGGGTGCCGCAAGGCTGGAGATTCTGGAGGACATTCGCCTAGAACTTGCCACTCTGGCGAGAGCGGCGCAAAACAGAGTATCCTTGCACTCGCTTCTCCCAACGCGCCCACGACTCCGCTACGATGACTGATATCGACGTTCTGCTGACGGAAAACCGGAAATTCGCCCCGGCACCCGAATTCAATCGCCAAGCCAACATTTCGTCGCCCAAAGTCTATGAAGTGGCGGAGAGCGATCCGGAAAAGTTCTGGGCCGAGCAGGCGAAGCAACTCGAGTGGATAAAGCCCTGGGCCAAGGTTCTGGAGTGGAATCCTCCCCACGCAAAATGGTTTGTGGGTGGAAAGCTCAACGTCGCGTCGAACTGCATCGACAGGCACGTGAAGGGCGAGCGGAAGGACAAAGCCGCGCTCATATGGGAAGGAGAGCCCGGGGACGAGCGGACGCTCACGTACAGCGATCTTCATCGCGAGGTATCGAAGTTCGCGAACGTCCTGAAGAAGCTGGGAATTCGGAAGGGCGACAGAGTCGCGATCTACCTCCCGCTCATCCCCGAAGCGGCGATCTCGATGCTCGCGTGCGCGCGGATCGGCGCGATTCATTCGGTTGTGTTCGGCGGGTTTTCACCGGAATCCTTGCGCGACCGGATCAACGATGCGAAAGCAAAGCTGCTCATCACGGCCGACGGCGGCTTCCGCCGCGGCACTGTGGTTCCACTGAAGAAGAACTCGGACAGCGCGCTGGAGGGAACCGACTCGATCGAGCACGTCGTCGTAGTGAAGCGAGATCTGGCGGGCTCCGGATCCCGCGCGGCGAAGGTTCCGCCAGTACAGGGCGCGACGATGAAAGCCGGACGGGATTTGTGGTGGCACGACCTGATGCGCGATGCTTCGACGGACTGCCCCGCGGAAGTGATGGACGCCGAGGATGTGCTTTACATCCTTTACACCTCTGGAACGACGGGAAAGCCGAAGGGAATAGTCCACACGACCGGTGGATATCTCACCTGCGTCGCCACGACGTCGAAGATGGTATTCGACCTGAAAGACGAAGACGTGTTCTGGTGTACGGCCGACATCGGCTGGGTGACAGGGCACTCGTATCTGGTGTATGGGCCGCTCGCGAACGGAGCGACGTGCGTCATGTACGAGGGTGCCCCCGACTGGCCGCAGCGTGATCGCTTCTGGGACATAATCGCCCGGCGCCGCGTGACGATCTTCTACACGGCGCCGACCGCGATTCGCGCCTTCATGAAATGGGGCGACGAGCATCCGGCCAAGCACGATCTATCGACTTTGCGTCTCTTGGGATCGGTCGGCGAGCCCATCAATCCAGAAGCGTGGATGTGGTACCGCGAGCACATTGGCGGCGACCGCTGCCCCATAGTCGACACATGGTGGCAGACGGAAACAGGCGCGATCGTGATTGCGCCGCTGCCGGGCATCACGTCGACCAAACCCGGTAGCGCGACAAAGGCGCTACCGGGCTACAGCGCCGACCTGCTCGATTCCACCGGAAAGCGTATCGAGGTTGGCGGCGGCTTGCTGGCGCTCACGAAGCCGTGGCCTGCGATGTTGCGCACGATCTGGGGCGACGACGAGCGATACGTGCAGACCTACTTCTCCAAGTGGCCCGGCCGGCCTGATCTCTACTTTCCCGGCGATGGCGCAAAGCGCGACAGCGACGGCTACTTCTGGATACTCGGCCGCGTAGACGATGTGTTGAACGTCGCGGGTCACCGAATCGGGACGATGGAAGTCGAGTCGGCCCTGGTGGAGCATCCGGCGGTCGCCGAAGCCGCGGTGGTTGGCAAGACCCA
>DATARP010000013.1:0-20026 GCA_036264075.1 Gemmatimonadaceae bacterium
TTTTTTTTTGCGACAGCGTGACTACTTGCCGAATAGTCTGATGTACAGACGCATCTGGACCTGGTCGGTGAAGAACTTCGGCTGATTGCCACCGGCTCCCCTCACCGTCTGCCAGTGCAGGTACGTGATTTCGAAGGGAACCGACGCCTGCCCCTGTTCGACCGAGTAAAGGTTGGAGAACGAAACGCCGCCTCCCGCGCGATGCTCCCAGGTCTCGGTTTCCAGATCGAGCGTGGACGCGTCGAGCGAGATGTCGCCGAAGCCGGTTATCACCGCCGGCACCGTGAACGTTCCGGTGTAATGATCCTGCGCCTTGTGGCGATAGACGTACTGGCCGGAGATCGAAAAGAAATCGTTGATAACGACGCGCGGCGTCGTCTCGAACTCGAATGCGGCGCCTAGCTGTCGATGGACCATCTGACGCCGGTAGAGCGGCGGCAGCACCTCGCTTGGAAGGTCGGTGATCCGCATTTCCTGGTCGTCGGCGAACGGCTTGTTGTAGCGCACAACGAATGATTGCCAGTAGTGCGACCCGACGAGCAGATCGCTGAACCAGCGTCCCTCGATGGCCTTCGACCCGTGCCCTGTGCCGATGTCAATGAAACTGTTCGGCGACTCGACCTGACCAGTTGGAATACGGAAAATGCCGCCTACAGCCGTCCGGAAATTCAAACCGTGGGGAGACATTCTCGTCCCGGTGACGCCACCGAACGAATCGTAAATGGAGAACTTCCCGCCGATGTCGATGTCTCCAAAGTGTGTATGGCCGGTCGTGTTGAGCGGGTCGGCGACGATGCCGTATGCTGTATCGGCCAGAATCTTTTGCACGTCGGTGACTGTCAGTCTGGTCTGCGAGGCGAACGGTCCGGTCGAAGTGATTGGCGCAACGCCGTAGGCCGCGAAGTTTGCGTACGCCGCCTTGAATGCGGCGACCCTCGCCTCGAGCGCGAGCTGTGCATCGGTGCCGGCGATTGGCACGAATGGAGAAGTCGTGTAGATCGAATTCACCCCGCGCGCGAAGCTCTGCGCGCCTGCAATCAACGCCTGTGCCTGACCGTTCGTGCTCGGCGAGTTCAGCTGTGCGCAACCGGAACCACTCGGATTTGCCGCGCAATTGTCGATGGCGTTCTTCAGACTGGTCGAGTCGGCGGTGAACTGGGCGAGCAGCGCCGCGTTCTGCGCCACTGCCGCCGCCGTCCCCAGCGCCGGATTGAAGCCGAGATTTCCCTCAGTCCCCGTGGTGTTGACGTTGAAGAACGTCATCGACTGCGTGTTGACGTACGGAACCTGGATGCTCAGAGACAGCCTTTTCGAGAGGCCGAACTCGAACAAAAAAGGAAATGTGCTGACCCGATCGTGGAGGTCGAGCACACTGTTGCCCAGCGTTGCGTTCCAGGCCGAGTTTCCGGTGAGTTGCTGAATGCCCGCCTGGAGGCTGGCAAGATTGGGAAACTGCTTTACCCCGAGGGTGTCGAGAGTGAAATCCGCGCCGAGGGGTTCCAGCGAACCGTTAGGCCGTCGGGGGGTGTCGAGCCCGTAACGCTCGTTGAAAGACGTCCACTGCCCGAGCGTCTGGATGCGAAAGACGCCGCGCGGAAGTACAGTCGCATCATCGCCGATGCCCAGCACACGTTGCGCGGGTGCCGGCATGGCAAGAAGAGCGATGGAAGCGAATGCTGCAATGGAACCGTAGACCAGACGAAGCCGCGTAAATTCTCCGCGCGATGTGAACAGACAGGGGGCATTCGTCTGACTATGGGACGTCCGCCAGCCGGGGACGTTATCATTACGCTTGAGATGTTGTCAACTTGAAAAATCGAGACGTAATCATGCGAGCGATCAACGCTTGTTCGAGCCGTTTTTCGCCCGTAGCTTTGTCAATTCACGCGGGAATAGCTCAGTTGGTAGAGCACAACCTTGCCAAGGTTGGGGTCGCGGGTTCGAGTCCCGTTTCCCGCTTCGCGCTTCCTCGGGGTCGGTGTCGCCGGGTGGCGCTGGCGCGTCCACGTGCGCTTGGGTGGCGAAATTGGTAGACGCGAGGGACTTAAAATCCCTTGGGACAAAATCCCATGCGGGTTCGATCCCCGCCCCGAGCACTAAATGAGCGAGTCCTCCCTCGCCACACCACAAATCCGTGAGCATGTCAGAAAAATGTTGGACGTAGCGTGAGAGCCGCGACCGCGATGAAATTGGCGCCTAGGCGGATCGGTCGCGTCCTCCTGATCGTCAACCCGGCGTCCCGCCGGGGAACCAGGATTCGGATCAAGGCGCTCAAGGCATTCGCCGATGCGGGCGTGGACTGCCACGTAATGGTCACTGAAGCGCCCGGCCACGCGGCGATAATCGCCAAAACGCATGCCGGCAAATACCACGCGGTGTTCACCTTGGGCGGTGACGGGACCGTGATGGAGGTCCTTAGCGCGCTCGCTCATCAGGGGCCGCCGGTGGGCGTGCTGGCGGGTGGAACCGCCAACGTCGTCGCCAGAACCCTGCGGATTCCGCTCAATCCTGCCCGAGCTGTGCCACTTCTTCTGGCCGGCGATGAAGCGACGATGGACCTGGGCCGGCTTTCGGACGGTCGACGCTTCGCTATCGGCGTGGGCGTCGGCCTGGACGCAACCATGATCTCGCTCGCTCCCGACCGGCTCAAGAAGCGCTTCGGCTTCATGGCCTATGTCCTGGGGGGGTACAGGGCAGTTCTTCGGAACCAGAAATTCCAGCTTCGGCTGACCGTCGACGGGGTGGTTTACGAGCGGACGGCCTCGGCCATTCTCGTGGCGAATTTCGGGGCCGTTCTCAACAACCTGGTGGCGTTCGGAGACGGAATCGTCCACGACGATGGGCTTCTCAACGCATGCGTCTTTTCCCCCGATTCCCTGTGGGATGCGATGAGAATCCTCTGGAGAATGGTCCGGAAGGATTTTCGGGCTGATCCGTGCCTTTTCTACAAGTCGGGGCGGGAATTCAGGGTCGAAACGACCCCCCCGATGGTCGCCCAGGCGGACGGGGAGCTCCTGCCAGACACCCCCCTGTCAGTGTCCGTGGATCCACTGGCCGGGTGCTTGCTTATTCCAAAGAGGGGAAAGACCGAATAACAAGGAGAGGTGAGGCGGATGGCAACTGCTGCGTCTGCGCGAGTAAGGCCGAGCGCCGGATCGGTTCTCGGGACGTTCTTCTATATGTGGCTGTTGGTGGGACTGGTCCTCGGCACGGCGGTTCTCGTCGGCCCGGTGAGACTGATCACCGAAGGAATGGGTCGCGCGGGGTGGGAGCAGAGCTCTCAGGACCACGTGCTGATAGTCGTGATCCTTCTATACCTCGCGTTCTCACTGCTGCTTACCAGGTGGATAGTCGGCATCATGTTCCGCGCGAGAAACCGGAACACTCGCTGGGCAATCGCCGCGATGTTCACTCTGCTCGGGGCGGGTACTGCCTGGGAATGGTCGAACCCGGCCAAGATGCTGGCGGGCATTGCCGGGGGTGGCGACGGCGGATCCTACAACGTCGCGGGCGGCGCCGAGTTCCTGTTCGGAGCCTATCCGGACGATGCCAAGCTGGACTCTCTCAAGAAGCAAGGAGTGACCGCTGTCATCTCACTTCAGCACCCCGGGGTTGTGATCGAGCGGGAGGGCATCAGCGCCGAGCGCGATGCGACGAAGAAGCTCCACCTCGAGTTCATCCAGGCGCCAATGCTGCCCTGGGTGAGCGACAACGAAGAGTCATTGCAGAAGCTGCGCGAGATTGCCCGCACGGGAAAGGGAAAATATTTCGTCCACTGTGGACTGGGGCGCGATCGCGTCAACGTCGCGAAACGGATCATCGAGGCTGAAGGGAGCAAGATTGCGGGCACCTCGGACGTCAAGGCTGCGACTGGATTTGCCGACCGGCCCGATCCCTTCGAGCGTGGGTCGCTGGCTCACCTCGAGCCGGGCAAGTGGCTGATCCCCTACCCGAACAAGCACGAGATGTTCGGCTTCATCCTCGGCGGTCAGTCGGGGACTGTCGTCTCATTGCTCGATCCGACGGATCCACAGCAGGCCGCGTGGAACGCTGATATGGAGAAGCTGTTGAAAGAGTATTCGATACCTTTCATCATGCGGCCTCTGCCAGCCAATGATGTCGCGCGGGCCACCGCGATCGCCAAGGAGGTCAAGGCCATGCCTCAACCGGTAACGGTGATCGTCTCAGAGACGCCGCTGGAGGATGGCAAGCCGCGCTCACACACCCAGGCGGCGATGGCGTTCATCTCGGCGTACGGGCACGTCGCTCCCGGCTCATTCGCCGCGAAGCCTAATTGGCATCTCAACAAGGCGGCACAGTCCACGTACAAGTACGGCGACACCACCTCGGGAACGGTCGAGAAGTCCCGGTAGCACGAAAAAAAGGCGGGCAACCATGGAACGCGGACCGCAGTTTCTCAAAACACAGGTGAAGAATGCTGTCGCGCAACACCGTGCGTTTCTCAACGCGCTCGAGGCCCATGAAAATCAGGCCGACGACGACCGCTTCCGTGATCTCTGCGCCCGCCACATTCCGCTGATGCGCGAACACCAGCGCATGCTCGAGGAGTACCAGTCCCAGCTCGGCGCGGACGAAGGGGCCGGACAGAACATCCCCGGGGGAGCACGTGATCTCGCCGACTCGGCTCGGGAGAGCGACTTCGCGCGTCTCGTCGCGGACATCGCGATGGCGCGACAGGGCGAGGACATGTTCAAGACGTTTCGCGAAGCCGGGAAGATGATGGGATACGACACTCTCCACGAAATCGGGGACATCGGTGAGCGGCACCACGACGCGTACGTCAAGGAAGCGAGCCGGCTCGTGCAACACATGTTCGTCGAAAACGTGCAGGGAGTGGATCGCGGCGCGCGTCCCTCCTTCTCGGCCGATCTCGAAATTTCGCCGCCCTGACACCACACACCCGCGGCGCTAACTTCCCCGCATGACAGATGTCGTCTCGCTTGCGGCGGAGCTGTTGTCGATTCAGTCGACGACCGGCTCCGAAGGAACGGCCGTGGATTTCGTCTCGCGCTGGCTCGTCGGGCGCGGGTGGAACGTGACTCTGCAGGAGGTGAGTCGCGGACGCGCCAACATCTGGGCATCCCGCTCCGGCGGAGGCGTCACGTTTTCGACCCACCTCGACACGGTTCCGCCCTACGTTCCTCCGAGGCTCGAGGGATCAAAGCTGTACGGTCGCGGTTCTTCCGACGCGAAGGGCATTGCGGCATCAATGCTGGTAGCCGCTGACCGTCTTGTCGCCGAAGGTGAAAAACGCGTCGAGCTCCTGTTCGTCGTCGGTGAAGAGAAGGGCTCGGACGGCGCACGAGCTGCCAACAACCTCGGCACGAAAAGTCGTTTCCTTATCAATGGCGAGCCGAGTGAGAGCAAGTTGGCGAGCGGCGCAAAGGGCTCGCTTCGGGCTACGATACGGACGCGCGGACGCGAGGCCCATTCCGCGTACCCGCATCTCGGTCGCTCGGCGATCGAGCCAATGCTGGAGCTGTTGCCAACCCTCAGGAAGCTCCCTCTTCCGTCTGACCCCGTGCTCGGCGAGACGACCGTCAACATTGGAACGATCCGGGGCGGCACTGAAGCGAACGTCATCCCGGCGCACGCGGAAGCGGAGATCATGTTTCGCCTCGTGAGTGATGTCGAGCCCATCAAGAAGATGATCCTCGACTGGGCAAAGAAGGGTGGTGCCGATGTCGAATTCGGCTCGCACATACCCTCCCAGCGCTTCGCGACGGTTCCCGGTTTCGAGACGGAGCCGGTAGCGTACACCTCCGACATCCCGCTTCTTTCGAATTGGGGTGAGCCGTTTTTGTTCGGACCCGGCTCGATTCACGTAGCCCACACGCCAGACGAGTTCATCGACGTCGACGAGCTGAGAGCCAGCGTCGATGCGTACGAGCGGCTGGCCAAAACCCTTCTCGCGCGATGACACCTTCAAACCTGCCCGGAAATCGCAAGGGCAAATGGCCGGTCGCGGTGCTCGGCGCAACTGGCGCCGTCGGACAGATGTTCGTCCGCATGCTTGCCGACCACCCGTGGTTCGAGCTGAAGGAGCTTGCCGCGTCGGAGCGATCAGCCGGGAAGAAATACGGCGAGGTCACACGTTGGCTCGAGGGCAATCCACCGCCGGACGCGGTGATGTCGCGCAGAGTAATCGCCTGCGATCCCGGACTCGTCAGCGCTCCGATCGTTTTTTCCGCGCTCGACGCAGTCGTTGCCGGCGAGGTGGAGCTGGCGTTCGCTCAGGCGGGCAAATTCGTTCTCAGCAACGCGAAGAATTTCCGCATGGAGCCGGATGTCCCGCTGGTCATCCCGGAAGTCAATGGCGATCACCTCGGGCTGATCGAATGCCAGCGCAGCAAGCGCGGCTGGAGCGGAGCAATCGTGACAAATGCGAATTGCTCGGCCACCGTGGCCGCGGTCGCTCTCGCGCCGCTGCACCAGAAATTCGGGATCAAGCAGCTGTTTCTCTCGACGATGCAGGCTGTGTCGGGCGCCGGTTATCCTGGCGTTCCTTCGCTCGACATTCTAGGCAACGTCATTCCGTACATCGCCGACGAGGAGCCGAAGCTGGAGCGCGAGATGCTCAAGCTACTCGGTACTTACGAAGACGGCGAAGTGATGAGCGCGAATTTCAAGGTGAGCGCGCACACCAACCGCGTGCCGGTCGAGCATGGTCACACGATCTGCATGACGATTGGTTTCGAGGAAAGGCCAAGTCCTGAAGCCGCAATCCAGACGATGCGGGATTGGAAAGGATTTCCGGCGACGGCTGGACTTCCAACCCGACCCGCTCATCCGCTTGTCGTCACGGAGATGCCCGACCGTCCACAGCCGAAGCGCGACGTCAACGCCGGAAACGGGATGACCGTAACTGTCGGACGCGTGCGTCGCGACGCAGTGCTCGATCTCAGAATGGTCGCGCTGGGGCACAACACCGTACGCGGCGCGGCAGGTGGCTCGGTTCTGAACGCGGAGCTGCTGGCCGTGAACGGCGCTTTCGACACCGCGTGATCGTCGTAAAGTTCGGGGGCACCTCGGTAGGTGACGCGGAGGCGATTGAGCGCACCGCCGCCATCGTAAAGGGCCGCCTCTCGCGGCAGCCTGCCGTAGTCGTGTCCGCTCTTGGTGGGGCGACGAATTCTCTCTTAGCCATCGGTGAACAATCGGCCAAGGGTCATCTCATCGGCGCTTTGCGCGGCGTCGAGACGCTGCGCGACAGGCATTTCGCTCAATGCGAAACGCTGCTCGGGACGTCGAGCGAAGCATCAGAAGTGGCCAGCGAGATGAGCGCGACGTTCGACGAGCTGGCCAGCCTCGCCGAAGCACTGTCGATCCTCGGTCACGCGACGCCGCGGAGCTTCGACGCCATCGCCGCGTTCGGAGAGCAGCTCTCATCGCATCTCGTCGCCGCCTTCTTCAAGCTGCGCGGCATCCCGGCCGAGCATGTCGACGCCCGCGATGTCTTCATAACCGATGACAACTACATGACGGCGGAGCCGCAGACGGATGCGATTGCCGAGAACGCGCGTGACGTCGTGCAACCGCTGATTCAGGCCGGCAAGGTGCCGGTGATGGGTGGATTCATCGGCAGGACTGCAGCGGGAATTACGACGACTCTGGGCCGCGGCGGCTCGGACTACAGTGCGTCGCTGCTCGGGGCCGCGCTGCATGCCGATGCGATCGAGATCTGGACGGACGTGGATGGTATGCTGACCGCGGACCCGCGCGTCGTGAAGGGCTCGAAGCTGATCGAGCAGATCCGATTCGACGAGGCGTCGGAGCTCGCGACCTTCGGTGCGAAGGTGCTGCATCCGAATACCATCGCACCCGCGGTGCGACTTGGAATACCGGTTTTCATCTACAATTCCCGGAATCCCGGCGGGAAAGGCACGCGCATAACCTTCGATGCTCCGCGACGCGCCGTGAGCGCGATCGCGGGAAAGGGCGGCATCACCATCGTCAAGGTCGGAGCCGCGAAGATGTTGTACGCCCGCGGGTTCCTGCGGCGGGTGTTCGAGATCTTCGAGCGGAACGGAGTGTCTGTCGACGTGGTCGCCACGTCGGAGGTGTCAGTATCAGTGACGGTCGACGACCCGTCCGGGCTTGAATCTCTGGTCGTCGAGCTGGCGGCGCTGGGCGACGTTTCAGTCGAGCGGGATCGCGCCATCGTTGCCGTCGTGGGCGCGGCGATCAGCGAGGACAGCGGGGCGATGGGACGCGCCATCAGCGCTCTGGATGGAATCACGGTGCACATGATGTCGCTGAGCGCGACTGGGATAAATCTCACGATCATCGTCGATGCGGATCAGCTCACTCCGGCGCTCGAGCGGCTCCACAGCGCGTTTTTCGGAGCCCCGAAGAAATGAGCCAGCGCACCATAGCCATCATCGGCGACGGCAAGATGGGGCAGGCCATTCGAGAGCTGGCGCAAGCGAAAGGGTGGAAGGTGGCGTCAATGATCGGCGAGAGCGAGAGCGCAGGTGGGGCGGGGATCACGAAGATCACGCTCGGCAATGCGGATGTCGCAGTGGAATTCACCGAGCCATCGGCAGCAGTTGGAAATATTTCTGCGGCTCTCCGCGCGGGAGTCCCGGTCGTGGTCGGCACAACCGGATGGTATGACCAGCTGCCCGCCGTGGCGCAGATCGCCGACCAGGCAGGGACGGCGATGCTGTGGTCGCCGAACTTTTCACTCGGCGTGAACGTCATGATCGAGCTCGCCCGCTACGCCGGAGCTCTGATGCAGCCCCTCGAGGAGTTCGACGCGCACATAATCGAGACGCACCACTCGAAAAAGAAGGACGCGCCATCGGGTACAGCGGTCGCCATCGGGAAGGCAGCAGGTGAGGCGTTGAACCGAGCGATTCCGACCACCAGCGTACGAACCGGCTCGGTGCCAGGAACTCACGACCTGATCTTCGACGGGCTATACGAGCAGCTGTCGCTGACGCACGTCGCGCGCGACCGGCGCGTCTTCGCGGAAGGCGCGCTGGTGGCGGCGGATTGGCTGGTGGGCAAACGGGGCGTGTTCACAATGCGAGACGTGCTCAATCTGAAGCGCAGCTGACGCGAACTCGCTCTTCGCGGCGAGTGCCGCGTACATTTAACAAATGAAATCGGACCGGCTCTCCGGCTGTGGAACGGCTCTCGTCACGCCCTTCGCGAAATCGGGGGAGATCGACGAGCGATCGCTGCGCGCGTTCGTGGACTGGCAAATCGCGAGTGGCGTGCACTTCCTCGTTCCCTGCGGGTCTACCGGCGAGGCAGCGACGATGACCGTGGCGGAGCATCGACGCGTCGTCGAGATAACCGTCGAGCAGGTCGCTGGGAGAGTCCCAGTCGTGGCCGGCGCCGCATCGAACGACACAAAAAAGGCGATTGCGCTTTCGCGCGAAATGGCTGGAGTCGGAGCGACGCATCTGCTCCACGCTTCCCCGATGTACAACAAGCCGCCACAGCGCGGAATTGTGGCCCATTTTCGCGCGATCGCGGATGCGGTGCAGATACCGATTGTCGTTTACAACGTGCCGGGTCGCACGGCAAGCAACATCGATGCTGCGACTACGCTCGAGATGGCCGAGCACGAGAACATCGTTGCGGTGAAAGAGGCTTCCGGCAATCTCGCGCAAGTAGGCGAGATCATCCGTCATCGTCCGGCGCGGTTCTCTGTCCTCTCCGGCGACGACCCGCTCACGCTTCAAGTGATGGCGGACGGCGGTGACGGCGTAATTTCTGTCACATCCAATGCTGCGCCGGCGCTCGTGGCCCGGCTCACCGATCTCTGCGCAGCGGGGGATTTTGCGGGCGCCCGCGTCGTCAACCATCAGCTGGCGGAGTGGACGGTGGCGGCCTTCGTCGAATCCAATCCGATTCCTGTGAAGGCGGGCCTGGCGATGATGGGTAAAATGGCGAACGTCGTTCGCTTGCCGCTCGTGCCGCTGGCGGAGAAGTTCGAGCCGACGGTGCGCGCAGCCCTCGTCTCTGTCGGAGCGCTTTCTGCGTGAGCACATCCATCGAGGAGGTTGAGAAACGGGTCGAAGCGCTTGCCGCAACGCCGGCCGGTTCGACGCTTCCAAAGGATGCTCGCGCCTTGGTCGAGAGCCTTCTCGACGCGCTCGAGAGCGGCAGCATCCGCGCAGCTGAGAAGGATTCCGCTGGCGAGTGGCGCGCCGTACCCTGGGTCAAGCGGGGAATTCTGCTCGGCTTTCGCGTTGGCGTAATCGTCGACATGTCGATTCCTTCCGCCAGTGATCGCGTCGGGTTCTCGTTTCTGGACAAGGACACGTATCCTCCGCGCCGGTTCACTTCGGCGGACGGTGTTCGCATAGTCCCCGGAGGATCGAGCATTCGCCGCGGTGCGTACGTCTCGAGCGGCGTCGTCTGCATGCCTCCGATGTACGTCAACGTCGGCGCGCACATCGGAACGGGAACGATGATCGACTCACATGCGCTCGTCGGATCGTGCGCGCAGGTCGGAGAACGCGTCCACTTGAGTGCCGCCGCGCAGCTCGGCGGAGTGCTCGAGCCCGTCAACGCTGCTCCGGTGGTTGTCGAGGACGATGTCGTTGTCGGCGGCAACTGCGGCATTTACGAGGGAACGGTGGTGAGGCGGCGCGCGGTGATTGGCGCCGGTGTCGTTCTTACCCGAGGCACGCCCGTTTACGATCTCGAGCGCGAGACGGTGCACCGCGCCGAAAAAGGAAAGGCCCTCGTGATTCCAGAGAACGCGGTCGTGGTGCCGGGAGCGCGACAGGCGAAGGGGAACTGGGCGCAGGAACAGGGGATCTCGGTTCAAACACCGGTCATCGTGAAGTATCGCGATGAAAAAACGGACGCGGCGACGGCGCTCGAGTCTTGGCTCCGCTGACGGTCGCCGGCGCCGTCAGGGTGCCCGGGGACAAATCGATCTCACATCGCTCGTTGATTCTCGCCTGTCTGGCAGAAGGTGAATCACGCGTGGCGGGTATTCTCGATTCGGAGGACGTCCGCTCTACCGCCGGCGCGCTCCGCTCGCTCGGAGCCGGAATTCCCGAGCTTTCCCACGAGATGCGAATCTCTGGCGCAGGTTTGCGTGGCTTGCGGCAGCCGAAGCACGCACTCGATTGCGGAAACAGTGGGACCACCACGCGCCTTCTCGCTGGAGTCGTCGCCGGCCATCCCTTCTCGGCGCGATTCGAAGGCGACGCCAGTCTCAGCCGCCGTCCGATGAAGCGCATCGCCGAGCCGTTGACGTACATGGGCGCTAAGTTCGAATTCGACCGTGGCGACGGACTCCCGATGACGGTACACGGTGTCGATCTGCGGAGCGTCGACTGGGACACGAAGTCCGCGAGCGCGCAGGTCAAGAGCGCAATCCTTCTCGCCGGACTGGTGTCGCAGGTCGAAGTGCGTGTGACCGAGACCAGCCGATCGCGCGATCACACCGAGAGGATGCTGCGCTCGATGGGAGTGGACGTCGCGAGCGACCCGAATCAGGTCTGCCTTCGGCCCGCCCGCCGGCTGGCGCCGCTCGATCTTGCGGTTCCGGCTGATCCGTCATCCGCGGCTTTTTTCGTGGCGCTCGCATCGCTGGCAGGAGCGGGAGAGCTCCAGCTCGACGACGTATGCCTCAATCCCACGCGCGTTGGCTTCATTAACGCAATCAAACGAATGGGTGGCGACATTCGTGTAACCGCGCGCGCCAGCGAAGGGGGTGAGGAGACCGGTACGCTATCCGTGTATCCGGCAACCCTCGGCGACCTCCGCATCACGGCGGCCGACGTGCCATCGCTGATCGACGAGCTTCCGCTGTTGGCGTGCGTCGCGGCTGCCGCCGGTGTGCAGCTCGAGGTGACTGGCGCGGCGGAGCTCAGAGTGAAGGAGAGCGATCGCATCAGCGTCGTCGTCAGGAGTCTGCGCGCCGTCGGGGCGACGGCCGCGGAGCTGCCCGATGGACTGCGTGTCCTCCCCGGCGCGCGGAAGTTTTCAGGCACGGTCGATCCGCAGGGCGATCACCGCATCGCAATGGCGTTCGGAATTCTCTCGGCGGTCTCGGGCAACCAAATCGAGATCAGGAATCCGGAAGTTGTCGCCGTTTCGTATCCGCGATTCTGGGAAGACCTGAGACGGGTCGTGGTATGAAGCGCCGGACATCGGTCATTGCGATCGACGGGCCCGCGGCATCGGGGAAGTCTTCCACCGCACAGATGGTTGCCGACAAGCTCGGATTCCTCCATGTCGATTCGGGCTCACTTTATAGAGCGGCGACAGCTGCGATTCTGCGCCGTGAGGGTAACGCGTCGCGCTGGACGGAGGACGCTGTACTCGATGCGGCGAGGCCGGTGGAGCTTCGCGCGGCACGAACATCTTTCTACCCGGTTCTCGACGGCAAGTCGATCGAGGAAGAAATCCGCGGAAACGACGTGACGCGTCACGTCTCCCGCGTTGCGCAGATGCCACGCGTGCGTGAGTGGGTCAACGCGAAGGTGCGTGAGGCGGCGAATTCGAGAAATCTCGTAGTGGACGGGCGTGACATAGGCACGGTCGTATTCCCTGATGCGGAATTGAAGATTTTTCTCGTCGCCGATTCCAGGGAGCGCGCACTCCGGCGATTGCGGCAACGCGGCACGCCGACTTCGGAACAATTACTCGATGACGAGACTATTCGTATAAGAGAGCGCGACGCGCGCGACGCAAAGCAGACCGTCGCTGCGCCGGACGCCGTGACTATCGATACGACTGCTTTGACGCAGGATGAGCAGGTTGCACAGATAGTTGCTCTTTCGAAAGAGCGCTCAGAGTAGCAGGTTTGCGTGCGTTTCTTGCCATTCCATGTCCCGCAGGTGTGAGGAGGTTGTTCGCTGATGCGTAGATTCACCGATCGCGGAGGTATGGACTGGAGCGCATTCGAGGCCACGCGGCCTGGCGGTCTCCCCGACCGCAGGCAAACGCCGGCCAGCGTTACCGTCGCGTTCAAGTGCGACGATGGGACCGAGATGGCGATGGATCTCCCCCTGGGCGCTCTCGAGGGTCTCACGGACGAGGAGCTAATTCTCCTTCTGACCAAGGCGCTTAAGTAAAGCCCCGAGCTTCAGCTGCAAAGCTCAAGGCTCCCCGCTTCAGTTTGACGATGCCGATTGAGCGGTGAGATCTCCGCAGAGTCGAAAGTTGACCGGCGCCCTGGGACTGTCTATACTTAAAGGCTTGACTGGAACGCACCCAACCCTTTAACCAGCAACATGATAGACTCGCCCAACGACACACAAACCACTACCGGCACGACGCTGACAGCGCGCGAGAAGCGCGATCTGCAGAAGGCGCAGCTGCGTCCGCTTGCCAACCTGAGACCCGAGCTCTACGACGAGGACGATTACTCGCAGGACGAGCTCGAGACAATGATGGAGATGTACAACGGGACGATGGCTTCCATCGAGGAAGGCGAGATCGTCAAGTCCCGCGTGCTCGATATCCGCGACAACATGGTCGTCCTCGACATCGGCTTCAAATCCGAAGGGACGATCCCGCTCGAAGAGTTCAAGGATCTCCCCGACCTCAAGCCCGGCGACGAAGTCGAAGTTCTCCTCGAGCACCTCGAGGACATGGAAGGATCCGTTGTCCTCTCGAAGAAGAAAGCGGACTTCATGCGCGTGTGGGAGCGCATCCGCGTTGCCTACGAGAACGATGAGCCAGTGCGCGGCTCTTTGATCAAGAAGATCAAGGGCGGCGTCGTAGTCGATCTCATGGGGGTCGATGCATTCCTCCCCGGTTCGCAGATCGCGCTCCGTCGCGTTCCGAACGTCGACGAATTGCTCGGCCAGACGTTCGATTTCAAGATCATCAAGCTAAATAAGCGCCGTCGTAACATCGTCGTATCGCGCCGCGTCATCCTCGAGCAGGAGAGAGCGGGCAAGCGCGAGAAGCTGATGAAGGAGCTCCAGAAGGACCAGGTGCGCAAAGGCGTCGTCAAGAACATCACCGACTTCGGTGCATTCATCGATCTCGGTGGCGTCGACGGATTGCTCCACATCACCGACATGTCCTACGGCCGCATTCAGCATCCGTCCGAGATGGTGCACATCGGCCAGGAGCTTGAAGTCAAAGTTCTCGACATCGATTGGGATCGCGAGCGCATCTCGCTCGGACTCAAGCAGCTCCAGAGCTATCCGTGGAAGGATGTTGCCGAGAAGTATCCGGTCGGGACGCGCGTCAGCGGAAAGGTGGTCTCTATCACCAACTACGGCGCGTTCATCGAGCTCGAGCCGGGAATCGAGGGACTCGTTCACATCAGCGAGATGAGCTGGACGCGCAACGTGCGTCACCCGTCGAAGCTCGTGTCGATTGGCGAGGCGATCGAGGCGGTCGTGCTCAAGGTCGATCCGAACGAAGAGAAGATCTCGCTCGGGATGAAGCAGACGGAACAGGATCCGTGGATGATGCTGCCGGAGAAGTACCCGGTCGGCACGAAGCTCAATGGCAAGGTTCGCAATCTCACGAGCTTTGGCGCATTCGTGGAGATCGAGCCGGGAATCGATGGTCTGATTCACATCTCCGACATGTCGTGGACCAAGCGCGTCCAGCACCCGTCGGAAGTCGTGAAGAAAGGCGACAGCGTCGACGTGGTCATCCTGAACGTGGATGCCGAGAACAAGAGGATCAGTCTTGGGCTCAAGCAGGCCACCGAGGATCCGTGGCTCAGAATCGGTGAGACCTACCCGGTCGGCACCGAGCTGAAGGGCAAGGTTGTGCGGCTGATGGACAAGGGCGTCGTAGTCGATATCGGCAACGACATCGAGGGCTTCGTCCCGGTGAGCCAGCTCAATTTTGGCCAGCCGGTGAACAGCCCCGCGGACATTGTGTACGAGACGATGAACCTCGACCTCAGGGTTCTCGAGGTCGACCCGATTCACCGGCGCATTGTCCTCGCGGTGACGGCAATTCCGGAGGAGCAGCCGCCCCGTCCGGAGACTCCGTCCAAGGTGATTCCGATGGAGTCCGACGATTACAACCTGTCTGATCCTATCCCGACGCCGCCGGATTCTTATGTAGAAGAACCGGCGTAGTCTCACGGTGCAGTAACGCCCGCCTCGAAAAGGGGCGGGCGTTTTTTTATTTGCCAACGCATCCGGGACGACGTCGCTCCAATATTGTTTGCCTTAGCCCGGGGCATTTCCTACCTTCGTCGTCTTCGCCCTCGCTACCAACCGCAGAATGAACCTACGAGACCAGCTTCAGGAAACGCTCGGCGACGCTTACTCGATTCAGCACGAGCTCAAGGGCGGGGGCATGGCCCACGTTTTTGTTGCCGAGGAGACCGCACTGGGGAGAAGGGTCGTCGTGAAGGTGCTGAACACCGACATTGCTCAGGCATTGAGCGCAGAACGTTTTGCCCGCGAGGTGCGGCTCGCCGCCTCCCTTCAACATCCCAACATCGTACCACTGCTCCAAACCGGAAGAGGGCGCGAACTCCTTTACTACACGATGCCTTTCATCAAAGGGGATTCACTGAGGGCGCGACTGCGTCGGCAAGTCGCTCTCACCGTCGACCAGAGGATTGCGATACTTCGCGACGTCGCATCCGCGCTCGAGTTCGCGCACGGAGAGGGCATAGTTCATCGCGACATCAAGCCGGAGAACATTCTGCTCGCGGGAACCGCGGCAGTGGTCACCGACTTCGGCATCGCGAAGGCGGTGTCTGCTTCGCTACGAGCCGACGCCGACGCAACGAGCAAATCGCAGATCCAGCTTACTCTCACCGGCACGGGCATGGCCTTGGGAACCCCCGCCTACATCGCCCCTGAGCAGGCTGCCGGCGAAGATAACGTGGATCATCGGGCGGACATTTACTCCTGGGGAATAGTCGCTTACGAAGTGCTTGCCGGAGTCCATCCGTTCGAGGGCAAGGAGGGTGTGCGCCAGCTGATTGCGGCCCACCTGAGCGAGCGACCCCCAGCCCTCGACGAATGCGTGAGCGGATTGCCGGCGCCCCTCACTACGCTCGTCATGAAGGCCCTGGAGAAGGAGCCGTCACAGAGGCCGCAATCTGCGCGCGAGATTGTCGACACCCTTTCGCATCTTTCGTACGATCCCGCTCGGGTACGGTCTGTCTCGTCGGCGCGAACGAGACGCATGGCCGCGGCTGGCGTGTTGGCCGTACTGCTGCTCCTAGGTGTTTACTTCGCCCGGGGAAGGATTCTTTTCGCGTCGCGCGGTCAACAGCCGCATAGCTCGCTCGCAGTCCTCCCATTCTCGAATGTGGGAGGTGATACCGCCAACGCCTATTTTGCCGCGGGAATAGCCGACGAGCTGACGAGCGAACTGGCCAAGGTGCCGGGCCTTCGTGTTGCCTCGCGCACATCCGCGTTTGCTGTGCGATCGCGCGGCGATCTCGATGTTCGAGAAATCGGGAAGCGCCTTGGAGTAAGTACTGTGCTCGAGGGAACAGTCCGCAGGTCGTCCGGCCGCCTGCGCGTGTCCGCGCAGTTGAGCAACGCCGACGACGGTCTCACACTCTGGAGTGAGACGTACGAGCGTGAAAGCAAAGACATCTTTTCGGTACAGGATGATATCACCCGCGCGATTATCGGTGCGTTGCGCGCCCGGCTATCGCCGGTCTCGGGCACCAAGTCGGATTCCAGCGTCAAGGGGTCGGGAACCGCGAACGTGGAGGCATACGATCTCTACTTGCGCGGGCGCTACCTGGTGGAACGCCGCGGCAAGGGGGTCGAGCAGGCAGTCGCCTACTTCACGCAGGCCGTCGACAAAGACCCGGGCTTTGCAAAGGCATACGCGGAGTTGAGCGCCGCGCTTGAATTGATGCCGTATTTCTCACCGACCCCGGCGTACTCCGTCGAAGCGAGAGCGATGACGGCAGCCAATCGCGCGATCTCATTGGATCCCCGGCTCGCTGAACCACACGCTGCTCTCGCGTTGGCGCACATGCACGCCCTTCGCTGGAAGGAATCGGAAGTCGAGTTCAAGCGCGCCGTCGTGATAGACTCCGCGTCCCCCACTTCACGCACTCAATATGCTCGCTACCTGATGATGCTCAACAGGATTCCCGAGGCACTCCAGCAGTTTCAGATTGCGCGGCGGCTGGACCCGCTTGCGGGGACAGCATCAGTTTGGCTGTCATACACACTGTTTCTGGCGGGCAAGCGCGATGAGGCGCTCGCGGAGAGCAATCGGGCCCTGGAACTCGATCCTGACCTTCCAACGGCGCGGATCTTCCTTGCCATGGAGCGCGCAATAACGGGGGAAAAGGCCGAGGCACGGGCAATTCTTCGCGGCGGCCTTCCGGAGACACCGTGGAATGGCATGAGCGCATTCGTGTTCGGGAAGATTGGAGATACAGCGGAAGTTGCGGAAATCCTGAGCAGGTTGAACGGGCTTCCGCGCGACACGTGGATGATCAACACTGCTCGCGCGTATGTGTATCTGGGGATAAACAAACCGGACCTGGCGGTCGGATCGCTCGAAGCGGCGGCTGTCGCGCGCGAGACGACGCCGTCCTGGATTTTCCTGGCAGATCCGGGCTTCGACCCTGTGAGGGCGAGTCCCCGATTTGCGGCCGTCGTCAAGACCTTCCGTCTCGAGAATCGAGGGCTGACGGCGATTGAACGGAGCCGGCCATCGTCTTAATCGCAACGCTGGCTTCACGCGGGTCGGACAGGCCGCCCTTCTTTGTGCGTTAGGGAGAGCCCCGCGGGGGCTTGCGGAAATTCGATACTCATTGGACTTCGGAATCGTCTAAATAGGCAACTTCGACGTACGTTGACCTCAGGATTCCTCCTCTCCAGCTACTCATGATCAGTCCCGGCTCTCCGCACGAAGCTCTGGTGGTTCTCGACACAAAGCTCACTGTACGAGCTGCCAACCAGGCCTTTTACTCGATGTTCAGAGTCGCCCCCGAGGAATGCGTCGGGCACAAGGTCTACGAAGTCGGTGGCAGAAGCTGGGACACGAAGCTGAAACCGATGCTCGAAGCAGTGCTACACGGAGCGCCGCAGTCAGACCATTTCGAGCTCATACACGACGGAAAGCCAGGTGGCCAGGCGGTGCACTGGTTGACTGCGCGGCTGGTTCCTTCCGCGGATGCCGACGACGCGACTATCCTTCTCGCCATCGAGGACCTGAGCACGGGTGGCTCCGCCGAAGAAAATCTGGCGCTCCGAACGCAAGAGCTTAACAACTTTGCGGACCTTGCCGGACGCTCGGCCCATGAGCTGAACAACATGCTCACGGTCATCCGGATGAACGCCGACCTGATCGAGGGAACGCTGAATCAGGCCAAACTCTCGGCGGGGGAAGCCGTTGACATTCGAAACGCGGCGGACCGGGCTGAAATTCTGACGAAAAAACTGCTCCTGGCCAGCCGTCGGACTCTCCCGCAGCCCACTGGTCTCGACCGGGGAGCCGTCACGGTTCCACTTCCAGGTTCGCCGTTGAAGGAATCGCAGGAAGAAGTTGCCGCCCGCGAATCACTGGAGGCGCAAGCCGGACGAGTGGGACGGCTCAAGCACGGCAGAGCGACAGGCAAAGAGACGATTCTTCTGGTCGACGACGAGAAGGCTCTGCGTAAACTGGGCAAGCGCGTCCTCTCGCAGGCCGGCTACCGCGTGCTGGAAGCCTCGGACGGGGCGATGGCGCTCCGGATCGCCGCTGAGGAGGTGGGCGAAATCGACCTCGTCCTCACCGACATCGAGATGCCGACGCTCGGCGGCCGCGGAATGGTGGACGAGCTGCACGAGATGAGCCCCGAGATCAGAGTGCTGTTCATGTCCGGCTATACCGACAACGAGATTTTGCGGCGCGGAATCCGTACGTCCGAGACCGACTTCCTGCAGAAGCCCTTCACGGCGGAGTCACTCTGCGCGGCTGTCCGATCCGTTTTGGAAAAGCCCGCGACGCCGTCATCCTAGCGCGTTAACTATTGGTCTTAGCGGCCAGAGTTGGCTAGAGGTAGCGCGCTCGCAGAATCTCCCTATGGTGCAGCTCGTGGCCGGCGATGATGTAGGCCAGCGCCCTGACGGTTACCTCCGCACCATTTGCAACTCCGCGCCGCATCCACGCTTCCTCCTCGAGATGCTTGAACAGGAAGACCGTCGACTCGCGCACGCTCTTCAACTCTGACGCCAGCTCGCTGAGGGAATAACTGTCGAAGCTGGAATTGCTGACGTAGTCATCCTGCTCGAAACCCGGGAGCGGGGTTGGATCGTTGCGCGCGAAGCGAAGCGCGCGCGCAGCGAAGATCCGCTCACTGTCGATCAGGTGTCCGATCAGCTCGTTGACGCTCCATTTGTCTGGCGCATACCGATAGGTCGACACAGACGCTGGCAAGCTGCGCAACAGCGCTTGCGTTTCCGGCATCTGTCTTGAGAGCGTGGCGATGACATCGCCGCTACCCACGAGCGCGATGTACCTCTCATAATAGGGAAGGAACTCGCCCTTTTCTGGCTTGACGGCTGCCGACGCCACTCGAGGCTCCCCGGGATTCGGATGTACGACTACAAATAGAATGTGAGGCGACGCTGCGCGCCACCGTATGATTGCCCGCTGAGTCGCGCCTGCGTATCATCCGGCTTCCTGAATCTCGTCCCCCGAGGGAATGGCTGAGCAACACGATCCGTACGTATCACTTCGGAATCCCAATTTTCGCTGGTACGTGGCGAGCCTCGTTGCGATAACGCTCGGCACACAGATCCAGGCGACGGTGGTGGCCTGGCAGATATACGCACTAACAAAAGACCCGCTCTCCCTCGGAATCGTCGGCCTCGCTGAAGCATTGCCATTTATTGGTGCGGCTCTCTACGCGGGTCACGTAGCCGATCGTCACAATCGAAAGACGCTCGCGCTGATTGCCATCGCGGTTCAGGTGTTGTGCGCGGTCGCCCTGCTGGTCCTCACGATTCACTCGGATTTGCTTCTAGTCGGGAGAGTGTGGCCGATCTACGCCGTCGTCGCCGCAAGCGGGCTGTCCAGAAGCTTCTTCCAGCCGGCGAGGACTGCGCTCGGGGCAGACATAGTCCCGCGGGAG
>DATARP010000044.1:0-9788 GCA_036264075.1 Gemmatimonadaceae bacterium
CCAACCGATATCACCGCGCAGATCACGGTTCTCTCGGAAGGAACGCGCGGCACGCTGTCCCAGGCATATCTCGAGTGGCAGAAGGTCGGTTCCGAGAATCCGCAGATCTACGCGCTGGGCGTCAAGGAAATCTGGGAGACGTTGAAGCCCCTCGACTCCATTGTGCACACTCTCGGCTGGCCGCTTCCGAGGGATGATTTCGGCGGGAGCTTCATGTATCCGCTGAGCAGGAACCTGATCGCACTTGGCCTGGTTGTCGGCCTGGACTACAAGCGCACGTCGGACGACGTGCACGAGATGCTGCAGCGAATGAAGCTGCACCCGCTGTTCAAAGACTTGCTCGAGAGCGGGGAGATGGTCGAATGGGGCGCGAAGACTATCCCCGAGGGTGGTTACTACGCTCTGCCGAAGCGCCGGCACGGCGACGGCCTGATGATCGTGGGAGATTCCGCTGGCTACGTGGAAGTTGCATCGCTCAAGGGCATTCACTACGCGATGCAATCCGGAATGTTCGCAGCGCGCGCCGCATTCGATGCTCTCAAGCGGAAGGACACGTCCGCTGCGTCGCTGAAGGAATACGATGTGATGGTGGACCGCAGCTTCATCGCGAAGGATCTCTATCGGCGACGCAACATGAGACTGGCGTTCCAGAAGAGCAACTTTTACCTGGCGGGTCTCAAGGCCAGTCTGATGACGGTGACGGGAGGCGCTCTCCCCGGCGGCAAGATCGCATCTCACACCGACGCCGAGGTCCCGCGAGCGGTCGCCGAGCCCGAGCCGTTCGTGCCCGACGGCAAGCTTACCTTCAGCAAGCTCGATGCGGTATTCAAGTCAGGAAACGCGACGCGGGACGACATACCTTCGCACCTCATCGTCGGCGGGGATATCACTCCGGACGTCGCGGAGCTGTACACGCACATGTGCCCCGCCGGTGTCTACGAGCGCGACGGCGACCGGCTCGTAGTAAGTCCCGCAAATTGCATCGACTGCAAAGCGACGGACGTCCTCGGTCCGCGCTGGACGCCGCGCGAGGGCGGCAGCGGGCCCAAATATCGTCTCATGTAGCTCGCGCGATCAGCAGGCATCTAAGGAAGCCTAGCCTCGCCCAATCTCGTACAGGTCAATCTTCTGCTTGATCTCTCCAGCCTCGAAAGGCCGAGCCTTTTTGCTCAGGATTACCAGCCTATTTGCCTCGCACGCCTCCACGAAAACAGGCGCCGCGACACGGCCCGGATCTGCGATCAAGCCAATTCCGCTCGGCACTAGTACCCGATCGAGTATTACCGGAAGCAGCTCGGCGTACTCCTTCTCGTACAGCACGTCCGACGCAAAGACCAGATCGAATTGACCAAGGTCGTTCGGAAGGTGCCTCCAGTCGACTAGTCGCGTCCGCGCGAGCTTTCCCAGGTTGCGGAAAACATTCGCGCGCGTGACATCGAGCGCGTCCTCGTAGTAGTCGGTCGATAGCACGTCGTATCCCGCCGTGGTTGCCGCGAGCGTGCAGAGTCCCACTCCGCAGCCGAGCTCTAGCGCCGTCTTCCCTCTTCCCTTCATCTCGAGGAGCTTGCCCGCAAGAATCAGTGAAGACGGCCACACGTCTGCCCAATACGGAAGTCTTTCGTCCTTGACGAAATCCTCCTCGCGAATGAGATCGTCGGAATTCGCGGGTTTGAGAATGCTGAACGTGTGAGCGTCCACCGTCGCGTCTTCCACCGAAGTCCGGAATCGACGGTTCAGCGCGGTCACCAAGGCGTCACCAGCCAGGACCGAGTGGTCGATGTTGGAGAGATCGCCTTTGTCTATCACAGCGAGAACGCCGATGTCTCTTCGAGGCTGTGATCGAGCATCAGCACGTGGAGCTGAGCGCCCTTGGCCACTTTCTGATGCGTCCCCGGGACGACGAGCAGCGCGTTCGCTTTCACCATCGACGTCAGAGCGGCGGAGCTCTGATGACCCGTGAGCCGTGCCGTCAGCGTGCCATCCGAGTGCTGGGTGACGACTGCACGGAGAAAGTGAGTGAGCTTTGCCGCGATCTTTATTTCTTCCTCGAGCGTGACTGTGAGGCTTCGGTGAAAAAGATTGGTATGCCCCTGCATTTTCCGGAGCGCCGGTCTGACGAAGAGCTCGAAGCTCACCATGGCAGAGACGGGGTTGCCGGAGAGTCCAAGCCACGGGACTTGGTTCAGCAATCCGAACGCGAGCGGCGCGCCCGGTCTCATCTTCACCTTCCAGAACTTCTGCTGTCCCCCGAGCCTCGCAAAAACGTCGCGCGTGTGATCGAGATCGCCGACAGACACGCCGGCGGAAGTGAGAATCAGATCATACCCTCCGGCGCTTTCGAGTTTTTTCTTTAGCGACGCTCTGGTGTCGCTGGCTATTCCGAGATCCTCGGGAATTCCGCCCGACACGCGCGTGAGAGCTTCCAATGTGTAGCTGTTCGTCGAGACGATGCGCCGCGCGGCGGCCACCTCCTCGAATTCGTCGATGTCGACCAGCTCGTTGCCCGAGCTGATGATCGCTACGCGAGGACGCCCAAAGACTTTCACCGTGGATTTTCCTGTCGAAGCGAGCACGCCCAGCAGTGCCGGCTTCACCGGAGCTCCGCGCTTTGCCAGAAGGTCCCCAGACTGAAAATCCTCACCGGCGTTGCGAATGTTCTTCCACACGTCGCGTGCCTCGCGGATCTCCACCTTCTCGCTACCGCCGTCGGTGTCTTCCTTCCGGATCACCGAGTCTGCACCTCCGGGAATCGGCGCACCGGTCATTATCCGCATCGCCTCACCGCGCTTGAGTGGCCGCGGCGCAAACTCTCCCGCCGCAACGGTTGCGATGACGCGCAGCTTCACTGGCTCTCCACTCATCACCGGCGTGATGTCAGCGGAGCGCACCGCGTACCCGTCCATGGAGGAGTTGCTCCACGGCGGCATCGTGACCGTCGCGCTGATGTCTTCGGCGAGCACGCGCCCGAGAGCCTGTCGCAACGGTACCGTTTCCGGCGCGAGCGCTTTTATCTCGGCAAGGATGCGCTCGCTCGCCTCCGCAACGGTCAGCATCGGAGGGTCAGTGCTCCCGGTACGACGCCAACGCGATCGCAATCACGTCGGCGACGTGCGTGACGGCAGAACCCGGGGTGGTGGTGTTGTTGGCGAGAATGCTGAAGATGAGTCGCTCGCCGTCTGCCGAAGTCACGTAGCCTGAGAGAGAGCGAGCCTTGTTGAGAGTCCCGGTTTTGGCGTGGACGTTGCCCTCGGCCGGCGTTCCCTTCATGCGGGTATCGATCGTACCGTCGACGCCCGCGATCGGCATCGAGTTGTAGTACGTCGCGAATGCAGTGTCCCGCTGGATCCTGTCGAGAACGCGCACGATCGTCTCCGGCGTTAGGAGATCCTGATCCGAGAGTCCGCTTCCATCGCGTATGACGAATCCATCGGGTTGCACGCCCCAGGCCAGCAGCTGCTGGCCGACGATCTTGCGGGCGCTGTCTGCCGTTCCGAGACCCCCCCGCTCCAGACCAATAGTCCTCAGTAGAATCTCGGCGATCTGGTTCTGCGAAGGCTTCATCAGCGCCGGGAGAATGTCGCGCAGGGGCGGCGAGAAGAGCACGAAGAGCGTGTCCATCTTGAACGGCGTCGGGAGAATGCTGTCTCTGACGGTCCCGTCCATCCGGATGGATTTTCGCACGAGCGCGTCGTGCAGAGCATCGAGGTATGCTTTCGCCGGATTCTTTGCCGGGCCCGAGTAAAGACTGTCTCGCGCGGTGTCGGGAGGCGGTCGGAGCGTCGTGGGCGCCATCCCCTCGTTGAAGATCAGCTCGTCAACTCCGGCCCCGTAGTATTCGCCCAGGTCGTCCCACTCCCAGCCGTATCCGTAAATGGAGTCGGGGAAGGCGTTGCCCACTCGGGCGAGCGACCCGCTGATCTGTCTTATCCGGTGCGCGCGAAGAGAATCTGCGAGGGCATCCATCACGCTCGTCGCGTTGCCCCGCATGCGATCGCTCACCGTCGGATCACCCCTGCCAATCACCAGCAGATTTCCATCGAGCAGCGAGTCGCGCACTTCTCCGTCAGTGAGGAACGTCGTGCGGTAGCGGAATTCCGGTCCGAGCAGGGTCAACGCAGCCGCACTCGTGATGATCTTCATGTTGGAAGCCGGCATGAAGAGCTTGCCCGCATTTTTCGAGTACAACGTGTCGCCAGTGCGGGGATTCACGATGAGCACGCCCCACTGCGCGTTCCTGAACTCGGGCTGCGAGGTGAGGGAGTCGATCTCGTGGCGCAGCTCGTCGCGCGGAGAGCGGAGGTGGGCGGTCCTCATCATGGTCGCGCACGCCGTAAGAAGAAACGGCGCCATCGCGAGAACAAATGCACGCGCGTTTCTGCGTGTGAGCGAGAGATACACTTTGTTCTGTTACTCCCTGCTGTAGGTCGCGCTCAGACTGTCGTCTTCTCCCACGGTCACGCGCACCACCTTCGCCGGCTTCGGCAGCTCGCGGTCGACGCGGTCGAATATGAAGCGCGCGAGGTTTTCGCCCGTGGGAACGAGCTTTCCGTCCGCAAACTCGGGCACGTCGAGATTGATGTTGCGATGGTCAAACCGCTCCGTCACCTGTTTCGCCAGAATCTTGTCGAGCAGACCAAGGTCGACCACAAAGCCCGTGGCGTCGTCGATTGGGCCAGCGACGGTCACGTCGCAGACGTACGTATGACCGTGGTAATTCGGCCACGCGCATGCGCCGAAAGTCGCGGCGTTCTTCTCATCGCTCCAGTCCGGACGACTGTAGCGATGAGCGGCGGAAAACGAAATCCGTCTGGTGAGGGAAGCGCTCGCCAACCTAGTTGTCGTGGTTCATTACGTTCGGCGGCGCGTCCGTCCCGAGGTCGCCTTCCGGCGTCGGTCCGTCCGGCGGATTCCATGGAATCCCTTCCTCTATCGATTCGTGAACGTCGGTTGTCCCAAACATCTCCGCGCGGATGTCCTCCTGGAGGTGCTCCGCCTCAGGATCCTCCTGCCCTGGCCGGTCGCCGAGCAGAATTCCCTCGTGCAGCTCTTCGTCGGCGAGATGTTCGTCAATCGCTTCCGGGCTCTCGGCGCGGCGGATTGGATCCACCAATAGATCGTTCTTCACTTCCTTGATGCCGATCACGTCAGTAACGACGTGCTCGACGATGCGAAGCTCCTCTTCTGTTCCCACGCGTCCCGACAGACGTACGACTCCGCCTCGCACCGAAATGTCCACGTCGCTTGGATCGAAGGCGACCTGTTCTTCGAGACGATCTCGAACCAGAGCGCGCAGCTCGCCGTCGCTCAGCTCGTCGATCTCATCGATGTCCTCGTAGTCCTTTTCCACCGTTCCTCCGAGTCCGCCGTTTCGGGCGGTTCAGGTTACCGAAAGAACAGGAGTGACGCGCCGAGCGTGAGGGCTCGATTGTTCTTCCAGAATGACTTGGCCTGTCCGCTGCCGGCGGCAGCGGTTCCATTGAGCGGCGTCAAGTAGTACGCGTTGGGATACTTCAGCTGATAGAGATAGTCTCCCCAATCCGCCCGCAGCTGGAATCTTCCCCCGGGCACGTAACGCAAGCCGCCGCCGAAGGAAAATGCAAACGGGGTGCCGAACGTGTAGGGATCGGGTTTGACCGTGCAGCTACAGCTCGCGATGCCCGCACCCAGGTTGATGACCGGGATGATGTGATGATAACTCTTCTGGCCCGTGAGGTTGATGACAAGGTTCACGTCGAAGAGGTTGAGCGAAACATTCCGTGCGCTGAGCTTGGATGCTGCCCCGCTCTTGGTGGGATCGATTGGAAAACGCTCGCTGTTCACGTGCGCAAAGCGCGCCATGAGGAAAGCCGGCCCTCCGACGTGGACCTCGTAGCGGAGGCCATACATCGGCCCGCCGCGCGGCGCGACGCCGAGGGGATCCTGTCCGGCAGAGTAGTGCCCGCCGAAGAAGGAGATCTCCTGACTCGCTTCCATGTCGCGGTACGGGCTGCTTTCTGGAAGATGTCCGACTTGCGCGCGGGCGGACGTCGCAACTACAGCAAGCGCCAGGGCGCCCATGAAAGGCTTCACTAATCGACTCCAAGATTGACGCCGCTCATCTCTGGCGGCTGCTCGATTCCGAGCATTGATAATATAGTTGGCGCGACATCGCAGAGAGCGCCGCCCGAACGGAGCCGCTGCTCCTGATTCCAGTCGATCACCACGAAAGGCACCGGATTCGTGGTGTGAGCCGTGTGCGGTCCCCCCGTCTCCGGATCGATCATCATCTCTGCGTTGCCGTGATCTGCTGTGACGATGAGTCGCGTCCCTGCCGACTCGGCCGTCTTCAGCACGCGCGCCAGCATCGTGTCGACGGTCTCGACGGCCTTGATCGTCGCCGGAATCGATCCACTGTGCCCCACCATGTCGGCATTCGCGTAATTGCAGAGAATGAAATCCTGATCGCCCGACGAGATCCCCTTGCAGAGGGCTTCGGTAACTCCCTCCGCGCTCATCTCGGGCTTGAGATCGTACGTCGCGACCTTCGGGCTGGGAATCATCACCCTGCTCTCGCAGGGATACGGCTGTTCGACACCGCCGTTGAAGAAGTAAGTCACATGCGGGTACTTCTCGGTTTCCGCTGTCTTGAGCATCGACAACCCGCGTGACGACAGAACCTCGGCCAGGATTCGCGCCATCGACGTGGGCGGGAAGGCGACCGGAACGTCAAAGGTCTTGTCGTAATTCGTGAGTGTTGTGACCGAGACTTTGGGGCGGCGGGACACATCGAATCCATCGAAGCCTGGATCGATCAACGCCCGCACGATCTGCCGCATTATGTCCGACCGATAGTTGAAGCAGATGATTGCATCGCCGTCGCGCATCGGCGCTACCGGCTTTCCATTCTCCGTGACGACCACCGGCAGCATGAATTCGTCGGTCTTGTCCGAGCTGTACGCCTGTCGAATTGCGTCGAGAGGATCCGTGACAGTCGTGCCCTCGCCGAGAACCATCGCTCGATATGCCAGTCCCGTACGGTCCCACCTCTGATCGCGGTCCATCGCGTAATACCGCCCCGATACGCTGGCGATCTTCGCCGGGCTCTCGATCTTTTTGATGTATTCGAGGAGTTGTTGCATGTAGCCGAGCGCCGATCGCGGCATCGTATCGCGCCCGTCGAGAAAGGCGTGGATGGCGACGCGGTCGACGCGTTGACGCTTGGCCAGCTCCAGCAGCGCGCAGAGATGTTCGTCGATCGCGTGGACCCCGCCGGTGCCGATCAATCCGAGAAGGTGGAGCGTTCCACCCTCAGCCTTCACCTGCTTGCACGCACCCACAAGCGCAGGGTTGGTGTAAAAACTCCCGTCGGAGATGGCCGAAGAGATGCGTACAAGATCCTGCATCACCACTCGTCCCGCACCGAGATTGAGATGCCCGACTTCGCTGTTGCCCATCTGCCCTTCAGGGAGGCCGACGCGAAGTCCCGAGGCTTCGAGCAGTGTGCGGGACCCGCGACTCCAGAGGGAGTCCCAGGTAGGGGTATTTGCTAGTGCGATTGCGTTTCCTTCGGAGTCGGGACGATAGCCCCATCCATCGAGGACAATGAGCGCGACTGGCCGCGCGCGCTGTGAGTTGGCCATAATATCAGTAATGTAATCCCACCCTGACTTGCCGCACTAAGGCGCACAATGGAGATCCTCAGACCGAAAGACCCCGGACCAGAAACGCGTCGTAGCGCCGCGCGGGCCGAAGAAGGCGATCGCCGCCGCGGCGGCTGGCGCGATTTCCGGCGTGCGTACCCCGGTTTCGTGTTCGTGCTGGGGTTGGGACTCGCGATGATGGTCGCCGTTGACGCCTGGCTGCTATTCAAGCGGGTGAGCTACAACCGCGACGTCGCGCAGCTGCGGGCCCACATGACGCAGGCCGAGCGCGAGCGAACGGACGGGATCGTTCAGGCGGAGCAGAACAAGCTGCGCATCGCGATCGAGCTCGCCAAGCGGCAGGCGAAGTTCGACAAGAAACTCCACCTCAACGTGTCCATCGACAGCTCACGGATGTACCTCACCCGCGAGGGCGCGCTTCTTCGCGAGATGCCCATTCAGCTCGGTCCCGAGCGCGGGGCATCCGAATCCTCCGATGCGCCGCCCGCGGCAGTCCCGCGTGGAGAGCGGACGATCGCCGATCTTTCTGAGGACAAGATCACCCTCGACGGCGGCGCAACGATCTTCACGTCAAAGGCCTCACAGCTTGCCGCCGACACGACCGCGATTCCGCCGGGTTCCCTGCGAATGAGCCTCGAAGATCTCAAGGCGATCATGCCGAACCTTAGTGCCGGTATGAAGGTATACTTCTACTGACGACGTGCGGATTCCGCACGCCGCTGACTTTTCAGGGGTAGCGAGATGGCAGTAAGAATTCTGTCCTACGGCGGCAAGACCGTCTGGATGCTGATACTCGGCTTCATAGCTGCGGCAGTCCTCAGCGTCATGCTCCTCACGAGAACCGCCGAGCTCCGATACCAGCGCGATGTGAATCGCATGGTTTATAACGACAACCTCGGGGTGTTGAACGAGGTCAAAGCGAAGCTGGGAATGACGGGCGACAGCCTCAAGTCATTGCTCTCCGAATCGCCGGCAGCCGCGGCAAATCAACCGTACATAGTTGTGAGCATGGCGGATCACCGCCTTTGGTACAAGCAGGGCAAGGAAGTGCTGTACGAGGCACCGGTCGCGACGGGGAGTGGTAAGGAGCTCGTGGGTGGCTCCGCGGGACAATGGCGCTTCGAGACACCTCGCGGACGCCTGACAGTGAAGGCCAAGGACGAGGATCCAGCCTGGGTTCCGCCCGACTGGCACTACGTCGAGCAGGCGCACAAGAAAGGACTCGGCATCGTCCACCTCGCTCCGGGACAGACCATCTCCACGGGAGACGGCGTGATTACGACCCAGAACGGCGAGGTCGTCAAGCGTTACAGCAACGGTAGCACCGTCTCTCTAGGCGGCGGTGTTGAAGGAAAGGAGATCGTTGCCAATGGAAACATCGTCGTCCCCCCTTATGGCACCACCGCGCGCAGATACGCAGGTGTTCTGGGTACGCGACGTCTCGAGCTCGGCGACGGCTACGGAATTCACGGTACGGATCATCCGGAAACAATCGGACAATCCGTGAGCCATGGCTGCGTGCGAATGCGCAATGAGGACATCGAGAAGCTCTACCCGATGGTCCAGGTCGGCACTCCGGTTTACATCTATTAGGACAGACCCGTGGAGTCCGCGGGCTTAGCAGACCGGCGCCACCGGACCGGTGAAGAGCTCGAGCTTCCCGACGAGCTCCCGGTTCGAAAGCGCCACACGACGCGGATCGTGTGGATCACGGTTGCGGCGATCGCAGCCGTTGGGGCGTTCCAGTTTCTCCAGGCGTCCGATGACACCAAGAAACCAATAGGGACGTATCTCACGCGCTCGGTAGTTCCGTTTGCGGAGCCGTCGATCAGTGCTTTCGGTGCTAGCGGCGAGGTAAAGCTCGCCTTCGCGCTGCCAGGTCAGGAAATATCCTATCCGCTCGACGTACACGGCGATCCGACCGAGCTTCAGTACGCATGGGTCAGAAACGGTGACACCACACTGTCAACGGTGCCGCGCGTGCTCACCAGCGACAAGGTCTTCGCGCCCCCCAAGGCGGGGTTTTACAGACTGGCGCTGCTGAAGAGCGGTCCCCACCGCGAAATCGAAGGTCTGACGCTCGCTGTGCTCGTGCCGTTCGAGGAAAAGGAGGGCACGATGCTTCGGGGCTATCGCATTGGGACCTAC
>DATARP010000073.1:0-3121 GCA_036264075.1 Gemmatimonadaceae bacterium
GGAAATGACACCGCGGTGCTCGTCAATCGTGGCTGGATTTATTCGCCCGACGGAATGACGGCCGACACCAAACGATGGCGCGAGGGAGACAGCGTCGACGCGAACGGGTTTGTAGAGGTGTTCCCAACGAAAGGGCCGTTCGACAAGCCAAGTCCAACACGCCCGCGCTCGATGAGACGGCTCGACCGATCCGCGTTGACGAAGCTGTTTCCATACCCGATCGCAAATTATTACGTCGTTCTAACGGACTCAGCGCGCTCTGGAGGACCGCCCCGCATCGAACCCGCGCCCCTCGATGAAGGGCCGCACCGCAACTACGCCATTCAGTGGTTCTCGTTTGCGGCAATTGCCGTCGGTGGACTAGTTATCTTTCTGAGGCGTAAATGAGCGAGATATCGGTCGGAACAGCCAGCGAGAAAGAAGCCCGCGACGTAGCCGAGAGCGCCCGCGAGACCGAATGGGCACATCCGAGCTTTGTGCGCGAGCTTTTCCTGGGACGCTTTCGCCTCGATCTGATCCACCCGCATCCGGCCCCGGACACTGCCGAAGAAGCGCGCGCCAAGCCCTTCATGGACAAGCTGCGGTCGTTCATGGAACGCGTGGACTCCGAAGAGATCGATCGCACTGGAGAGATTCCCGAATCCGTGGTCCAGGAGCTCCGCGACATGGGCGCCTTCGGAATCAAGATCGGAAAGGAATATGGCGGGCTGGGTCTGTCGCAGACGAGTTATATCCGCGCCATCGAGATGGTGACATCCAAGGACGGATCGCTCACCGCGCTTTTATCCGCGCACCAGTCGATTGGAGTGCCGCAACCGCTCAAGCTTTTTGGCACCGAGGAACAGAAGCGAAAGTACTTTCCGCGGCTTGCCAAAGGCGCGATATCCGCGTTCGCGCTGACCGAAGTCGACGCAGGTTCCGATCCCGCGAACATGCGCTGCACAGCGACGCCGACGGCGGATGGAAAATACTTCGTCATCAACGGCGAAAAGCTGTGGTGCACCAACGGCACACGCGCCGAGCTGTTCGTGGTGATGGCGCGGACTCCCGAGAAGGTGATAAAGGGCAAGCCCGTGAAGCAGATTACCGCGTTCATCGTGGAAGCATCCATGCCGGGCGTCGAGGTCGTGCATCGCCTTCGCTTCATGGGACTCAAGGCGCTGGAGAACGGCGTCATCCGCTTCAACAACGTCAAGGTTCCGCGAGAGAACATCCTCTGGGACGAGGGGAAGGGGCTCAAGCTCGCTCTCATCACGCTGAACACCGGCCGTCTCACCATTCCGGCGGGATGCGCTGGCGCTGGAAAGCAGATGGTGTCCGTCACCCGCAAGTGGGCGAACGAGCGCGTGCAGTGGGGGCAGCCCATCGGCAAGCACGAAGCAGTCGCGCAGAAAATCGCGCGGATGACGGCGTACACTTTTGCGATGGAATCGGTAGCGGAGCTGTCGGCGGCGCTCTACGAGAAGGGCAACTACGACATCCGGCTCGAGGCAGCAATCGCCAAGCTGTTCAACACCGAAGCCGGGTGGCGCATTATCGACGACACGCTGCAAATCCGCGGCGGACGCGGCTACGAGATGGCGGAATCGCTCGCGCGGCGCGGCGAGCCGGCGATTCCCGTCGAGAGGGCGATGCGTGATTTCCGCATCAATCTGATTTTCGAGGGGTCGTCGGAGATCATGCGCCTGTTCATTGCGCGCGAAGCTGTCGACCACCACTTCAAGCTCGCCTTCAACATCGTCAACCCCGAGTCCACGTTCAAAGAGAAGCTCGCGGCGATGAAGAGCGCGACACCGTTCTATCTGACGTGGTACCCATCCCGCTGGCTCAACGCGTCCAGACTGCGCCGGTACGGCGAGTTCGGCAAGCTCGCCCGCCACGTGCGCTTCATCGAGCGGACCACGCGCCACCTCGGCCGATCGATCTTCCATGCGATGGTGCGGTTCGGCCCGAAGCTCGAGCGCAGGCAGATGGTTTTGTTCCGGGCCGTGGACATCGGCGCCGAGCTGTACGCGATGTCGGCGGCGTGCTCGCGGGCGCAGATGTTATCAAAACAGGGCAGACACGAAGCCGTCGCGCTGGCAGACGCATTCTGCCTCGAGGCGCGCGAACGCATCAAGCTCCACTTCGATCAGCTATTTGGCGCGAATGATCCTGCGCTCTACAAAGTCGCGATGGAGGTTCTGCGGGGAGAGCACGCGTGGCTCGAGCAGGGCATCGTCTCGATCATTCCACACGCCGACAAAACAAAACGGCGCCCCACTGGAAGCGGGGGCGCCGTTCTGGATGCCGATCCAGTGAAAACAACAGTCGGCGCTACACAGTAACAGCCGGCACTGGCTTGGCTGTGAAACCGATCGCGAGCATGGCGATGGCGAGCACCGCATGCAGCCCGATGTCCGCGCCGCCGATCGGAACGAGACCGAACCCACTCGGCGACAGGAAAGCACAGACCGTTAGAACGGCGTAGATCACGCCCGAAGTCGTGAAGTACGACTTCGACCCGCCCCAGCTGCGCGATGCGGCAAGACCCCACACTCCGAACAGCAGGTGCACGATGTTGTGGAGCAGGTTGACGGGGAAGATACCGAGCGCCTTCGCGGCGGTAGCGGGATCGGTCGGCTGCATCGCCATGCCGCCATTCGGCGCGATGAAGCCGAGTATGGCGACAATGATGAAGACGACTCCGAAAACCGCTGCCAGCCTTTGAATCGTGGTATTCATGCTGCATCTCCTTGAGAGGGACGAGCGTTCCGCTGATGAGTCGCGGCGCCCTAACCTAGGCCGGCAGGAAGAATTGCGCTACAGCAGCGTGCCGCGAAGAATCAGAAGCGCCACGTAGAAATAGATCGACAGTCCCGTGACGTCGACGAGCGTCGCGACGAACGGCGCCGATGCGCTCGCGGGATCGAAGCCCAGCTTGCGCAGAACGAAGGGCAGCATCGAGCCGGCCAGCGATCCGAACGTCACGATGCCGATGAGCGCGCAGAAGATCGTGACCGCGACGTTCCAATACGGCACGCCGTTCTTGCCGTAGTCATACAGGCCGAGATGCTGCCAGATCACGATGCGGATCACGCCGATCACGCCAAGGATGGCGCCGAGCGCGATGCCCGAAGGA
>DATARP010000092.1:0-3249 GCA_036264075.1 Gemmatimonadaceae bacterium
CAATCTGCCCTCTCCCGTCGTTGCGGGAACTACATATAGGAATGTGTACGTAGCCGTTGAGCTGGTTGGGCGACTCAATGGCGAGTGTCTCGCCAACATACTCGGCGTCGGCAACAATCCTCAGGCAGCCGGTGTGCGATCGTCCACGCTGTCGTCCTCGACGACCCAGAATTCCGTCGGCGGTTGTGCGTTTCTTGGCGGAAATGCCGGCACCGGTGCGCAAACAGCGAGACCGCCGACTCCATGACGCGTCACCCATTGATCGTACCGATTCTCATGACGATCGTCGCCATCACCAATACGTCGGCTGGTTTGGGCCAGACTTCGGCAACACTATCGCGGTCGACCCCGGATTCGATCCGTCCGGCGAGTGTGGGAGGTTGCCCGGGCGGGAACGGCATTCACATCTCGACGACTTCTGGAACGCTCAGTGAAAGCGGTTCCGGTACAAATACGATCATCACGCCAAGTCAGTCCGTCGACACCACTCTCGTGTTCGACATTTCACAGAAAACATGGACTCGCACCAATCTTGCGGCTGCGATAAGTGTCGGACTCGCGGACGAATCGCGCGGACGGTATTCGGTTTGCGCTGGCGTCACGGCGTTGATGCCGAGCGCGACGCTGACGATTCGTGGCGCACGAGGACGCGTACACTTCGTTGCTTCGTTGAGAAATCTGTCGAACGCACTACGGTCAGGCCCAGGGGCGATGAGCCCTCCACCCAGGAGATTGTGACGATGCGTGCAGGAACCCTCTTAACAGCACTCGCGATGTGCACCATGATCGCGGCACGCGGATCGGCGCAGCAACAGACGCAGCCGACCGGTCAGCGCACGTATACGGCGACGAGCTCGCTCACGCCGAACCGCGATGTGATCCTGGAAATTCCGGAGCTATCCGTCGATTCAATTGGATTGACCGTGTCCGACGTTCGCGCTCACGTCGCGCTCGACGCCAACGCGATGAATCTCGTGCAGCTCACGGCGGGCGTAGACGTCGGAATCAAGAAAGTCCAGCTCGGAATTGTCGGCGTGCTGGCGGAGGCCTACCTGTACGTGGATCTCGACAACGTCGCGAAGATCGTGAATCGCGTCGTGCAGACGCTCGACCGAAACCCGCAGATCCTGATTCAGGTTCTCAAGACGGTCGACACCGGAGTCAACGCTATCACCGGACAGCCGCCGCAACAGCCTCCCCAGTAGGGGAGCAAGCCGGGCGAGCGATTATTCGTCGAGTATAGCGTCCGTAACGAAGTAGCCCTTGCCGCTGCGGACGGCGGCCGCGATCTCGCGTCGGGTGTCGTCCACATCTCCCTCGCGACCGTCGAGCCGGTTGCGATTCGCCCGAAAGCGCCGACCCGCCTCGACGCAGAACAGGTCGCATAGCGCGATTTCTCTTTCGCAAACCTCGACCCCGCGCTCGTCGATCAGGCTTTGTGTCCGCGCGATCACCGAGGCAGTCGCGAACAGGTCTATCGCCATGTTCGCCAGCCGCTCGAGCACCAGCTGCCGGTCGACGATCTTTTCCCGGTGGCGCAGGATCGCGCGGTCGGTGCCTGACCCCAGCTCTGCTACGTGCTTCTCGAAATATTCCTTGTGCTTCTTGAGGCGGTCGTGAACGTCGATATCCAGCGTCGATGTCTGACCCAGTCGCAGCTTCACGCGCGAGGTCGCGTAGCCGCTCAGCAAGCCGAGGTTGCGCAGGGGACGCCGTAGCGCGGAACCGATTTCCTTGAGGGCTTCCGCAGGCGCCTGCACTCCGTTCAATGCGATGAACAGCCGCAACACTTCGTTTGCGCCCTCGAAGATGCGGTTGATGCGGGAGTCGCGGAGCATCCTCTCGTACGGATACGGCTTGACGTAGCCCCGCCCGCCGGCCAGCTGCACCATGTCGTCAGCCGCGCGCCACACCATCTCGCTCGCAAAAACCTTGGCGCACGCTGCCTCGAGGGAGAAATCCATGTCGCCACGATCGACGAGGGACGCCAGAACGCCCAGCATCGCATCCGATGCGTAGATGTCGCTCGCCATCCGGGAGAGCTTCCGCTGCGTGATCTCGAAATCGGCGAGAGGATGGCCGAACTGGACGCGCTGCTCGCCGTACGACGTCATCTCCTTGAGCGTGCGCTTGGTGCCGCCAGTGCAGCCAGCCGCGAGAGTCAGCCTGCCAGCATTCAGCACGTGAACAGCGACACTGAATCCTCTACCGACGCTGCCGAGCAAATGATCCGCGGGCACCAGCATTCCGTCGTAGCTTAGCTCGGCCTGCGTCGAGCCACGAATTCCGAGCTTGCGCACGGTACCCACCACGCTGAAGCCGGGCATGTCGGGACGGATGAGAAACGCGGTCATTCTGTTCACCGTCTCGCCGCGGCGTTGGACGAACGCCTGGGCGAAAGTCGCGATCACACCAGCGCGGTGCCCGTTCCCGATCCAGATCTTCCGGCCATTGAGACGCCAATGCGAGCCGTCCTTGGACAACGTCGCCGTCGTCTTGATGTTCTGCGCGTCGGAGCCGATGTCGGGCTCTGTCAGCGCGTAGGCAGCGAAGAAATCACCGCGGGCGAGAGGGGGCAGGTATCGCTCCTTCTGGTCGTCGTTGCCGTGCAGCACGATCGCTTTCGATCCAAGGCCGCAATGGACGCCTACCATGACAGCGAGCGACGCGTCGATCATCGAGAGCGTCTCGAACACGCGGGCATACGCGGACGACGACAGCTCAAGCCCGCCGTACTTCCTCGGTATGGTGAGTCCCAGCATCCCGATCTCGGCGAACGCGCGGATGACGTTCTCGGGAATCGTCTCTTCGTCGTCGAACTTTGCGGAATCGATGACGTCGCCTTCCAGCCGCCGGAGGTCCTTGATCAGACGGCGGACCGTGCGCGCCTCGTCGGGATTCCGCTCGTCGAGCGGGCGCGGGTATGGGAAGAGAAGGGAGTCGAGTACGACGCCCGCGAAGATTCCGCGGGTAAAGGAGGGATTCTGGTCTGTCACTCGGAGCGCGTTCTAGTGGTTGATTATCTGCTACGCGGTTGCGGGAAGCGCGTCGCGCCGTCTCAGCCAGCGCCAGTGAATGGTGAAGAGAATTGCGGCGAGTGTAATGAGAAGGAGATTCCCGACGAGGGAGCGAATCGCGCGGAATCTGGCTGTGCCTATGGCTGCTTCGCGCTCCGCGTCGTACAGCTTCCGCAAGTCGGCGTCAGAGACCGTGTCCGCCCTGGGCTTTCCCGGCGTGGACAAGACGGGT
>DATARP010000121.1:0-3965 GCA_036264075.1 Gemmatimonadaceae bacterium
TCGACTGGGAGCGCGGCTACAAATGGGACGCGCACGTCCGCTGGGAGGAGACGCTCGGGCGCGAGGCCCATAGGGTGCTCATCGCGGAGGGCAACTACAGCGAGGTGGCGCGGCGGGCCGTAGGGATCGAATCCCGAACGAATCTCCTTTTTTCGTTTGAAAAGATGGCCCTGCGCGACGCCGTGAAGCCGAAAGCAGGCGCCAGGGCGTTCGCCGAGGGCCTCTACGAATTCCTCTACGGGCGCGGCAACGAACAGGAGCGATTCGAGCGCTGGTGCGCGGTCGTGGGCGGGCTTCCCCGGCGCCAGACGCGCGTCCTCACGTGGCCTGTAGTCACGATTTTCGGATTTCTCGCATTGCCCGACGCGCACTTCTTTCTCAAGCCGATGGTTACGCGCAGAGCCGCACGCGAGTACGGCTTTGATTTCACGTACCTGTCCCGTCCAAATTGGGACAGCTACACGAATCTCCTCGATTTCGCACGCGTCGTCTCGCGCGACCTACGCGATTTGCGCCCACGCGACATGATGGACATTCAGTCATTCCTCTGGGTGCAGGGATCGGACGAATACGAGGAGTGATCCGCAAGGCGTCCAGTGGTCGTCCGAGCCCACGGTTTGCAGCCGGCCTGGGCTGAAGATTGTGTGGCCATAGAGCGGACCCACTCGTCAAATAGGGTGCGCGTTCTCCAATCCGTCCACGTCATTGCCCAACCCACAAGATCTAGCCAGCCCGTGCAGGCTCGCGGCACTCCATAATACAGGCCTCCTCGACACTCCGGAGGACGAGCGCTTCGATGGCTTCACGCGCCTCGCCGCGCAGATCCTCGACGTTCCCACTGTCGTCATTTCGCTCGTGGATGTCGACCGGCAGTACTTCAAGAGCGTGGCTTCGGCGATCGGCGCACTCCCCCACGGGTGGAATCTGCTGGACGCCACGTTCTGTCCGGATGTGGTAACCAAGGGCGAAGAATTCATCGTGGCGGACACGGAAAAAGAGCCGCTTGCTGCGGGACGCCACATCAGAGCGAAGGCGTATCTGGGCGTCCCGCTGATAAACGACGACAAGCAGGTGCTCGGCGCGCTCTCCGCGATGGACTATCAGCCGCGCGCCTGGTCATCACGCGACCTCGCCACTCTCAAGGCTCTGGGCTCGGCGGTGATGTCCGAGATCCAACGCCGCGTCGCCGAGCGGGCCGCGCACGACACACAGCTCCGCCTGGTGGCCGAGCGAACGCTGGCCCATTCCGTCCAGCAGCAGATGCCGGTCGGGGTAGTAGTCGCGGAAATTCCGTCGGGCAGGCTTGTTTCGGTGAACGCCCAGATGACGGAGATATTTCGCACGGCCTTCATGCCGGCGCCCGATCTGCAGAGCTACACCCAATGGGTTGGATTTCACAGCGACGGAACCCTTTATTCCCCTTTGGAATGGCCCCTGGCCCGAACGGTGACGACCGGGGAATCCGTGCGCGGCCAGGAGATCAGAATTCAGCGAGGCGACGGAACTGACGGATTCATTCGTATGAGCTCCGCTCCCGTAGTCGACGTGAACGGGAAGGTCGTCGCAGCGGTGGCGATCGTCATTGACGTCACCGATCAGCGCAAAGCCGAGCGAGCTGTGAAGAGCACCGATGAACGGATGCGATTTGTCGCAAAAGCGACGACTGACGTGATCTGGGATTGGGACATCAAAACCAGCGCGCTGGTGTGGAACGACTCCGTCGAAACCGTCTTCGGCCACAAGCAGAACCAGATCTATCCCGAGATCCAGTGGTGGTACGATCACCTGCATCCGGAAGATCGGGAGCGAGTAACCGCCGGGCTGCATGCGGTGCTGGAGCACGGTGGCACGAACTGGAACGACCAATACCGCTATCAGAAAGCTGACGGCTCGTACGCAAACGTCATGGATCGCGGCTACATCGCTCGCGACCATAACGGTGTTGCACTGCGGATGATCGGGGCCATCACGGACGTCACAGAGCGAACGCGCTCGGAGGCCGCCATCAGATTCCAGGCGCAGCTCCTCAATGCCGTCCAGCAGGCGGTCGTGGCGACGGATCCCGATGGCATTGTGATTTTCTGGAACAAGTTTGCGGAAAACCTTTACGGATGGACGGCCGATGAGGCCGTCGGCAGAACGATAGAGGAATTGACGCCATCCCCGTTTCTGCGCGATCACGGCGCGGAAATCGTCGAGCGTGGCGCCGCTGGGGAGAGCTGGACGGGAGAATTCCTCGTTCAGGGCAAATCCGGGAAGGCGTTCCCCGCTCTCCTCACCACTTCGCCCGTGCTGGACCAGAAGGGCCGCGTGCTGGGGTTCGTGCGCGTCTCGATCGATCTGACGGAGCGCAGGACTCTCGAGGAACAATTCCGGCAATCACAGAAGATGGACGCAGTGGGTCGCCTCGCCGGCGGTATCGCCCACGACTTCAACAATCTGCTGACGGTCATCCGCCTCAACACCGAGATCATCCTCGACAGCTTCGACGCAACCGATCCCCGAAGCGAGGACGTAAAACAGATCAAGAGCGCGGCGGAACGGGCCTCGTCGCTCACGCGTCAGCTCCTGGCCTTCAGTCGCAAGCAGATACTGCAGCCGCGGGTGCTCGACATGAACAGCGTAGTCGGAACAGTGGAACCCATGCTGCGGCGGCTGATCGGCGAAGACATCACGATCACGTCGCTGTGCGCCGCGCGCGGCTACGTCGTCGCAGATCCGGGGCAGGTCGAGCAGATTCTCGTGAATCTCGTTGTCAACGCACGCGATGCCATGCCACAGGGCGGGCGCATCAGCATCGAGACAAAAAACGTGGAGCTGGACGAGACTTACACGAGCGAGCACGCTCCCGTTGTCGCCGGACGCTACGTGATGCTGGCCGTGAGCGACACGGGCGTAGGAATGAACGCGGATACGAAGGAGCATGCATTCGATCCATTCTTCACGACCAAGGATCCTGGAAAGGGCACCGGACTCGGCCTCGCGACCGTGTACGGAATCGTCAAACAGTCGGGTGGCTACGTCTGGATATACAGCGAGCCGGCGGCCGGTACCGCACTCAAGCTGTATTTCCCGGAGGTCAGCGCGGCAGCGGCGTTTGGAGCGGCTCCGGAATATCAGCCAGCAGCCAAGACTCCCAATCGCGGGTCCGAAACCATCCTGCTCGTCGAGGACGAGGAGGCCGTCCGGGGCCTGGCGTGTCGGATTCTGGAGCGACAGGGCTATCGGGTTATCCCGGCGCAGCATGGACGCGACGCCATGGAAATCGCGACCAAAGAGCCTGGCCGGATCGATCTCGTCCTTACGGATGTCGTGATGCCCGGCATGAATGGGAGAGGCCTGGTAGAGCGGCTGTCAGGGATACGGCCAGCCATCAAATCGCTCTACATGTCCGGATATACGGACGACGACATCATTCGTCGCGGCTTCATCGAGCCATCGAAGAGCTTCCTTCAGAAGCCGTTCACCTCCGAGGCTCTGCTCCAGACAGTACGGAAAGTACTCGACGAGTGAGTGTTAGGCGTTGAGATCCACGCCGCGTATCTGACATCGATAAACTGAAGCTGGGAGCTTTCGGCTTTGCAGCCGACCGCGCTCTGGGCTTTCCCTTGTCCGAGTTGTTATTTAGGGGATATGCGACTTCAGTTCCCAGCCATTTGCGCAGGATTTATCGCACTCCTATCCGCCAAGGGCGGCGCGCAGGATACCGTGACGCGGCTTGCTCCGGTCGTCGTCGAGGTCGGACGCGGGACGCGTGGCTCTCCGCTCGATCTTCCCTTCGCGGTGAGCGTTCAGACGCCCGACTCGAGCCGGCCAGGCCAGCGGCATCTCTCTCTCGATGAAACACTGTGGCTCATTCCGGGCCTCGCCGTTTCCAACCGCAATAATCCGTCACAGGATCCGCGGATTTCGATTCGTGGCTTTGGGGCACGCTCGGCGTTTGGCGTCCGCGGAATTCGGGTTCT
>DATARP010000136.1:0-4176 GCA_036264075.1 Gemmatimonadaceae bacterium
TTGTCGCACACGTAGCAGCGGTTTCTCTTGATTTGCGCCATGGTTAGCTCTCCGTTCCGACCAGCTCGATGCGCGCCATCTCGGCGCCGTCGCCCTTGCGGTGACCGGTCTTGAGAATGCGGGTGTAGCCGCCCTTCCGGGTCGCGAAGCGTGGCCCGACTTCCTGAAAGAGCTTGTCGGCCGTCGCCCGGTGCGGAACCTTGGTGCCGGCGAGCCGGCGGTTGTGGAGCGTGCCCGTCTTTGCCTTGGTGATCAGCTTCTCCACGAACGGGCGCAGTTCCTTGGCCTTCGCCTCGGTGGTCTCGATGGCGCCGCGCTCTATGAGCGCTTTTGCCAGGCTCTTCATGAGAGCCAGCTTCTGCTCGCTGGTTCGGCGAAGCTGTCTCCCAACTTTGCGGTGACGCATCCTTACACTTCCTCTTCGTCGTCGGCGCCGACAGTGGCGACGTTGCGGTTGGCCGGCGTGCCCTGATCGGTGATGCGGACGCCCTCGGGAGTCTCCTCGTACTTCATCCCGAAGTTGAGGTTCTCTCTCTCGAGCAGATCGGCGATCTCGTTCAGCGACTTCTTGCCGAAGTTCTTGACCTGGAGAATCTGGCTCTCGCTCTGGCGGACCAGATCACCGAGGGTGCGGATGTTGGAATTCTTGAGCGAGTTCACGGAGCGAACCGAGAGCTCGAAATCTTCGATCGGAGTGCGCAGGACTTCGGCGAGACGGTGCGCGTCCCCGCCCGGCATGTCGGAGCCTGGCGTCAACGGTGCCGACGTGTGCGAGCCGAATCCGGCGAAATACTGGAAGTGCGTCTGCGCCAGAGCAGCGGCGTAGCTGACTGCCTCTTCAGGCGTGACGGTGCCGTTCGTCTCGACGGTCAGCGTCAGACGATCGTAGTCCGTGCGCTGTCCAACGCGCGTCTCTGCGACGGCGAAGTTGGCGCGCCGAACCGGGTTGTAGATCGAGTCGATGCGCACGACATCTACCGGCAGCGTCTTGTCGACGACGTGCTGATCCGCTTCGACGTAGCCGCGTCCGCGTCCGACGTACAGCTCCACGTTAATGTCGCGATCACCCTGGAGCGTGAACAGATGCTGGTTGCGATCGACGATCGTGACGCCGCCCTGGCCCTCGATATCCGCGGCGGTCACGGGACCGGCCGAGCTTTTCGAGATGCGGAGAACGGTGTTCTCGACGCCTTCGTCCAGCGAAAGCGTGAGCGTCTTCAGATTGCCGATGATCTGGTGGACATCCTCCACCACACCCGGGATCGTCTGGTGCTCGTGCAGGACGCCGTCGATGCGGAATCCCCACACGGCCGAGCCGCGGAGCGAGGAGAGCAGGAGCCGCCGCATGGCGTTCCCGAGGGTGTGGCCGAAGCCGCGCTCGAGCGGCTGAAGGCGGAATTCTGCGACATTGGGATTGTCTTCGCGCTTCGTCGCCTCGACAAGCTGCGGACGGACAAGTCCCCTTAGATCAATTGCGGTTGCCATTGTTTTCGATTCCTTAGACGTGCCACCCCGCCCCTAACGCGCGGTGAGCCCGTAACGAGAGTTAGGGTCTCGTCCTGCCTACTACTTCGAGTAAAGTTCGACTACCAGTTGTTCCTGCGCTGCGATCGGGATGTTCGGTCTGGTCGGTCTCTCCAGCATCCTGCCGCTGAACGAATCGCGATCCACGGCGATCCACGAAAGCGGCGCGCCTCTGCTGGACTGATCCATCGCCGCCATTACGCTCGCCTGCTCGCGCGACTTCATGCGGACACGGATCTCCTGACCCGGCTGCACGAGGAAGCTCGGGATGTCGACCGACTTCTGATTCACTTCGACGTGGCGGTGACGAACGAGCTGGCGGGCCGCCTTGCGGCTGCCGGCGAAGCCCATGCGATACACGACGTTGTCGAGACGCGACTCCAGTGCGGCGAGGAGATTGTGTCCGGTGATCCCCGGGAGCGGTGCAACGCGCTCGAAGGTATTCCGGAACTGTCTCTCGCTCACGCCGTAGATGCGCTTGATCTTCTGCTTCTCACGGAGCTGCTTCGAGTACTCCGACACCTTGCGGCGGCGGGCAGTTGAAGCGCCGTGCTGTCCGGGCGGCGTCGGACGACGCTCGACCGGGCACTTCTCGGTGAAGCACTTGGTCGCCTTGAGGAACAGCTTGGTTCCTTCGCGGCGGCACTGTCTGCAGCTCGATCCTGTATAGCGCATCGGTTAGACTCTCCGACGCTTTGGGGGACGGCAGCCGTTGTGCGGAATCGGCGTCACGTCCTTGATCGACTTGACCTGGAGGCCGGCGGCGACGAGCGCCTGGATCGCTGACTCGCGTCCCGATCCCGGTCCCTGAACCCTCACGTGCACCCGGCGAACGCCGAGCGTGACGGCCTCGCGTCCAGCCTGCTCACCGGCGACGGTGGCGGCAAACGGAGTCGACTTCTTCGACCCCTTGAAGCCGGCCTTGCCCGACGAGCCCCACGAGATCGTGTTCCCGTGTGAGTCGGTGATCGTGATGGTCGTGTTGTTGAACGTCGCGCTGACGTGGGCGATTCCTTCCGCCTCGATGATGCGCTTTACCTTCTTACCAATTGCCATAGTTACTCAGATACCCGGGATATTACTTGGTGACTTTCTTCTTGCCGGCGATTGCGCGGCGTGGACCCTTCTTGGTACGGGCGTTGGTGTGCGTGCGTTGACCACGAACCGGCAGCCCGCGGCGATGACGAATTCCGCGATATGAGCCGATGTCCATGAGCCGCTTGATGTTCATCGCGACTTCGGTGCGGAGCGCACCCTCGACGCGAAAATCCTTTTCGATCGCCTGGCGAAGCTTGTTGGTATCGGCATCGCTGAGATCGCGAATGCGCTGCTCGGAGTTGACGCCAGTTGTCTGGAGAATGCGTCGGGCCAGAGCGCGGCCGATTCCGAAGATGTACGTCAGGCCGATCTCGACCTTCTTCTCGCGTGGGAGATCGACGCCAGCAATACGTGCCATGGATTAACCCTGCCGCTGCTTGTGCTTTGGATTGCGCTTGCAGATGATGCGAGTCACGCCCTGCCGTTTGATGACCTTGCAGTGCTCACAGATCGGCTTCACGCTGCTGCGAACTTTCACGTCCTACTCCCTACACGATGTTGGAAAGAGGGCCGGAGCCCTCTCAATTTTTCCGAGGTTAGCCTTTGAAATTACACACGCTATGCGCTCAAGGCAAGTCTTCGAAATGGGCCAAAGTATGGTGGCGTGCGGGGTTAAGCCTCGGGGCCGAATCCTCGCCCCTGGTCAGCATCCACAAACTAAAGCAGGGAGCTCTTGGCTTTTCAGTTATGGCGTTGAGCTCTTCCATCGGCGACTGACCTACATGTGAGATTTTGCGGACTCGCCCCGAACCATGGCGGGGCGCGATCTGCGACCATTTCCCGTCCTACGCCAGTATGAAAGCCCTGAGCTTCAGCTTAGAAGCCGACAGCTCCCTGCTTCAGTTTGAAGATGCCAGTCCTGCCTCGAGATCCCTGCGCCGACTCTATATGGAGCGCATAACCGACTTCAATTCCAGCCCAGGGTCCTTGGCCTCGGTCACCATCCTCCCCAGGACGATGTAGGTTGCCCCCGCTTTCGCGGCCTCGGCTGCGGTCACGGTCCGCTTCTGGTCGTCCGCCTTGGCGCCGGCAGCCCGGATCCCAGGAATCAGCAGCTTGAGGCGATCCCCGTACTTTGCGCCGATCTTGTGCGCCTCGAGGCCGCTGCAGACCACCCCGTGGGCGCCCACGGCCGCGCAGTCACCGGCCAGCCGGAGCACCTCGCCGTAGACCTCGAGCGTTTTCCGGCCCCACGCGCTCCGCAGCTGGGCCGCGTCGAGAGACGTCAGGATCGTGACGCCGAGGACTCCACACTTGTCGCCAGCCCCCTCGACAGCAGCCTCGATCATCTCTCTCCCTCCCGACGTGTGCACGGTCAGCAGCTTGGCGCCAATCGCTGCCGCACTTCGGGCCGCGCCACGCACCGTGTTCGGGATGTCGTGGAGCTTCAGGTCCAGAAAGACATCGTTCCCAAGGGCGCGCAGCGTCTGGACGACTTGCGGTCCGGCAGCCGTAAAGAGCTCACCACCGACCTTGTAGAATTTGCACGTATCTCCGAGGCGCTCGACCATCGCCAATGCGAGATCCGCTCGGGGAAAATCGAGCGCGACGATC
>DATARP010000176.1:0-2926 GCA_036264075.1 Gemmatimonadaceae bacterium
CAATGTAATGCAGAGATAGGTCTGGCCATACTTGGGAGTGGGGTCGGACGTTGCGCCAGGCGCGCTGAATTTGGGCCATGAGTGCAGCAACCAAAATCCGGTCCCGGAGCCGGTGTCGAATACGATGACGCCCTTGGTGTGGCCCTTGTGAGCATCGTCTTTGCGCCCGACGCCCTCCGGCATTTCATCGTTATAGAGAATCCAGCCGACGGTCGTGCCCGGACCCTTTGGGTATTTCCCAAAGACCGAGTCGAGCGTCTTATTGAGCGCTCCTTCGTCCTTGTTCAACACGTAGGGAGACTTGTCGACCTTCTTGTTCTCGTCTCGGTCGGCCAATTGATCGATGGCGGAGTCGTAGTAGACGTACTCGTAGCCCGAGGCACTGTCCGATGCGGCGCCGGCAGTGAGTTGGGGAACCTTGTAGATGAACCACCAATCCACCGGTTTGCCGTTTTCATCAAGCGCGGAGATGTCCATGCGGCCTCCTGGATTTGCGACAGCATATCCGTAGTGAAGCTTGGAAGTCACTAACCTCCGGCTGTCCTCGCTGCCGAACGCGTGGCACGTGGAGCCGGTGGAGCGGCGAGGTGCGGCGAAGGACCGCATCTTCTCAGCGGAACGGGTCCTTCGCTGCGCTACGCGCCTCCGGCGCTCCGCCAGCTCAGGATGACAGGGGGTGTCAGCACCAGTCTCTTTCGTCTGTCATCCTGAGCCGGCGGAGCCGCGGAGCGGCGCAGCGCGGCGAAGGACCCGTCACACCTCTCTTCGGATGCTCCTGATGAATCGACAAACCGTTGCGGCCCTCGAGGCGGTAGAATCCGCGCCTTCGCGGGAATGGCGTCGCGCCAATTCCGCTTTCACACAGCGCGCAGCAAGGACGTTCAGCCGGAGAGATGGGTGAGTGGCTGAAACCAACGGTTTGCTAAACCGTCGTAGGGTCTAAAGCTCTACCGAGGGTTCGAATCCCTCTCTCTCCGCCATCCTGCCTAGGATCTGCGCATTCCCTCCTGAGAACCTACCGCTGGGCACACTTCGTGCGTGACCCTTCGCGACCTCTCGCAGGTTCGCGCAGTACCCACTTTCAGGTTTCAAGGAGATCTTCATGGCGACAAGCAAACGCGGTTTCGCATCAATGGATGCGACCAAACAGCGTGAGATTGCAAGCAAGGGTGGCCGGGCTGCTCATGCGAAGGGGACGGCGCACGAATTCACGTCCGACGAGGCGCGGGTTGCCGGCCGCAAAGGCGGCGAGGCAGTCAGCCGGGATCGGGCGCACATGTCCGCAATCGGACGCGAAGGCGGACACTCCCGCGGCGCACGTGCACGCGCTGCAAATCAAGGCGGAAGTATCGGAAGCGATGTCGCTCGTACCGACGAGCAGGTTTTCGAGCGCCAGATCAACACGGAGCGCAGCGGATTCGAGCCCCGCACCAACGACCGCTCGCGGAACGAGCGGCAGGGCGACAACGAGCGGGCCAACCCGTTCGCCGGCCGCGAGAACATCTAGTCCCCTTCCTCTCACGCACAAAAGGGCCGAGGATTCTCCTCGGCCCTGGGTGTGGCCTACCTCCTCGAAGCGGCCACCAAAGCGAGGCCGCCGATCAGCGCGGCGGCTCCAAGCACCCAATTTCGTCGCTTGTTGAGCTCCAACTCGATGCTGACCGGCGTCGCGGTGTCGTCGAAACGGCCGTGGGCGCCGTGATCGCCCGGCACCGGCTGCCACAGGTTGTCGGGCCGGTTCGGATCCTCCGGCTCGTCGGTCATGGCGCCGTCATACGCATTCCGCGCGAGGTACCAGTCGCCGGCGCCCGGGAAGAAATTATTACCAACCACAGCCTGAGTGGTCGGCCACCCTACGTTGATCTCGCGACGGCCGCTGTACGCCGCCCAAACGACCGCTTCCGCGGCCACCTCGGGCTGGAAAATTGTTCCTAGGGGTTTCGCCTTCCTCGGCAGTCGCGACTTCACCCACCCGAACTGCGGCGTGTTCAGCGCCGGCATCTGCACCATGACGACGCGGATGTTGCTCCCGTCGTGAATGAGCTCGGACCGGAGCGAGTCGTGAAACCCCTGGATCGCGTGTTTTGCCGCGCAGTACGCCGACTGCAGCGGGATACCCCGATACGCGAGCGCCGATCCGACCTGCACGATCGCGCCTCGGTTGCGTGGTCTCATGCGCCGCAGCGCGGAGAGCGTGCCCCAGACGTAGCCGAGGTAGGTGACATCCGTGACGCGGCGAAACTCGTCGGGTTGCATCTCGATGATCGGTGAGTAGACCGAGAGCATGGCGTCGTTGACCCAGATGTCGATCGGCCCAAACGCTTCCTCGACACGCGACGCAGCGGCGTCGACCGCCTTGTCATCGCTGACGTCGAGCGGCAGGACGAGCGCCTGGCCGCCGGATGCTTCGATCTCGCGTTTCGCCGCCTCGAGGCCGTCGACGCCGCGCGCGATCAGCCCGATTTTTGCTCGCCGTTTTCCGAATGCGCGTGCGACTGCGCGACCAACTCCAGCGGATGCTCCCGTGATGACGACAACCTCTTCGTTCATGAGGCCACAGAGAGCAAAAGGTGATCCGGGCTTTCGGTGGCGAACCGCGCGGGGGTGAGGGCCAGTGAGTCACTCCCGCCGGCCGCGACGAGCACGTTGTGATCCGGAAGCTCGCGCACCGATCCGGCGTATTCGGTCGACGCCGTTGGGACCAGAAATCGGCCTCGGCAGCACCCGTGCAGATGTTGAAGCGGTGTACTCGGCCCGGACTTGGATGCCGGCGAGATTGAACTCGATGAGCTTTGCTCCGACCTCCGGGGTACTCGACTGCTGTGCAACCAGGAAATGACCCGAACGCGAAGAGAGTGGCGGGACGGAGGCGCATATGGGGGACCCTCGTTTTAACGGCACACTGTCATGAACTTCGTATCGATCC
>DATARP010000183.1:0-3844 GCA_036264075.1 Gemmatimonadaceae bacterium
CTACGAGACGGCCGTGGTGTACTCTATTCTCGAGACCGAGTGGCGGGCACGCCGGTAGGGCGTACCAACTGAACTGTCTTGGGCCGGGTTTTAACTGAACTGAACGGGGTGTGAGGTGCCAGTGGCGTAGATGCCAGGCACCGGGTTACCACGACCAGACTTACGATTGGCGTTCTGGCCGCATTCTGGTTCCAGGTGGCTGGTGACCTGGCGCCGCCGTGTCTGACACCCTGCCTCCCCTATCACGCCAGTATTGAAGTCTGGGTGTGGTAACCTGGTGCCAGGCAACTATGCATCTCTGGCACCTCACACCCCGTTCAGTTCAGTTGGAACCTGGTAGTTTCAGATGCGCGCATCGAGGAATCAGGCCAGACCACAGGTTCCAGACCCTTGTCTGAGCCCGCCCGAATCCCTATCCTGCAGTATGCGGATAACGACGTGGGCGGAGTACGGCGTCATTTGCGCGCTCAACCTCGCCAAGCGGACTGAGCTCGGACCAGTAAACGGTCGCGAGATAGCGAGACAAGAACGGCTGCCGGCGGACTACGTCGAGCAGATACTGCTCAGGCTCCGCCGCGCAGGCGTCATCACCAGCACTCGTGGTGCCCGCGGAGGCTACGTCCTCGCGAAGCCGGCGAGCGAGATCTCGATTCGCGACGTGATACACGCGTCCGAGCTGGAGACGTTCGACCTCCACTGCGTGAGTCATCCGGTTGAAGAAGAGCGCTGTTCGGCTTCGCACAACTGCAGCATCAGGCCGGTGTGGGTGATGTTGCAGGGAAAGATCGACGAAGTGCTGCAGGGCGTGAGCCTGGCGGACCTTCTGCACGACGAGCCAACGGTGCGCGAGCGGGTCGGGCTTGGCAGCGGACGCGCGGGCGCGGATAAAGCCGGCCTGCCCATTCTCGAGACGGTTTAGATCACGCCGCCAGATGCACGAACGGCGCGCCTGACTAAGCAGACGCGCCGTTCTTTTTTATGTGCCGAAGGGGGGACTCGAACCCCCACGAGCTTGCGCCCACTGGCTCCTGAAGCCAGCGCGTCTACCAGTTCCACCACTTCGGCCGGTCGTGATGCGAAGATAGAAACTCCGCCAGTTGAAGTCAACGCGAGTGAGTTTACTCTGCGCGGTTGTTGCGTCTAACTTGAGAACGTAGTCAAATGGCAGAGACAGTCGAGAAAGATGCGAAGGAGTCAGTCGCGCGGAACAAACGCGCGAGGCACGACTATCACATCATCGACACATGGGAGGCGGGTGTCGTTCTGACCGGCAGCGAAGTCAAATCGCTCCGGGACGGAAAGGCCAACATCGCTGATTCCTACGCGATCGTTAAGGACGGAGAGGTTTTTCTGCTCAACCTGCACATATCGCCCTACGAAAAGGCGAGCCATTTCAATCACGAGCCCACCCGCACGCGAAAGCTCCTGTTGCATCGAAAGGAGATTCGCAAGATGATCGGCGCGGTCGAGCGCCAGGGCCTGACCCTCATTCCTCTCGAGATCTATTTCAGGAAGGGCAAGGCGAAGGTCGCCCTCGCGCTCGGCAAGGGCAAAAAGCTTTACGACAAGCGCGCCGACGAAAAACGCCGCGACGACGAGCGCGACATGCAGCGCGCGGTCAGAACCCGATGATCGCACTCCTGTTTTTCCTCCAGACCGCGGCGGCGACTGTGTCGGCGCCGATTCCGACGTTCATCGTCGTGCGCGATGGGGGCGCCGTGGCGTCGGTTCCGGTGACAATCGATGGCGGTCAGGCGAGCGTCAGGGCCGATGCACTGATGCGGGCGATGCGCGGAATCCTCATCACGTCGACGAATCTGCATTACACGCTCTCGCTGCCGCGAGCGCGCATCGATCTCATTGACGGAATTCCATTCGCCAAGCGCGACACGATGACGATTCCGCTCACGCGTGCCCCGCGGGTTCGCGGCGGCCAGCTGTACTTGCCGCTGCAGTTCGTGACAGACCTCATTCCGAGGTACGTGGGCGGATATGTCTATGACGCTGGCCTGGGCGAGCTTCGAACGGCTGCTGCAGTCGCAGCCAATCCGGCGGTGCCGATTCGATCGGCGAGCTCGACTCCGGTTACAGCTGCGACAACTACGCCGGCGCCCGCCGTGGGCAGATCCGTCGCGCAACCGCCGGTTTATACGCGACCGTCCGGCCGAAAAGTCGTCGTGATTGACGCCGGGCACGGCGGGCCCGATCGGGGAATGACGGGCCCAATCGGATCTCCGGCCTGGTTCGTCGAAAAGGACGTCACTCTCTCCGTGGCGAAAAAGCTGGCGGCCGTGCTCCGCGCGCGCGGGGTGGATGTCCTGATGACGCGCACGACCGACACGCTGATCGCGCTTGCCGATCGGGGGAAGATCGCCAACAGCAATCACGGCGATGTCTTCATCTCGATTCACGTCAATGCGCCGGGCTACAACACGGCAGCGGCCGCCCGCGAACACGGATTCGAGACATATTTTCTCGCCGAAGCGAAGACGGAAGACGAGCGCCGGGTTCAGGACATGGAAAACGAATCGGTAAAATTCGAGACCGGGGCCAACGCTCCGAAGGGTGATCCACTCAGCTTCATCATCACCGACATGGCGCAGAACGAACACCTGAGGGAATCGAGTGATCTCGCGCTCACGATCCAGAACGGCCTGATAGACGTGCACCCCGGCCCGAATCGTGGAGTGCAGCAGGCGAACTTCGCCGTTCTGCGCGGATCGTACATGCCCGCGGTTCTGGTGGAGATCGGCTTCGGAAGCAATCAGTCCGAGGCGACGTATTTGAGCGACCAGGACAACCAGCGCGCATTGGCGAGAAACATCGCGCAGTCGGTGCTCGACTACCTCGCGCACTACGAGTCCCGAGTGGGAGGCACCCGGTAGCGGTGCCGCCAACCGCGCTGGCAGTCACCGTCGCGGGAATCGATTTTCAGAATCCGGTTTTGCTGGCCGCGGGAACGGCCGCCTATGGACGTGAGCTCGCGCACGTCATCGATCTCGACTCTCTGGGTGGTCTGGTAACCAAGGCGGTGAGCGTCGAGCCCCGGCACGGAGCGCCCGCGCCGCGCGTCGCTGAATTCGACGGAGGAATGATCAACGCCGTCGGTCTCGCGAATCCGGGACTCGACGAAGTGAAGTCCACGCACCTCCCGTGGTTGGCGGAAAATCTCAGGCGGGCCAAGGTGCTCGTGAACGTCGTCGGCAATCGGGCGGAGGATTTCGCGACGGTCGTCTCCACCCTCGACGATTCGGCGGGCGTGTCGGGATTCGAGCTGAACGTGAGCTGCCCCAACGTCAGAGCAGGGGGGATGGAGTTCGGCGCCGATCCGCGGTCACTCGCAGACGTGGTGTCGCGCTCGCGCGCAGCAACGCGGCGTCCGATCTTCGTGAAGCTTTCGCCGACGCTGTCAGACATAGAAAGGACCGCCCAGATCGCGGCCGACGCGGGAGCGGACGGGATATCGGTGGTGAATACCATGCCTGGCCTCGTCATCGACGTCGACTCCCGCAAGCCCGCGCTCGGCTTCGGCACCGGCGGAGTGAGCGGCGCTGGGCTACTCCCCGTCGGAGTGCTGGCCACTTACAAAGTCGCGAAGGCTGTCGCCTTGCCCGTGATGGGCGTGGGAGGGATTTCCAAGGCGACCGACATAGTACAGTATGTGATCGCGGGCGCGTCGCTGGTTGCCGTTGGCACGGCTGCTATGCAAAAGCCGAGGCTGGCAATGAAGCTTGTGGAGGACCTGGAGGAATGGTGCCGGAAGAATGGGACGCACTCGTTGAGCGAGCTGCGCGGGTCACTGCGCTGGGAGAGATGACGTGACGCCACATTCCAGGCCGGTCGC
>DATARP010000016.1:0-5071 GCA_036264075.1 Gemmatimonadaceae bacterium
GCCGCCCTCGGCGCGACTTGTCGTCTTGATACGGTTGGGGCCGGGTACATGCTTGCCGAAAACGTGAAGTAAGTCCATCGGCGGGTAGATTTCGGTCCATGCGCAAGACACTCTGGTTCCTGTTGTTGCTGGGTCCTCTCCCGCTGCGAGCTCAGCGCGCCGAGACGATCCCGCTCCCCGAGCATCCTCGTCCGGATTTCCAACGGCGGGATTGGCAGAATCTGAACGGCGCCTGGCGCTTCCGGGCGGATCCCGCCGATGTCGGCGCGCGCGAAAACTGGCAGAACGCCGCGCTCGGATCCACGAGAAGAATAATTGTCCCCTTCTCGTGGGCGGCGCCGCTCTCCGGCGTGGTCGACACTGCAAACGTCGCGTGGTACGAGCGCACTATCACCGTTCCGCGGAGCTGGCGCGGTAAGCGGATTTTCCTCGTCGTGGGCGCGTCGGACTGGAAGACGACCGCCTGGCTCGACGGCATCAAGCTAGGCGAGCACCAGGGCGGCTACACGCCATTCTCGTTCGAGCTCACGCCGCGCGCCACCTTCGCCGGCCAACGACTGACCCTCCGCGTCGACGACACGCCGCATCCGTTCGAGCTCCAGGGGAAGCAGGGTTACGGGGACGCGCGAGGACCGTGGCAGACGGTGTACCTCGAGGCGCGCGGCAGCACTCCGCTGGCGACGGTGCACTTCACGCCGAGTATCGACCGCAATGTCGTCGGCGTCGATGTGAGATTGCTCGAGCCCGCGCCGAAGCCGGTGACGGTTCGCGTCGACATCACCAACCGCGCCGACAAGCCCTCCGCAACGCGCACGATCGCGGGCGGCAGCGATCATGCGCGCTTCGAGATTCCGTTGCCGTCAGCGCGCCGCTGGTCGCTCGACGATCCGTTTCTCCACGAAGCGACGATCACCGTCTCGGGTGCGGGAGTTCCAGATCGCGTCGAGAGCTATTTCGGAATGCGAAAGATCTCGGTGACGAATCTGCCGGGCACCACGATTCCATACGTGTCGCTCAACAACTCTCCGGTTTACCTCCAGCTCGCGCTTGACCAGGCGTACCATCCCACCGGCTTCTACACATTTCCGACCGATTCCTTCACGCGGATGGAGATCCTCCGCGCCAAGCAGATCGGACTCAACGGGTTGCGCGAGCACATCAAGATCGAGACCCCGCGCAAGCTGTACTGGGCGGACAAGCTCGGTCTCCTCATCATGGCTGATGTCCCGAACTGGTGGGGACCGCCCGACTCGGCCGCCTTTCGCGAGCACGAGACGGCTCTGCGCGGGATGATCGAGCGCGACTACAACCATCCCGCCGTCTTTGCGTGGGTGACGTTCAACGAAACGTGGGGACTGACGACGAAAGTCGGAGACCACGATGTCTATCTGCCGGCAACGCAGCGGAGAGTGGCCGAGGTGGCGCGGCTGGCCAAGTCGCTCGACTCGACGAGGCTGGTCGAGGACAATTCGATCTGTTGCGGGCGAGGTCATACGGTAACCGACATCAACTCGTGGCACGAGTATCTGCCCGGCTGGCGGTGGCGCGACTACATGAAGGTGGTGAGCGACAGCACGTTCCCGGGATCGCAATACCATTTCGAGCCGGGCTATCGGCAGGATGGACAGCCGATGATCAACTCGGAATTCGGGAATGTCTGGGGATACGATGGCAGCACCGGCGACGTCGACTGGAGCTGGGATTATCACCTGGCGATAAACGCATTTCGACGGAACCCCAAGCTCGCGGGCTGGCTCTACACCGAGCACCACGACGTGATCAACGAGTGGAACGGCTACTGGCGCTTCGACCGCACCAACAAGGAAACAGGACTCGGAGAGCTCGTGCCGGGAATGTCGCTTCGCGATCTGCACGCGCCGCTCTACATCTCAGTCGGCGACGAGATGGCCCGCGCGTCGAAGCCCAGCGAAACTGTGAGCGTGCCGCTCTGGGCATCTTTTCTGACTGGTAATCGCACGCTCGGCGATTCACTCGTCCTCCGCACCGAGCTCTACGGATGGAACGCGCTCGGCGAACGCAAGACGTGGAGCAGCGGACGCAGAATGGTGAAGTACCATCCGTGGATGTCGGAGGGATTGCCGTCACTGCCGGTGACGATGCCGAACGAGAGCGCGGTCGCGGTGCTGACGGTGCGCCTCGAGGACGCGGCTGGCGCGGTCCTCGCCCGGAATTTCACGACGTTCGTGGTCGATGCCGATCCGCCCCGCGAAGTTCGTACAGCCGACGGCCGCCGAGCGTTGCTCGTGCGCGTGGATCCCGCCGCGCACACCGATGCGAAGTGGTCGCGCAAAACGTGGATGGCAATGGATGGCCTCAAGGTGAACGGCGCGGGGGCGGGATATTTCGAGTACAAGATCCCCTGGCCAGCCGGCTTGGCCGCGAGCGCCGTCGATAAGGCGACCTTCCTGGTGGAAGCATCGGCAAAGCAATTGTTCGGCAAGGACCGCGAAGCGGGCGACAGCGTGGGCGGTGATTTCATGCGCGGGGGCGGAAGCCAGGATCCGAGCAGAAACCCGAATTCCTACCCGATGACCGACGAGCGAAAGTATCCGAGCGCCGTGACGGTGCGTGTGAACGGCGAAGCCGCCGGCCATTACGATCTCACCGATGACCCAGCCGATCATCGCGGAATCCTGAGCTGGTATTCACAGAAGCGCGACGGGAAGCTGCGCGAGGCCGGCTCGTACGGTCAGCTGTTGCGCGTTCCGATTCCGGCGTCCGCACTCGCAACAGGAGCGCGAACCGGAACGCTGATCGTAAGGCTGGAGGTGGGCGATGCGCTTCCCGGCGGGCTAGCTATTTACGGCCGCCACTTTGGCCGCTATCCCGTAGATCCGAGCGTGCTGTTCATGTTGCGTTGAGCGCTTCCGATTATCGCCTGAAAATCCCGGGATCATGTAGCGTGCCGTTCCACGGCCGCATCCACACGTAGCCGTTCCACGCGTGCGCTAGGTAGGCGTTCACCGCATCCATCTCCGCGGGCGCGTACTGCGTGCGGTGACACGCGAATTCCTCCCGTCCCGCCACGAGGTCGCGCTCTTCGAAGGGCACGCGCACCGTGAGCAGCGCTTCCGCCATTCCATGCACGGTCGGCTCTGCGCGCGGCGCGGTGCGCAGACGCTCCGTCGGCAGTGACGCGTACAGCACGTCGATGTTCGCGTAGCGCGAGTCGCTCTCGATGATCTGCGTCACGACGTCGCCCACCAGTCGATGGTCGGGATGTCCGGTGCCGCCCTCGGGACCAAACGTGATAATCGCCGCGGGCTTCAACGAATCGATGATCGCCGCGACTCCTGACCGCAGCTTGTCCAGCACAGCGAAGGATGCGAGTCCGCCATCCGGAAGTCCGAGGATGTGGAGCTGCCGCACGCCGAGGCGATTCGCTGCGCACGTCGCCTCCTTCGTGCGCGCGGCGGCGAGCTCCGCCCCCGCCGGGATGTGCGCGAAATCACGAACACCCTGAGATCCGTCGGTCGCGATTACGAGGTGCGTCTCCCTTCCCTCTCTCGCCAGGCGTGACAGCAAGGGACCGATTACGCGCTCGTCGTCTGGGTGAGCAAATACTGCCAGGATGGGTCGAGTCGCCTGGGCTCGCGCCGCGAACGGAGTAAGCGCGGTCAGCGCCACGATCGCCAGAAAGTTTCTGTGAATGCGCATGCTATACACTGCAGCCCCGATCGCGCGTGCGCGAGATGCAAAACAGAACATGAACAGCACTCCAGTTTACTGGGACGTAAATAATCTGAGGGGCGACTCCGGCCGCAAATGCGCGACGCTGCTCCTTTGAAGCGCAATTGCGTCTCTACCCACTGCCCTATGCCCCGAGGAGATCTTGTGCGTCGTTGGTCAACGTTGGTCCTCAGCTCGATCGCAGCAGCAGCATCCGCCTGTACAACTTCGGTGAATACCGTGCCGGAGCCTCTCTCTCCGACCGCCTCTGTCCAGCGCTACGACCTGGATATTCCGTCGGACTTCGAGATCAAGGCAATCGACTTCACCGCCACTTCGTTTACCGATGTCACCGGATTCAACGGCATCACGTCCAGCAGCACGAGCGGCCGAGGCTTCGTGAAGGTCTACGCGGTGCAAAGAGGCACGGGCGAGCAGTATTTGCTATTGTATGAGGACATCGCGCGTCGCCGGCAGCCGATTCAAGTGATCCACTTTCGCTCTGCGCCCGACGCGCTGCTACCCGGAGGCTGATCCGATGTCCTTGTTTCGCGCTTCACCCCGCCAGATGGACCTCGGATTGGCGGCGCTCCGTCTCGCCGTCGCAACGGTCTTCATCAACCACGGCTTTCAGAAGCTGTTCGTTTTTGGATTCGCTGGCGTCACCGGCGCGTTCACGCACATGGGCGTCCCCATGCCTGGCCTCATGGGTCCGTTGGTCGGACTGCTCGAGTTCTTCGGCGGCATCGCACTCGCCGTCGGTTTCCTCACCCGTTTGTTCGCGCTCGGCTTCATCATCGACATGCTCGGTGCCATCTTTCTTGTGCAGCTGAAGAACGGGTTTTCGCACTTCGAGCTCGAATTCCTTCTCTGCGTGTCGAGCCTGGCTCTCTTGCTAACCAGTGGTGGCAGATTCTCCGTCGACGCTCTCATCGCCGGCCGTTCGGAGAGGAACGTCGTTGAAGGCACGCAGACTACCTAGGAGCGAGCTCCCAGCACGCCGTCGACAACCTCGCGCGCTTCCGACTGGATTCGCTTCAGGTGCTCCGGCCCCTTGAAGCTCTCGGCGTACAGCTTGTAGACATTCTCCGTTCCCGACGGGCGCGCGGCGAACCAACCGTCCTCCGTGACGACTTTTATTCCGCCTATCGGATCGCTGGTGCCGGGCGCCGTCGTCAGGATGCTCACGATCTTTTCGCCCGCCAGCTCCGAGCGCGTGATGTCCTTCGCTGAGAGCGCTGCAAGAACTTTTTTCTGTTCGGGAGTCGCCGGTGCGTCGATCCGCGCGTACGCGGGCTCTCCATACTTTCGCGTCAGATCGCGGTAGAGGTCGCCCGGATCCTTGCCGTCGACTGCGGTCATCTCCGCCGCGAGCAGGCCG
>DATARP010000030.1:0-4216 GCA_036264075.1 Gemmatimonadaceae bacterium
ATCGCGGCCGGGATATCGAGACCCGATCGGGTATCCACAAAACTGAAACCGGGAGCCGCGGGCTGACTAATGCTGAGAGCTTTTCAGCTTTCATACAGAACGAGTGCGATTCATGTGAAGAGGCAATATGGCGCGAGTGAGACTCGAGGGTGTTCGCAAGATATATACTGAGGGGGCCGAGCAGGTAGCCGTCGATCGCGTCGATCTCGACGTGAAGGACGGCGAGTTCGTCGTGCTCGTCGGGCCGTCGGGCTGCGGAAAGAGCACGACGCTGCGGATGATCGCCGGGCTGGAATCCATCAGCGCCGGCACCATCAAGATTGGCGATCGCGTCGTGAACGACGTTCCGCCCAAGGCGCGCGACATCGCGATGGTGTTCCAGAACTACGCGCTCTATCCGCACATGACAGTGAGGGAAAACCTTGGCTTCGCGCTCAAGCTCAGGAACATGTCAGCCGTTGACATCACCGATCGGGTCCAGTCTGCCGCTGCTACTTTAGGGCTTCAGGAGTATCTCGATCGCAAGCCGCGCCAGCTGTCAGGCGGCCAGCGCCAGCGCGTCGCACTCGGCCGCGCAATAGTCAGGCAGCCCCAGGTGTTCCTCTTCGACGAGCCGCTTTCCAACCTCGACGCGCAGATGCGTGTCTCCATGCGCCGCGAGATCGCGCGACTCCACCAGGAGCTGAAGGTGACGATGATCTACGTCACGCACGATCAGGTGGAAGCGATGACGCTGGGCGACAGGATCGTGGTGATGAACAAGGGTCACGTGATGCAGATCGACACGCCGCTCAACCTCTACGAAAAGCCAAAGAACAGATTCGTCGCTGGATTCATCGGCAATCCGGCGATGAACTTCGCGAACGGAACCGTTGAGGGTGGCGGACCGTCGAGGTTCGTGGCCGAGGGCGGGGAGTGGGAGATCAATCTCCCGCAGCGCGTAGCGTCGCGACTCGCGGGCGCGAGGGGGAAGGCGATCACGATGGGAATCAGGCCCGAGGACGTAACGATCGTCGCCGGCCCGCGCGCCGCCGCCGCGACCGCATCCGCGCGCCTGGATCTCGTAGAGTCTCTCGGGAACGAAACCTTTATCTATGCCAGCGCCGGAAAACACGACGTCACCGCGCGCGTGTCTCCGCAGTCGTTGCCGCCGATCGGGTCAAAGATCTTTCTGGCGTTTGATCTGGAGAAGGCGCACTTCTTCGACGCCATTAGTGGAGAGCGGGTAGGCTAGCCGGTTTTTGTCTGCAGTCCGGCTGGCTACTAAGACGAAGTCGGGCTGGCCGTGCGACCGATCATGCCATATAGAATTCCCACGCGATCCGATCGGGGTCCTTGAACGCGACGTAATCTTTTCCAAGAGTCTCGTCACGCTTGGCGCCCGTGTTCTCTATTCCAGCCGCGGACAGCGCATCGGCCACGCGCTTGAGCTCCGACGCATCGCTGCAGGCGAGCGCGATGTGATCCACACCGACGCGGTGGGGATTGAACTTGTCTCCTTTGGGCATTGCGTCCGTCGGGCCGCGCAGTCCGAACGGAGTGCCGCCCGCAAGAAACAGGCAGAGATTGTCGGCATCCATCAGGTGCTGGAAGCCCAGCGTGTCGCAGTAGAACTTCTTCGCGCGCTCGAGGTTGCTGACACGTAGCGAGATGTGGTGCACGCCCGACGTCTTCATTTGGATGGCCATGATGCTGCTCCTGGAAAATGAAGGTTTCGCCGAATCTGTAACGCCCTGAGCAGGGTGACAAGCCTCAGAGAAGCTTGGTCAGCCACCGTACCTACTTTTTGGCTTTCTCATAGGTGCCCATCAACTGGGCGTTGTCGAGCGCGTGCCCGTGCATTGCCTTTTCCAGCTGAGCCTTCGTGGCGTTCTTCAATCCCTTGAGCTCCACGTCGAGCGCGTAGAGCTTGAAGAAATAACGATGCCGGCCGATCGGCGGGCACGGGCCACCGTACGTCTGCTTGCCCCAATCATTGGTGCCCTGAATCGCCCCCGATGGCAGCCCGCTCTTTGCCGCGCCCTCCGCGAGCCTGTTGGTGCTCGCGGGAATGTCATAGACCACCCAATGCACGTAGACCCGCTGTGGCTTGGCGGGATCTGGCGCATCGGGATCGTCGACGATGAGAGCAAAGCTCCGCGTTCCGTCCGGCGCGTCGGACCATTGAAGGGGCGGCGAAGTGTCCGCGCCCTCGCAGGTGTACTTTGCCGGTATGGATCCGTTGGCGACGAATGCGGGTGAAGAGACTGTAAACGACATTGCGCGGAGACCTGAGCTGGTTTGGTGGAGTTGCTGCACACTGTCTCTCACGACGGCGAGTGTGTCCATCGGCGCAGAGCGACTCGGTCTTTCGCACGCGGTAGGCGCAAGTGCGAGAGCTCCGCAGATGAAGCGTCGGCCGAGGGTCATGAGAGCAGTCCCATGATGGCGGATTCGCTGCACCATTCGCGCCGGGGGCATCGAATGATGTCCCCGATTTCTTTTTGATAACGGTCGGGGTGGTTTCCTGTGACGAGGTTCTGACGCGCCTGATTATCAATGGTGCACTCACACCCCAACGACATGAACCGTTTCACGCTTTACACGCGCTCGCTTTACACCTGTTGGATTCTCATCTTCGTCGCCCTCGGCGGCTGCGCTGGCGCACATGCAGCCAAGGCTCGCGCACGAGCGATGAAACCGGCGCATATCTCGCCCCGGTCGTACTCGGCGCCGCCCAAAGCTCCGGCAGCTCAGCAAGAGATCAAACCGCTGGTGGGCGAGTTGATGGCCTAGGGCTTCGACGCGGCGGCCAGCTTGGCGCCGTACCGCTGCACCTCAGCCAGGAGCGTGTCCACCTTCTGGCGCTCCGAATCGTTTTCGAATTTCGGGGTGTTTTCTGTGTAATTGTATGACACCCTCGATCCGAGTGACGCCAGATAGTAGTGAAGGCGCAATGCGGACTGTCCGTAGGCTTGGCCGTCCTGGAACATCTGGAGGTTGGCGGTGCGCTTCGACGCGAACCCTGCGCGTATACCCTTGAGCACATCAGCGGAGTCCGCCGATTCCATCTTCGATTCGATCACGGTGGTCCGGGCGATACTGTCCATCAGCACGGGATACCGCTCCTTCGCCGCGTCCAGGTAGCGGAGGTAGCCGAGGAAGTAGGTCTCGACGGAAGGGTAGGCGGCGGCGTCGGAGATGTATCTGGGGTTTGGCCACTCCGGCGGCAACGTTTCGATGTCCGCACCCTGTTCCATCGCCATTTTGTGCTGCGCAGCGGGGAATCGTTCCGAATATTTTCGGAGGAACCAGGCAACTTTGCCGTTCGGACCTTCGGGCGGGGTATCCACCCCCAACATCAGGGGTGGGGCTTTCCCCACGCTCGTTGGATCGATGGCTCCGCCGGCGGGCGTCAGAATTCGGCGATGCTCAGGTGTGTGGCGTCCCTTGAGGACGACGACCAGTCCGAGGACGGCAAAAACACCTACCCAGATTCCTAGGGTCCGGATTCTCGATACGGTCGATCCGTCGGTTGTAACCATTCTACCTTTTTCGGAAAGGGATGCGAAATCTGAGGCGAGGAAAGGCCTTGGATGACGAGCCCGAAAGCGGGCTGGCAACCGGTAGCCCATCGGCTGTCCGCGCGACATATTCCCATCCTCTGCGCCCCCCAAACTGAGGACGTGATGCCGGATACGAGTTACGATGCGATTGTCGTAGGATCAGGGATCTCCGGCGGTTGGGCCGCCAAGGAGCTCACCGAGAAAGGTCTCCGCGTACTCATGCTCGAGCGCGGCAAGAACATCGAGCACATCAAGGACTACGTCAACGCGACCAAGGGTCCGTGGGAGTATCCGCATCGCGGCGGCCGAACGCGCGCGATGGAAGAGCTGTTCCCGGTCCTCAAGCGCGACTACCCGCTCAACGAGACGAATCTCGACTACTGGGCATCCGACAAGGACAACCCGTACACCGAGGTAAAGCGCTTCGACTGGTATCGCGGCTATCACGTGGGCGGGCGATCGTTGATGTGGGGCCGCCAGAGCTACCGCTGGAGCGACTTCGACTTCGAGGCGAACGCCAAGGATGGAATCGCCGTTGACTGGCCGATCCGGTACAACGATCTCGCGCCCTGGTACGACCACGTCGAGAAGCACGCCGGCATCAATGGGACGCACGAGAACATGCCGCAGCTGCCCGACGGACAATTTCTGCCGCCGATGCCACTCAATTG
>DATARP010000050.1:0-14031 GCA_036264075.1 Gemmatimonadaceae bacterium
AGGTGCGTCGCGTCTGAGAAGCTCTGGGTATGCTGCCAGCTAATGCCCGTGTTGGTCGTTCCATCAAACAGGGTATGACGAAACGCTCCAATCCGTCCGCTGAGGAATCGGTCGAGCCAGCGGTACTGCATCTCGCCGTTCAGGCGCACCCAGCCTGGATCACCGAGGGTAGACCTGGCGCCGCTCCGCCAGTCGAGCGCGAACTCCGCGTCCATGTAATCGCTGAGGGCGAAATAATAGCCGACGTTCTCGACGTGACGCCGATAGGTCGGGCTGTTGCGGAATAGCTCGCTGAGCCCGAACCTCGGCGTCAGCACACCGCTCCGCCTTCCGGATCGCATGTCCTGGAAAATGAAAGGGAGCCACATGATCGGGACTTCGCCGATGTACAGCACAGCGGGGCGCGCAACCATGATGTTCTTCGAGACCATCTTCACTTCCTTCGCCTGGAAGTGGTAATCGGGTATCGAGTCGTCGCAGCTGGTGATCGATGCGTTACGCGCGTAGAAGGCGGTCTCCCGCCCGCGCGTCGTGTCAGCGACGAAACGCGCCGTGTCGCTCACGAAGCACGCGTCGGCGCCCTCGACGAACCATTGCTGGCCGGACTCGATGGAGGTGCTGATGTTCGTCACGCACCCTCGATGCAGAGTGACGTTGTACGCCATTCGTCCCCGCGCTATGACGTCCGCGGCCTGTCGCGACGGATCCCGCAGAATCACGGTGTCGCCGCGCGCGACAATGATCTTGGTCGAGTCGCTGTATACGATGCTATCACCCACGAGCACGGTTTGATCTCGTTGGACACCCGCCTTTTTCCCTTTCAGATGCAGCAACCGTGTGCGCGCGTCGAACACGACTTGGTCGGCCTGGTAGCGGGTCGCAGCGTATCCGGGCCGCGCCATCAGCACCTTCATTACGGAGTCGGCCTCCAGCCACTTGATCAACTCTTTCGTCCGACTGGAATCAGCGTTCTCCTTGCGGCCGGCAGTATCCGCACGCTGCCTCGTGGTCTGACTCCGGGAATCCGGAGTGCGCGGGACCTGTGCGAGTGCCCGCGCCCCCGGCACGAGCAGAGCTGCGACGAGAAGCAGGTACAGAGATCGAGGCACCGCGTGCGCCTCCGCAGCCGGAGCCTCGGTTCCAATCTGCTCCGCCTCGAGACGGTCGCGCCGCTTTTGCCGCTTCCGGTACGCAATGATCGCGACGAACACGCTCAGCTCGTACAGGATGTAAAGCGGAATGGCCAGTGCGAACAACGAATAGGGATCGGCGCCTGGAGTGATGAACGCGGCGGCCGTGAGACACACGACAATCGCGTGTCGTCTGTATTTCGAAAGGAACTGCGGCGTGATGATCCCCAGTGCCGTCAATGCAAGGATGGCAATCGGGACCTCGAACACGAGGCCGAATGCCAGGCACATGCTTATCGCAAAGTCGAAGTACTCCGTAGCCGAGATCATCGGTGTGAGCGCCGTCGACTCAATGCTCATCAGAAACTGGAGCGTCAGCGGCAGCACGACGAAATAGCTGAGCGACACACCTGCGAGAAAGAGCGAAGCCATCGAGACAACGACCGGCACCACCACTCGCTTCTCGTGGGAGTACAGCGCCGGCGCGAGGAAACCCCACAGCTGCGCAACGATGATCGGCGACGCGAGGATGATCCCCAGCACCAGGGACGCGTTCAGCAGAATGTGGAAGGACGTCCCCGGGTGCGTGTAGATCAGCTTCTGCCCGTGAAGCAGCGGAAGGATTGGTCTCTCGAGAAGCCTGATGATGTCCAGCCTGGAGAGGAGCGCGAAAGCCACGACCACGCCGAGGACGACGGCGCCGGCGATCCAGAAGAGACGCCTACGCAGCTCCTCCAGATGATCCAGGAACGGCATCTCTTGGCCAGGAGCTCCGCTCATGCGAGGACCTCGTGCTACCGCATCGACTGTAGGCGCTCGTCGGCGAGTGCGGCCTCGTCAGAGCGCGGGAAGCGCTTGATGATGTCCTGGTACAGTTTCTTCGCTTCAGCGTTCTTCTTCCCGGCCTGTAGCTGGAGCGCCCGCTTGTACATCGCGGTAGGAACCCGCGGCGATGCCGGATATTTCGCGATGAGCGAAGAATATTCTGCGTCGGCTGCGGTGAGATTCCGCTCCGCCGCGTACGCCTGCGCGGTGTAGAACATAGCCTCGGGCACGTACTCTGACTTCGGATATTTCGTGATGAGCTCGTTGAACGCGCTCCTTGCTGAGGCATTGCCACCCTTGAGCAGCTGGTCACGCCCCGCTTGCAGAAGCTGCAGCGGTCCCGGACCGGTTGCCGGCGAGCTGAGCGAGCCGGTACTGTCCGGAAGGCCCGCGGCCGCCGTCTGATCCTGCTGCTGCTGGCGCTTTTCCTCGAGAGCCGCGCGCATGTCTCGCAGCCGCTGCTCGCTCTGCCCGCTCAGATCCTGGAGCTGTGAGATGTTTTCCTTCATCGCCGTCATCTCGCTCTCCGAGGCAGTGCGCATCGCCGACACTCTCTTGCTGAGCGCGGATATCGAGTCGTTGAGCGTTCGCACCGACCGGCTCACCTCGACCAGCTGAACCCGCTGGACGGAGTCGGCCGCGCTCGAGCTCACGCGCGTGCCGGTGATGTCAGCCTGTAGCCTGTCGATGTCCTGCTTGGTCGCGAAAAAACACGCGTTGGCGGAGAGAGCGAGGATTGCAAGAAAAAGAGGTGCAGATTTTGTCATTGCGAGTAGGTTCCCACTTCCGGATTGGCGAGTATCGGCGACCATGCCGCCAATCTCGCTCCCTTGTTATGCGTGAGCTGCCGCGCTCGGCCGCTCTCGGTGTCGAGAATCCACAACTGCTTGTCCCCCGAGCGGGTCGACGTGAAGACGATGTGACGCCCGTCGGGCGCCCAGGACGGATCCTCGTTTTCGCCTTCGCTCGTGAGCTGCTTCGGGATGCGGTCCCGCAAATCGATCATCCACACCTGGAAGTTCCCATTCTGCTGCTCGTAGGCAACCGCATTGCCGTCGGGCGACCAGTCCGGGCTCGCGCGATAGCTGCGTGTGCCCGCGGTATAGGGCGTCAGCAGCTGAATGTTCGAGCCGTCGGCATCCATAATATAAACCTGGGGCTGACCCGATTTGCCCGAGATGAACGCAACCTGACGGCCGTCGGGACTGTAGGAAGGGGAGGTGTTGTCCGTACCTCTGCCGACGGTGATTTTTCGCGATCCGCTTGAATCGAGGTTCGCCAGAACCAGATCGGTTCCGTTGCCCGTTCCCTGCGCGTACAGAATCGCGTTTCCACCGGGTTGGTATACCGGCGTGATGTTGAGTCCGGCCTGAATCTGGCTGATGCGGCGCGTTCGCCCTGTGCGCACGTCAAGCTCTTCCACCTGTGTTCCGGAATTTCCGAGCACCGTATACACCACCGATTCTCCGGTGGGCGACCACGCCGGAGAGAGCGCTCCTTTCCCGGTCGTAATCGAACGCGTCAATGCTCCGTCTTCATCGATGATTCGCAGCAGGCCGTCGTTCACGTAGGCGATGCGCGTCTGAGAGATTCCGCGCTTTCCAAAGACCCACTGTTCGATCTGATCTGAGACGCCGTGAAGTGCGAATCTCCAGTCTCTGTCGCGCCGATCGAACAGGAACTGATCCGACTGAAGCAGCTGCTCCCTCGCGACATCGTAGGCCGCCACGTGCAGCCCCTGTGTGGTCTGGGTCATTCGTATCAGCAGCGCGGCGCCGAACTTCGCCACGAGCGGAAAATTGATCTTTCCTCCCAGCGGAGGAACCAGTCCCTGGAGCGTCTCCGGATCGAGCGCGATCACGTTCAACCGATCGCCGTAGTCGAGATCGCGCTGGACGATGATGCGCAGAGAGTCGTCGCCGTAGTCGTCAGCGACTGGCAGCACGATCACGCCTGGCTTGGAGCCCGCGGCGTAATTCAGACCGAGCCGCACTCCCGCCGCCGTCGTGTCCTGCGCACGCGCCAGTTTCGGGAATGCGATGCAGCACAACATCATGATCAGACCGACACGGCGCACCTTGGTCATTTCAGGAATTCGGGGTCAAAGCTGAATACGACTGGGAGCACATCATCTGCAAAGCCATCGGGCAATGGTCCAAACCGGCGCGCGCTCGACGCCGCTTCCACCGCGCCCTGTGCTTCCAGGTCGAATGAGAAATTGCCCGAGCGTCTGATGAACGTGAGGTCTGAAACAGACCCATCGCGATGTATCAGAAACCTGATCTCCGCCTTGAGACCCGCGTTCGTGTTTCTTGGCCTGAAGTTGAGTGCAATCTGTCGAACGATGTTGTTGAGGTACCCTGGAAAAGCGAAGTCGATCCCGTCCGTGCGCACCGTCGCGACATCGGTTCCCTTTCCGCCGACAGGGCCGCCGCCGGCCTTGGGCGCCTCTGTCTTTGGCTGTGGAACCGCTTTCGCATCTGCCGCACCTGCCTTGGCAGCAGGCTTTGGTGCACTTGGCGTCGCGCGCGCGGGAGTCTTCTGCGCGGGTTTCGCCTTGGGAAGCGGCATTTCCTTTGGCGTTGACTGCGCTGCACTCGGCTGCGTAACAGGCGTAGCCGCTTTGGCTTGGCCGCTCTTGACCTCTCCAATCGCTCTTTCACCGGCTGGCGCGGCGACAATGTTGACCCGATACATGGGTGGCAGGGCAACCGGTTTGCGCTCCTTCAGCGTGTCGAAGAGGAGCGTCGCTACAGCCGCGTGAAGGATCGCCGAGAGCGTAAAGGGGGCAATGAGACGTGATCCGCCCGCTCCCCTCGCCATCCGCCTATTTCCCCTCGGGCGGCTCGGCGACGAGGCCTATGTCGCCGACCCCGCTCGCTCGCATTATCGCGAGAACCCTCACGACTGAGCCGTAGGGCACGCCGTCGTCCGCTCGCAAATAAACGCCGCCGCTTCCTCGTCGATTCGCCAGCGCCTTGAAGCTCGCTGTGAACTGGGCAAGGCTGAGCCGCGCTTCGTCGACATAGATGGCGCCGCTGCGATCGATCGTTACTGTGAGTCCGCTCTTGGATTCCAGCGGGCGCGACTGTGCCTTGGGCAGGGTGATATCGACGCCTCCCTGCATCATGGGCGCGGTGATCATGAAGATGATCATCAGCAGCATCATGACGTCGATGAGACTCACGACGTTGATCTCCGCGTTGAGTACGAGCCGATCGCGGCCACGCCCCCGGCGCGCCATCAGATCCTGCCTTCGCGCACCAGCAGCGCGATCAGCTCCGAGCCGAAGCTCTCGAGCTGACCTTCGATCTTGTTGAGGCGCGACGCGAAAATGTTGTAGGCAAAGACGGCAGGAATGGCCACGCTGAGCGCCGCTGCGGTGGCGATCAACGCCTCGGCAACGCCGGGTGCGACAGCCCCGATGTTTCCCGAGCCCTTTGCCGCGATTCCGACGAAGGCATCGATGACGCCGAGCACTGTACCCAGAAGTCCAATGAGCGGACTGACGGAGCCAATGGTGGCCAGTGACGGAACCCACTTGCTCAAGCGGTCTCGCTCGGACGTCGTTTCTGCATCCAGGACGAGCTTGAGAGCTTCGACCTGCGACCCGCTGAACCGGGCCGCCCGCTCTGAAGTCCCGGAAAGCGCGGGGGTCGTCTCCTCGATAAAGCGCATCGCGCGCTCCATGATCGTCGCCGGCGGTCCGTTGGTTCGACGCGCAATCTGCGCAGCGCTTTCGACGCTGCGCGCGCCCGCAAACTCGTGCGCGAAAGAATGGGTGATGCGGCCCGCGCGACGCAGCTCGTACCACTTGGTGAAGATGATCCCCCAGCTGATGAGGGAGAGCACGACCAGAATGCCAAGGACGAATTTTGTGGCGCCGGTGGAGCTCGTGATCAGCTCCATCGGGGAGCTCGGTATCGCCTGCGCTATCTGCAGGATCAGAAAGACGCTCAAACGGATACTCCGCTGACTCGTTGCTCGAACCACGCGAACGTCAGGGCCAGCCCCTCGGGCAACGTCACGAGCGGGGACCACCCGAGGACCTCGCGCGCTTTGTCCACGTTGACGAAAGAATCCTGCTGCTCGCCTGGACGGTGCGGCGCAAACTCAACCGGCACCCTCGAACCCGCTACCTCCTGCAGCAAGGCGGCTATCTCGACGACACTCGTCCCCTTGCCCGTTCCAATGTTGAATGCGCGCGCGTCCAGACGCCCCCTGGACGGAAGAGGCTCGGTTGATGCGAGGTACATCGCGCGCGCAACGTCGCCGACGTACACATAGTCGCGCGTCTGAGTTCCATCCCCGAAAATCGTCAGCGGCTGATTCCCGAGAATTCGACCACAGAAGATCGCAACCACCCCAGCCTCGCCGTGCGGGTCCTGCCTTGGTCCGTACACGTTGCCAAACCGAACCGCCGCCGACTCCATTTTGTGAACGCGGCCGTAGTAAGCGAGATAGTACTCGGCGCTGAGCTTTGCGATCGCATACGGAGACTCCGGATCCTTGGGATACGTCTCATAGTTCGGCGGTGTATTGAAGTCGCCGTAGAGAGCCCCTCCAGTGGAGGTGAAGACAACCCGGGCGCGAGATCCTGCCGCTCGCAATGCCTCCATGAGGTTGAGCGTGCCGACGATATTTACAGTTGCGTCGAAGAGCGGGTCTGCGACGCTCTTCCGAACATCCATCTGCGCGGCGAGGTGGGCGATCACGTCAAAATTCTGCTCGGTCACCAACCGCACCAGCTCGGGTGAGGTAACGCTGATCTCGTGGAATTTCGCGCCGGCAGGAACGTTCTCCTTTTTCCCGGACGACAAATCGTCGACGATCGAGACTTCCCATCCTTTTTCCAGAAAGAGATCGGCGACGTGCGAGCCGATGAAGCCGGCTCCTCCCGTGACGAGAACCTTACGCATTGAGATCGGTTCCCTCGTGCGGAAAAGCATCCTTCGTCTCGGCAGGCGTTTCGGTGTGCTCTGCCTGGTGTGAGTCCGCTCCCTCTCCCAAGCCGAAGAGGTATCGCGCCGCGTCGACGACGCCCAGGCCACGGCCGTTGGTGGCAGCAGCCCTGAGCCTCACGCTCGGCTCGTGCAGAAACTTGTTCATCAGCGCCCTGGAAAAGTGTTCGATTGCTCCCTGCTGTTCCGTTGTGAGTGGACCGATTCGTTTGAGAGCTGCGGCGAGCTCCGCGCTCCGAACCTTCTCCATCTCCTCTCTGAATTCCCGGACAACGGGAACCGCCACGAGTCCTGCAACCCAATCCCAATAGACCTGCACTTCCTCCGCGATGATCTGTTTCGCCGCTGGGATGTCCTCCTCACGCCGCTCCAGATTCGCCGCAGCTGCGGCACGAAGATCGTCGAGGTCATAGAGAAAGACGTTCTCGAGATCGCCGACGGCTGCTTCGACGTCCCTCGGCAGCGCGATATCGAGAATGCAGAGAGGCTTGTCGCCGCGGGCATCGACCGCGTCGCGCACGCGAGCAACCGTTACGACTGGAACCGGCGAGGCCGTCGAGCAAAGCAGAACATCGACTTCACTCAGCGATTTCCAACACTGCTCGTAGTGCATGGCGGTCGCTGCGTGGCGCTCTGCCAGCGACTGCGCGCGCTCGAAAGTCCGGTTGGCAACGATCGCGACCTTCACTCCCTCGTTCTGCAGGCACTCCAGGGCAATCTCCGCGACATCGCCCGCGCCGAGGATCATCGCCCGACGCCCGTTGAGGCTGCCGAAGATTTTCTTGGCAAGCTGCACTGCGGCGGAGCTGACCGATGCGGCGCCGCGTCCGATTCCCGTTTCTTCCCTCGCGCGCGCAGCGGCAAGAAGGGCGCTCTGGAACATTCGATTGAGAATCGGTCCAGACTCGGCGCGGCAGTCTTCCCAGGCATCCTTGACCTGACCGTGTATCTGGGATTCGCCGAGTATCATGGACTCGAGTCCGGCAGCAACTCCAAACAGATGCGATGCGACATCGCGATCGCGTCGCAGATACATGAATTGCGATGCGTCCTGGCCAAGGCGCGCGGAGAGAATGTCCGTGATCTGTCCGATCGAATCCCCGTTCTGTTCGACAGCGTAGATCTCGGTGCGATTGCAGGTCGATAGAACCACGCCCTCGCGGATAAGGCCTGCACCGCGCAGGGCAGCGAGCTCGCGAACCGCCTCCTGCGGGCGAAAGGCGAGCTTCTCCCGCACTTCAATTGGGGCCGTGGCGTGGCTGACACCCGCGACGCTTACCGCCACGTGTCGACCTTCTCTGTGAAGGACCCGTCTTCCACAGAGGTGCAGAAGTCCTCGGCAATCAGCTTGGGGGCTGCGTCTCGCCAGCGCTCGTCACCGCCGGCGATCAGGCGTGACCGCAATCCGCGCAGGGCAGAGACCGCGCGCCCGTAGCGCTCGTCGAACCTCTCGCCGATCGCGTCGCGGATCCTGGACGCTGCTCCCGGCACACCGCCCGCTGAAACCGCAATGGTGACGTCGCCTGACCGGTGCAGCGCCATCGTGTGGAAGTTTCCCTCGTCGGGAAAGTCGGTGATGTTCACCAGCTTGCCTCGGGAATGGGCGTCGACCGCAACCTGAGCATTCACCTCGCGCGAATTCGTTGCAGCAATCACCAGAGTCGCCTGGTCGAGCTGCGACGGGCGATACGACTCACGCACGATCGTCAGACGGTGCTCTCGCTCAGCGTCAGCCAGGTCGGGTGTGATGTCTGGGGAAACGACTCGCACCTGGGCGCCGGCCTCGACGAGCGCCAGCGCCTTCCGGGTTCCGACGGAGCCTCCCCCAATGACGACCGCGGTCACCCGCTCGCCGTGCAGCGCGATCGGAAAGTCGCTCACAGGAATTGCCCGCGGTTGAGCGAAGCCATCCGGAACACCACATAGAGCGCCATGACGCTGGCGAACGTCAGCGCCGACATTAGCGCCGCGCGGCGGGCCTGCCACCCGCGGAGCACTCGGCCGAGGACGAGCGCGCTCACAGCAATCCATGCTGCCGATCCCCAGATGATCTGGGGCAGGACCACCGCCTTGTACTGGAACGAATACGCGATCGCCAGCGAGAGTCCGAGCGTCAGCCCGAAAAAGCTGGCGATCGAAGCGACGTGATTGACGCGATCGAGTGTGTCCAGCGGCGGGAAGAATCTGAAGATCGCCCCAAAGCGGGCAGACTTGAGCTCTCGCCGAGCGACGAGGTACATCGTCCCTGCCGCGGCAGCGGTGGCGTAGGCTGCGATGCCCACGAAGCTGAGCACGATATGCATCGCAAGCCACACAGCTTGAGTTCCTTGCGGCTCCAGAAACGGCTGCAGGCCGGTAAGGTTGCCCGCCATCGTGACGAGAGCCGCCAGCGGAGCCGCCACGAGCGTGAGACTCACCTCGCGTGCGAGACTCTCGACGATCAGAAGCGAGAGGGCGAGCACCAGGCCGGCGAACGAGAGTCCGGGTCCGAGCCCGGTGAGTGAGGCAGCGCCGGCCTGCCGGGTAAGACTAGCGAGCGCCGTGGCGTGCGCCCCGATGCCGAGCAGCAGGGTTATTACGACGCCGCTGACCGGCGCCTTTACGCGGCGGGCAAAAGGCAACGCCGCGATGGCGGCGGCGCCGACGTAGAACGTTACCGCAATAAAAAGGGCGATCGGGATCATTGATCGCCCTAATTTAATTCCCTGGACCGACTTTAGGGCACTTTAGCGGTGCCGCACTGTCGAGCGTAGACGTCACCGCCTGTCCGAGCGAAACGCTCGCCGGCTGTGCGACTCAGCTGATGTGCAGCTGTCCCGTTACGGTGTCGTGCCCGTCAGGCGGACTGTCATTCCATCGCGGATTGTCGGCTGCGTCTGCCGCACAATGATGACGCTCGCGGCGTACGGAGTCACACGCACGACCTGCCCTATCGCTGCCACGACCGGTGGCGCCGCAGTCTCGTTGGAGATTCCGGTCGAATTGTCGATGAACGTAATCTCGTCGCCGATTTTGATGCCGTTCTTCGAGCTCGCCGATATCAGCACGTAATGTCCAATCGACGGAAGCACTGGCTCATCATGCACGTAGAGGACTTTTCCGCTGGTCCCTCCCGCAACAGTCATGAGGGAGCCCGTCGGAAAAGTTACGTCGGGCACGAGAGTCAACCGCTGGTCCAGCTCGATCTCCCCAAACTGCCGAACGATGCGCGCGAGCGCACGCTGGCCGGAGATGCCTTCGACGCGGAGGATCCCCGTTGGAATTACGACTTGTCCAAAGTCACCGAGATCAGGACCCAGCACGTACGACATGTAGGTGTCGCCGAGACGCGCGACGGATCCTTTGGGGAGCCCGACGTACAGATCGTCGTTTAGCTGATACTTGGATCGAACGATGCTGGTCTTGATACCCGGACGGTCCGCGCTGGCGACGAGTCTGCCGGCATTCCGTGGGCCGCCATCGCGATCCGCGTAAGGTGCAGCCTGAACTTCGCCGGGGCGAACTGCGCCCGGCCGGCTCCGGCCGGTCACATCGACGGATACCGCTGCAGCAGCGCGACTCATTGGCGAGGCAAATACCGTCAGGTCCGCGCCACTGGCTGAGGTCGTCGTCTGGGCCGGCTGTTGAGGAACGGGGCGAGTCACCACGTGCGATACGACTTCACCGGCGCTATCCGCGTGCGCGAGAGCTTCGGTCTTTACTTCTGTACCCCAGATGCGAATGACTTCGCCAGGGTAAATCCAGTGCGGGTTCTTCACGACGTCGGTGTTGCGACGGAAGATCTCCGGCCACCGGAACGGATCCTTGAGGTAGAACTTCGCCAAATCCCAAAGCGTGTCGCCCTTCTTGACCGTGTGCTTGACTTCTTTCGTCGTGTCGGCGACCACAACCATCTGAGTGACCGTGTCGGCGCGTACGGTGTCGCGAGGAGCGGGTTTGTCCTGAGCCACCGCGCTTCTCGTGGCGCCGCAGAGAAAGAGCGCGGCGCAAACGATGGAGGCGCGAGCGCCCGATCTGCTTGCGGTTGTTGACGTTGCCTTGAGGATTTGACCGATCACTTCGTGCTCCCGGAACTTGTCTGTGGATAGGACGCTGTGCGTCAACCAATGGACGGCAGGGGTAGCGCTAAGGTCACGTAAGACGGCCCAGCGTCTGGATTTCCAGAGCTTTAGCTTGGAAGCCGACTGCTCCTGCTTTAGTTCCCTGATGCCAGAAGCGGCCCCGCACCGCGGGGCCGCCCCAAGAAGATCTCATTTAAAACGGGAGGTCGTCGTCGGTGTCCTGCAGTGCGCCGGGGAAGTCCTCGAAATCGCCCCCGCCATTCGTGCCGCCGGAGGTCTTTGCCCCCGCAGCCGCCGGAGCGCGGCTTCTGCCCGAGCTCTCGCTGTCAAAATCACCGCCACCGCCTCCTTTGCCACCGCCGAGCATCAGCAGCTCTCGCACGTTGATCTCGGTGCTGTAGCGGGTCTGATTCTCCTTGTCCTGCCACTGGCGGTACTCAATGCGACCTTCGACGTAGATCCGGTCGCCCTTTTTGCAGTATTTCTCGACGACATCGGCGAGGGTGGACGCCTTGCTGTTCCACACCACGCACCGGTGCCATTCGGTCTTTTCCTGCTTCTCACCACTCGGCGAATTCCACTGCCGGCTCGTCGCGAGCGAGAAGCTCGCGACCCTGCTGCCGCCCGTGGTCGAGCGGACTTCCGGATCGCTGCCCAGGTTTCCAATCAGCATGACTTTGTTCAGACTTCGACTCACTGTGCCTCCTGGCGAGAGTTCTGTTCCCGCCCAGAATAGTATAGATAGGGCTCAGGGCCCGCGAAAACCAACGATTTCATCGGTCAGCAAAACTGCCCTGCGCTCTCTGGCTGCCGCCCTCGGCGACTTCGAGAGTCCTCCTTAGCACCAGCGCATCCTCGACCGGTCGGCGGTAGTACCTCGACCTTCGTCCGATCTCGACAAATCCTCTCGACTCGTAGAGCGCCCGGGCCGCGCTGTTCGATTCGCGGACCTCGAGAAATGCGGCGCGAACACCTCGCGCGGCCAGCTCGATCAGCACCGCGTCCAGCATCTGCCCGGCCAGGCCTGCTCCACGAAACCTTGGATCCACCGCGACGTTCAACAGCTCGCCGTCCTCTTCGACAGAAAACGCGACCACGTACCCCGCGACGTTCTGATCCGGCGGACAAAGCGCCACCAGAAAGATAGCTGGTGCAACGCCGAGGAGACGCCGGAAAGATTCGATGCTCCACGGATCGGCGAAGGAGGACTTCTCGATCTGAGTGACCTGGCTGAGGTCGCTCTCGGTTGCCGGACGAAGAAAAGCGGTCATCCCAGTAACGGGCGCCCGTGCGCCGTCTCCCATCGCACCTGCGCCTCGGCCAGTCGGCCGTAGATGGGCTCCCACGAGGCAAGGTCGACGGGTCCTTCTCTGGCGACGGACTCGAGGAGCGGTGCGACGCCCCTCGCGTGCGGACGGAAATCGAGACGCTGACCCGGCCCCACGACGTGGATGAGTGACTCCCGTTCGCCCATCTCCGCGAGCTCTGCCGCTCCCATAAGAACTGCGGGCTCCGCCTGAGTAGCCGTTTGATCCGGATGCAGCGTCACTCGAGCGGCGAAGTATTCTCCGCGCATCGCGTCGAGAACCGAGAGATACTCACCCGGAGGGAGACCTGGCCGCGCGCCCGTAACGGTGAGTAGAATGGACGAGACCGCATAGAGATCAACGCCGTACCCCACCGCGAGGCCCTTGGCAATCGACCCGGCCACGCGCAGACTCGTGAAGCTGCCCGGTCCCGACCCACACACGATTCGCGCGATTTCTTCTCGCTTGATCCCCGTTTCCTTGAGACACTGGGCGATCGCGGGCATGAGAGCGTCTCCTCGCCCGGCTCCGTTCTTCCCGCCCGCTTCCCCCTTCCCGCCTCCCGCCTCCGCGCCCAACGTCCGCTCCGCCACCACGCGAGCGTCGCGGATGATGGCGACACTCCCGTGATACGTGGATCCGTCCAGGGCAATCGTGTAAGCGCGCGTCATCCGCTGACGGGTCTCACCCGGCGAGCAGAATCCGACGAGTCGGATCGTCGTCGATGTAGTCGATGTCGATTGGCAGATGATCTTCCGGCAACCGTGGCCCGGCCCGCTCCGGCCATTCGACCAGAATCAGCGCCCGCGAATTCAGGATGTCGTCCCAGCCGAGGTTGGTGAGCTGCTCCGGCGAGTCGAGGCGATAGAGATCGATGTGAAACACCGGCGACCGCGGCGCCGAGTACTCCTGGACCAGAGCGTACGTCGGACTGGTGATCGCGTCGTGGACCCCGTATCCGAGGCAAATTGCCTGCGCAAGTGTCGTTTTACCCGCGCCCAACTCTCCCGTGAGTGTTATGAGGAGCGGCGGGTTGATCGACCGCCCGAGATTTTCACCCCACTCGCGCAGCTCACGTTCAGTGAGCTTGAGGTGTCCTCTCTCGGCGAGCGGCGGGACGAGGTGCCTGTGGGCTGGCATTGCTAGCGGCCGTGAAGGCCCGCCAGCGATCCTCGACTTCTCTCCTCACGTCCTGCCTTCGCCTTCACCTCGAACAATTCGTCGCGGAGCCGCGCCGCGGTCTCGAAGTCGAGATTCGCGGCAGCCTCGCGCATCTGCTTCTCGAGGTCGGCGATCAACGCGGGGAGATTGTCCGCTCCGTAGTGCGACCCGGACTCCGCCACGCGACGCACCTTCTCTCTCTCCCGCTCGTCGCGATCCTGACGCGAGTCGGCTACGCGCGTGGTGAATCTCACTTGATCGACGCTCTTCTTCACGCTCACGGGCGTGATCCCGTGCTCGAGGTTGTACGCAGTCTGGATCACCCGACGCCTGCTCGTTTCGTCGATGCACCGCTGCATCGAGCCCGTCATCTTGTCGGCATAGAAGATCGCTCGACCACTCAGGTGGCGCGCGGCCCTTCCCACGGTCTGGATCAGCGAGCGATCGCTGCGCAGAAATCCTTCCTGGTCGGCGTCGAGGATGGCGACGAGCGAGACTTCCGGCAGGTCGAGCCCTTCGCGCAGCAGGTTGATTCCAATAAGAACGTCGAATTCGCCGAGTCTGAGTCCGCGAACGATCTCCATGC
>DATARP010000071.1:0-2429 GCA_036264075.1 Gemmatimonadaceae bacterium
CCCCCCAAGGCGGGGTTTTACAGACTGGCGCTGCTGAAGAGCGGTCCCCACCGCGAAATCGAAGGTCTGACGCTCGCTGTGCTCGTGCCGTTCGAGGAAAAGGAGGGCACGATGCTTCGGGGCTATCGCATTGGGACCTACATCGCCGAGCGGGTTGCGGGACGGCAGCCGCCGCCGACGGGGTTTCTGGAGATTACGCCCGCGGACGTCGACCTTCCGATCACAAAGCACCTTCGCGTCGGGGATTTTCTGAACCATGATCAAGTGGGTGTGTGGCCCAGCTACGCTGCGGTGAATCCAAAATTGCTGGACAAGCTGGAGCTGGTGATCCAGGAGATCGCCCGCTGGCATGGCGACAAAGCCGTGGCGAATATCGAGCTCGATGTGCATTCGGGATTTCGCGCACCCGAGCACAATCAGAAGATCCGTCGCGCCGCGCGTGACAGTCAGCACCAGTACGGGGATGCCGCCGACGTCGCCATCGACGCCAACGGAGACGGGAAAATCACCGCCATCGACAGCCGCATGGTAGGTTTGGCGGTGGAGATCGTCGAGCTGAAGCATCCGGATCTGGTTGGTGGGCTTGGCATCTACACCAGTGGTCATTCGAGCACGAATTACGTACATATCGATGTGCGCGGAAGACGCGCCCGGTGGCGAGGACGGGGTTGAAAGTCGAAACGGAGAACGATTGAAATGAATGACATTCTGCGCGAAAGACTTATTCGCAAGCTGGACACGCTCCCCGAAGAGAAGATCTATCAGATTCTCGACTACATCGACTTTCTCGAGTCGAAGTACGCGCCGAAGCCATCGACGGCCCCGAACCCGCTCAAGCGGTTTGCCGAGGGAGTCGAAGACACGCTGCGGGCCGGGAAAATGTCGGCGAACATGATCGGCGGGACGATGAGCGTGATGAACAAGGCCGTTGGAGTGCTCACAGACGTGGCTAACGCTGGCAAGTCAGTTGCAACGGAGATAGCTGGAGTGGCTTCGTCGGTGACTTCGTCGAAGCCGCAGGCTCCGCAGACTGATGCCGCCTCTCCGGCTGCACCGCCTGCGGGACCTTCGACACAGACTCCGCCATCACAGCCACCTGGAGATCAGCGTAAGTGAGAGCTCAAACGGCGCGCGCGAGCGCAGCATCATCGCGAAAGAAGAGCGCAAGTCGCGCCCGCTCCGCTGGCGCGGCTCGCCCGGCGCCCCGCGCTCGCGAAGCCGAGGCGCCAGCGACAGCGGAGCCGGCGTTCAGTCCGAAGCGAACGGTGATCTCGACGATGAAGGAGCTGCCGAATTTTCTGCGGCTCATCGGGGGATTGCTCACCGACGTCCGCGTGTCGACGACCGACAAGCTGCTCGTTGCCGGCGCGATCGGCTACGTACTGCTGCCGATGGACTTCGTGCCCGACTTCATTCCGTTCATTGGCGAGATCGACGACGTATTCCTCCTTGTTCTCGCCCTGCAACGACTGATCGCCAATACGGACCGCTCGGTGGTCCTGCAGCACTGGATGGGCGATCCGAAGCAGCTCCGCTCGCTGGACCTCGAGCGCGTGCTGGTGGCGGCCGCGTTCTTTTTGCCTCGTCGCGTTCGGCGCAGGCTGCGGACGATCGGCCGGGACGTCTAGCATAGAGCACATTTTCGAATCGTCCGCGAGATGCAGTCCCGCGGTGTAGTACCAACACGATGCAAACCACGAAGAAGTCAATCGCTCTCGCCGAGCATCTCACCGCTCTCGGTGCATGCCAGCGATGCCAGCTCGGAGCTGGCATCCGGCCTGTCATGTCTCGAGCCACGAACCCGAGGTTCATGCTCGTGGGTCAGGCTCCAGGCAAGGTCGAGCAGGAAGGCGGGCAACCGTTCTCTGGCAGGGCGGGGCGGACTCTTTTTCGCTGGCTGCACCAGGCCGGGTTGGATGAGACGACCGCGCGGGAGGCCATCTACATCGCGGCGGTGACTCGGTGTTATCCCGGGGCGCATCCAAGTGGACGCGGGGACCGCGTGCCAACGCGTCTGGAGCAGTCGAGCTGCGCGGACTGGCTCGACGAAGAGTTACGGATCATCCGGCCAAAGGTTCTCATTCCGGTGGGGCGGCTTGCCATCGAGCGGTTTCTGCCGAACCTCCCGCTCTCCGAGCTGATCGGGACAAGACATAGCGTGCGACACGTTGGCGGCCGATCCATCGTGATCCCGCTTCCGCATCCGTCCGGCGCGAGCAGTTGGATCAACGAAAACGACAACAAGGCTCTGGTTGACCGAGCCATCGGGCTGATCTCCCAGGAACTGTAATCGTTTTGAAACCTCGAGGTGTCAAACCCGTAGTGCCAGAAATGGAGCGCGGGCTTTTTTGACGCCCTCCTGCAATCTCTACCGCCACAATCTTCTCAGAGAGCTGGTCCCATGAAGCGCATCCCGTTCGCTGTACTCG
>DATARP010000091.1:0-17455 GCA_036264075.1 Gemmatimonadaceae bacterium
GACGGTAGATGGGAAGCCTCTCACGCTCGATGCGGCCGATGCGTCCACGTGGGTCCGGCGCGATGGGTGGTGGCTGTGTGCTCTCCACACGGAAGCAATCACGGGCGATCCCTGTGGGCGCGACCGTCAGCGCGCACCCAGACCGTGACGAAGTAGATTGGACCGATGTACGCCGAACTGCTTATCCTGCGCCTGGTTCATATCCTCAGCGCGATAGTGTGGCTCGGGAGCGGAGTCTTCACGGCCATCTTCCTCATCCCCGCGCTCTCTGGCTCTCCCGGTGTGATGGGTCAGGTGGTAGCGGGGCTGCAACGCCGAAAATACTTCGTCGCATTTCCCATCGTCGCAACGCTGACGATCCTCTCCGGCGCGCGCCTGCTTTACATCGACTCGGCCGGCTTCGCTCCGGAGTATTTCGATTCAGGTACGGGGAGAACCTTCGCAATCAGCGGCGCCGCCGCGCTTGTCGCGTTCGTTTTGTCGCTTGGAGTAGCACGCCCCGCAGCCGTTCGGGCGGCGGCCCTTTCTGGGTTACTGGCTGCCACACAAGAGTCGCGTGAGCGGGAGCGGCTAACCGAGCAGCTCGATCGTGTGCGACGGAGGGGTGCGTTGGCCACCACGTTCTCGATCGCATTCGGGATTCTCGCCGCGTCTGGCATGGCGATAGCGCGCTACGTGTAGCGCCTGGCTACTTCTTTTCGAAAAGCGATCTGAGCGCGTTTCGCGCCGTTATCCTGCGCAGATACTGAAGCTCGTCACCGGCGAACGGAACCGGCACGATCTTGAACGTCCCGGTCAGTGCGTTGTTCCGGATCGTGTTATCGAGCGAGAGCAAATCCAGCAGGCCCGACGTCACTGGTGGATTGGGCAAGAGTCGCTCGGCAAGCGCGACCAGAGGTCGCAGCAACTTGACCGGCACTGACACCAGGGTTCGGTGTGTCCCCATGGCGGTCAGGATCCGCTCAGTCATTTCGCGCAGGGTGAGTGGAACGGCGCCGCCCAGATCGTACACCTGGCCCAGCGTCTCCTTCTTGTCCAGCGAGAGTCTGACGACGCGCGCCACATCGTCCGCCGCAATCGGCTGGAAGAGGGCCCTTCCTCCGTTGGGAAGGGGAAAGATTTTGGGCGTCAACCGGATCAGCCGACCCAGGACGTTCACGAATTGATCTTCGGGGCCGAAGATCACGGACGGCCGGAGTATCGTCCAGCGGAGTCCGCTCGTTTTGACCGAGTCCTGCGCCACGCCTTTGCTGCGGAGGAATGGATAGGGAGATCTGCTGTCGGCGCCATTCTGCGACATGAAAATGATACGAGCGACACTTTCCGTGCGCGCCGCTGATATCAGCCTCTCCGTCGCCGCAGTGTTCGACTCCCGGTAACTCTCGCCCTTCTTTTCGATGGCGATCGCGGCGAGGTGAACGACAGCGCCGCAGCCGTTGAGGCAATTTCTGAGAGTAGTGGCATCTCGCGCGTCGCCGACTCTGAATTCCACGGGAAGCTGTCCGAGCGCCATCGCTGCTCGCGCGGGATCCCTGATGAGCGCCCTCACCTGCCAGCCGTTTTTCGTCAACTCCCGGCATGTATGGATGCCGACCAGTCCGGCGGCCCCGGTTACCAGCACGGGCTTCTTTTTGTCGGCCGAAAGGGCGAGCGGCTGTTCAGCTACGGCGGTCGCGGGTCCTTCGCTCTGGTAAGAGTACGGGCCGCGGTTATCCATCAGCTCCTGGCTGACTGTCACTTTTGCGGGCGCGGCCGACGCCGCGCGTCCCCAGCACCACGACGCGATAAATGAGGAGTGACACACCCATCGTGAGCAGGATGTGAATCAATCCCGGAGCCGATGTGGTGAAGGTGACAAATGCCCAGATTGCGATCATGGCGACTGCAGCGATTATGCCTAAATCCATGGGAAGAATTCGTTGACCTTGAATGTGACGACCGGTAAGTTCAGACAGTCATAATTGCACGAGCAACAAGAAGATTTTCGCCTTCATCGTCGGGGCGGAGAACTCACTTTTTGAGCCAACAAGTCCTTCGAGTGGGTCCGACAAACTTCGCTGACGTCATGCCCCAGTGCGGGGAAGACGGTAGGCAGGGTGAGGGCCTCAAAAATTCGACCGGGCTTCAAAAAACCTCTCCGTCCCTTCTTTTGTGAAGCTCCGCCGGTTATCCGGCGGAGCTTCTTGTTGTGCGATATCTTACCCTAAACATGCCGCGCGTAACAGTCACCCGCCGTCTGCGGTTCAACGCCGCCCACCGCGTTCATAACCCCGCGCTCTCGGACGCCGAGAACGCCAAGCTGGTCGGGAAGTGCAACAACCCGAACTGGCACGGCCACAACTACACCCTCGATGTCTCGGTCGAAGGCGAGATCGACGCAAAGACCGGGTACGTGTGCGATCTGTCCAAGCTGAAGACGATCGTCGAGAAGGAGATCGTCGACGTCGTCGACCACAAGAACTTCAACCTCGACGTGCCGTTCATGCGCGATGTCATCCCGACCTCGGAAAACATCGTGACGGCGTTCTGGAAGATCCTCGCCCCAAAGGTCAAGCCGGGCACACTGTCGCGGCTCGTTCTCTGGGAGACCGAAAACAATTATGTCGAATACACCGGAAAATAAGGAAGCAGACAAGGAGTTCGAGGCCCTCGTTCGCCGAGAGCTCGAGATCCTTGGCGAGGATCCCAATCGGGAGGGACTGCTGCGCACTCCTGCCCGGGTTGCGCGCGCCCTCAAATGGATGACTCAGGGCTACAGCTCGTCGGCGGAGGAGGTCGTCGGGAAGGGGATCTTCAAGGAAGAGCACGACAACATGATCATGGTGCGTGACATCGAGCTGTACTCGATGTGCGAGCACCACATGCTGCCATTCTTCGGCAAGGCACACGTCGCCTACATCCCGAACGGAAAGATCGTCGGCCTCTCGAAGATTCCGCGGATCGTGGATGTCTACTCCCAGCGTCTCCAGGTTCAGGAGCGGCTGACGGAGCAGATAGCAGAAGGGCTTTGCAGCGTCCTCAATCCCGCGGGCGTGGGAGTGGTGATCGAGGCCTATCACCTCTGCATGATGATGCGGGGCGTGCAGAAGCAGAACTCCAAAACCATCACGTCAGCGCTTCGCGGCGCTTTCCGCGAAGATCCCAAGACGAGAGACGAGTTCCTGAGGCTCGCGCACAACGGCTCGAATTGATGCTTAGCGGAAAGACCGCGGTCGTGACGGGCGCCTCCCGCGGTATCGGGGCCGAAATCGCCGCGGCGCTGGCTGCGGAAGGCGTGCAGGTCATCCTGCTCGCCCGCAACGAAGCCAAGCTCAACGAACTCTCGGCGACCCTCAAAGGGTCGATTCCGATTGTCTGCGATGTCGCAAAGCCAGAGAGCGTGGAAAAAGCGGCGAGGCGCATCCTGGACGATCTCAAGCGGGTGCCAGACATTCTCGTCAACAACGCGGGAATTTTCGGCGTCTCGACGGTGGAGAAGACGGCGACGGATTTCTTCATCGACACGATCAATACCAACCTGGTCGGACCTTTCCTGCTCGTCCGCTCTTTTCTGGCGGAGATGAAGAAGCGCAAGAGCGGGCATATTGTCACCATCGGATCCATCGCGGACAGGATGATCTTTACAGGCAACGGTGCCTACTCCGCCGCCAAGTTCGGGCTGAGAGCGATGCACGAAGTGCTGCGGGCCGAGCTGCACGGCACGGGCGTGCGGACAACGCTGGTCTCGCCAGCCGCGACGGATACCGAGATCTGGAACACGGTCAGTGTTACCGATCCTGCAGGCAAGCCCCACTCGACGCGGCCGATGCTCGATCCCGACGACGTCGTGCGGGCAGTGATGTACGCGCTCGGCCAGCCCGATCACGTGAACATCGACGAGCTGAGACTCTCACACAGCTAGGCCGTGTTCATCGAGCTGATCGATCTGCTGCGCTGCGTCAGGCCACACGACGATACCTGGCTCGTCGCCTCATTCACCAAGGTGAGCCACCGCTTCGTGGAAGAAGCCAAGCTCGGCTGCCCGTCGTGCTCCGCGGAGTACTGGATCCGCGGCGGAGTGGCGGACTTCAGCGGAGAAGTGATCCTTCCCGAATGCGATGACGAGCGCAAAGCTGCGAGTCATCGGCGAGAGGAGCTCGCGACCCGCGCCGGCGCTTATCTCGAGGCGACTGAGCCCGGTGCGACGATCGTCCTCGGCGGCCTGTGGGCGTATGCCGCGCAAGAGCTGAGCGAGATGGCGGAGGTCCGTGTGATCGCTCTAAATGCGCCGACCGAGGTCAAGGAGTCGGAGACGGTTGGGCTGGTGCGTGTTGCTTCTGAGATTCCGCTCGCGGCTGGATCGGCCCTCGGCGTCGCTGTCGACGCGTGGTTCCCTGCGAAAATCGTCGAATCAGCTGTGCGCGTCGTGCGTCCCGGAGGGCGGATCGTGGGGCCGTCGGCAATCAAAGCGCCGTCCGAGCTGGCGATCCTGGCTCACGACGACAAGTACTGGGTCGCCCAGAAGGCGCCCGAAGTCGTCACAATATCGCGTGGGAGTCGGTGATCCCCGAGCGGTCCGCTTCGGCATAGAGCGAGTCGATCAGCGTCTTGTAGTGCTTGTCGATAGCTCTGCGCTTCACCTTCTGTGTGGGCGTCAGCTCGCCGCGCTCGATCGAAAAGTCGTGTTCCAGCAGGCCGATTTTTTTGGGCACCTCGAAGTGCGCCGCGCCGGCGAGCTCCTTGTTCACCTCTTTTTCCATCTTGGCGTGGATCGTGGGCATCCGCAGAAGCTGCGCGCGATCGGTCCAGATGATGTTGTGCTGCGCTGCCCACCTCTCCAGCTGGTCGAAGTTCGGGACGATCAGCATTGACGGAAATTTGCGCTTGTCACCCAGCATCACCGCCTGGGCAACGTACTTGTTGGTCTTGACTTTGTTTTCCAGCGGCTGTGGCGCGATGTTTTTCCCGCCGGCGGTGACGATGATGTCCTTCTTGCGGTCGGTGATGGCGAGGAAGCCGTCGCGTAGCTCACCGATGTCGCCGGTGTGGAACCAGCCGTCGGGATCTATAGCTTCTCGTGTCGCGTCCGGCTTGTTGAAGTAGCCCTTCATGACGTGTGGGCCGCGAGTCAGGATCTCGCCGTCGGGAGCGATCCTTATCTCCACACCGTCGATGGCCTTGCCGACGGTGCCGATCCGAAAGTTCTGCGGAGTGTTGACGGCGATCACGGGCGACGTCTCCGTCAGTCCGTACCCTTCCAGAATCTCCAGGCCGGCAGCGAAGAAGAACTTGTTGATCTCCGGCGAAAGCGGCGCGCCGCCGGAGACGAAATAGCGCAGACGTCCGCCGGTGCGCGCCTTGAGCTTCGAGAAGACCAGCTTCTGCGCAATGCCGTACTGTCCGGCCAGTACTCCGTTCGGCTCTTTGCCCGCCAGCTTCTCGTTCGCCCAGCGCTCCGCTACGCCGCGCGCCCAGAAGAAAATCTTTTTCTTGACGAATCCGCCCGTGAGCGCGTTCTCAAGGACTCGCGCGTACATCTTCTCGTAAAGACGCGGGACCGAGAGCACGAGGGTAGGGCGGACTTCCTGGAGGTTGATGGGAACGGTGTCGATGGACTCGGCGTAGGCGATCGATGTTCCCGTCGCCCACATCAGATAGTGGCCGCCCATTCTCTCGAATATGTGCGAGAGCGGTAGGAAGCTGAGCGCCGTGTCTCGGCCTCCGAACGGAATCGCCGTTCTCGAGCCGGCTACGTTGGAGTAGATGTTGTCGTGGGTGAGCATCACACCTTTTGGCTCGCCCGTCGTCCCCGAGGTATAGATGATGGTCGCGACGTCGTCGGGCTTGACGCTCAGCGCTTCCGCGCGATAGCGCTTTGCGGTCTCCTCGGTCTCGCCTTGTGCGCCGCGTTTCTCGAGCTCCGCCATCGACATGTCAGTCAGACCGGGAGCGTCGTCGAATCCGATGACGGTCTTGAGTGCGGGCAACTGTCCGCGAATCTCCTTTATCTTTTCGGCTTGGACGCGATTGGAAACGAAGATCGCGACCGCACCCGAGTCTCTGAGCATGTAAGCGATCTGGTCCGCCGGCAGCGTCGGGTAGATCGGAACATCGGTCAGCCCTGTCGTCAGGCTCGCAAAATCGGCGATCGCCCACTCGGGCCGATTCTCGGAAAGGATTGCGACACGATCGCCGCGCTGGACGCCGATGGCCTGCAGCCCGCGCGCTGCGTGGCGAACACGGACGGCGACTTCTGCGTGCGAGATCGGCTTGTAAGCGCCACCAGTTTTGACCTGAAGGGCGTCGGGCCGGTTGTAGCTCGAGATCGCGTCGAAGAACAGCTTGTTGAGAGTCCCCGGAGCAGGACGCGGTCCACCTCGTACTTCCATCAGCGGGTCTCCCTCAAGAATCGTGGTCTAGGTGCGCGGCTTCACTTTAAGAACGAGTCGCACCGGGCTGCCACTCACCTGTGCGCCGCGATACTTCGCAGTCGCATTTACTATTATCGAATCGGTCGCCGAGCCGAGGAAAAGAGGATGCAGACGAATCGCTCTTCCCGCCATGCCGTTGGCGTCGGTCGTATCGACGACGGATGGCTTGCCACCATCGTTCACGAGCTGGCCCAGCTGCGGATCGCTCTGCGAGACGATGGAAAAGCTGACGATATATGACTTGACTGCGCTGTCGTTCGGCGCGACTCCGTGACTCAGCCTGACGGTTAGCTGCGGAGACACGTTCAGCGTGCTGTCCAACAGGGAATATGACAGCGAGTCGAGTCCGTTCACCGCCGAAAGTGTATCGGGTCTGAGCGTGACATCGACTTTCTGAACCGCCTGCAGGGTGCCGACGGTCGCGACGATGCGCGCCGGTGTGGAGCGAAGGCTGTCCGCGACGACGATTCCCGTCACGCTGTCCACCACGACTCCGGAGTCCGGAGACTGAAACCAAACAGGCGGCTGCAAGATCTCATCGCCCTTGAAGTTGAACGCGTGTACGGTTGGCCGGATCACGGCGCCGGTGGTGTCGCGGAGGGTATCTCCCACGACGACAGATGGTGCCGCGAGTGAGTCGAACTGTATCGAGAGCACCGAGGTCGAGCTCCCACTCACGTCGCCGCAGGCAAGCGCGGCGAGACAGCACAGCGCGAAACCTATGGGGACTGGGCGAAGCTTGAACCGACCGAGCGCGAATCCACCAGACAGTGTGCGAAGCTTCATACCAGACGATCAGCCAGCATCGTCGCGAGATTCACGTAGGCCTGCGAAGCGGCATCGGCGGGACTGCGCACCACAACCGGCTGGCCCGCCGCAAACGCGTCCGCGGTGGCGGCGGTTCGGGGAATGACGACGTCGAAAACGATGTTGGCCGGAAGGTGTCTCCTCACATAATCAACTACCCTGTCGCTGGCCGGATTGTTCTCCTCGTACATGGTGAGGAGAATTCCATCGAGAGTCAGCCGCTCGTTGGTTGCGACGATGTCCTGGATCAGGCGAAGAATCTGCGGCGTCGTTTGAAGCGCGAGCGGCTCGCACTGGAGCGGGACGATGACGTGCTCGGTCTGTCCAAGCACCTTGCGAGTGATCGGGCCAAGTCCGGGTGGAGTGTCCACGACGACAACCTGGCAGCGCTGCTCCGCCATCGTGAGCAGATCGTGCAGGACGTTCGTTTCGCGGACGAGCTGAGAGTAAACCGCGTGATCTGCTTCGTCGGCCACCGAGCCGGCGAGAATTACGCGCAGCCAGGGAAGGGCCGTCGGAAGAATGATCTCGCGCAGCGTTTTTTCGCCGTTCAGGTAGTCGGCGAAGCCGGCGGTCTCGTGGCCGCGCGCGAGGCCGGCGCCATAGCGCACCGATCCCTGCGGGTCGACATCGATGAGGAGCGTCTTCATCCCGCGACGCGCGAACGCGGCGGCGAGATTGACTGCGGTGGTGGTTTTGCCGACTCCTCCCTTCTGGCTTACGACAGCGAGGACCGCTCCCATCTATTCGACAATCCCCGGGAGCTCGCTCGACTCTGCTCTTTGGGTTCGGGAAGAATCCGGTGGGCCTGCGCCTTTCATCTCGTCGAGAGTCTTCTGGGCGTGCTTCACCCACCGCTCCGCTTCCGGGCTGCGGGGCGGATCCATCAGAAACGCCTCGAGGTGGAACGCGGCGTCGTTGATTTCACCGCGTCTGAGAAGGAGAAACGCGAGACCGTAGTGCGCACCCGAAAGCCGGGGCTCGATTGCGAGAGCGCGACGATAGCAGCGCACCGCCTCGTCCATCTGGCCGAGCTTGGAATACGCTATCGCCATATTCTGGATGACCTTGTGGTTGTTGGGCCTTTGGCGGAGTGCGAGCCGGTATGACGTCAACGCGGCGTCGTAGTCGCCCTGCCTCTCCAGCGCGAGCGCCTCATTCAAATAGTCGAGGTTCTCAGCCGGCGGTTTCGGCTTTCCACCGGTGAGGCGGTCCCAGAATGACATTTGGTCGAATCTACCGACTAAGATGTGGGAGGGCTAGCTTAACTCTAACTGCTTTTCCCCGAACGGTTTGAGAGCGAAATGTCACCCCGCAAACGCACGATCGACGCCAGCAAAGGCGTGCTCGAAATCGAATGGCCGTTCTTCGGCGAACTGTCCCGCGGACTCGCCATTAAAGTGGCGAGAGCATATGACCCGGAGATCGTGATCGGCATCGCGACGGCGGGCGTGATTCCAGGCGCGGTAATCGCCGCGATTCTTGGCCGCGAATTTCATTCTCTGGTGGTCAGCAGGAAGTTCAGAGCGAGCAGCGCGCGGGAGAATCCGGAAGTCTTCGGAAGCGCACCGAAGGAAGTGCGCGGCCATCGCGTGCTCATAGTGGACGAGACGTGCGATTCCGGCGATACGATGCGGCTCGCGATCGCCGCGGTCTCCGAAGCCGGCGCGTCGGAGCTGCGAACGGCCGTAGCATTCCAAACGGGGGAATTCACTCCCGACTTCCACGCGATCGCAACCGAGAGCACGATCATTCTCCCGTGGGATCGCGAAGTTCTGGTCAACGGAGAGCTGCGGCCGAATCCGTTGTACGCAGACGCGCTCGGACTCATAGACTAAGGTTCTCCCCCGCCGAGACTGGCATCTAAGACGAAGGGTTCTCCGGAGAATCAGTATCCCCCTTTTGTCTTAGATGCGTGACGAATACGCATCCAGAGAATCGGCTAGAACTCTCCCGCCCCGATCGTTTCCCACATCTCTCCGCGCGACAGCTGCTCGTACGCGTGCTCGAGCATGTCTGCATTTCCCGCGAGGAAGCGGCAGCGCTCTGTGCTGCTCGTGCCGCAGTCGATCTCCATCACGGCGACCGGATAGTCCGCGAGACAGCCCAGGAATCCGGCCAGAGTGCCGGTCGTGAGGTGACAGCCGGTCTCGCCTTGACCGTGAAGCTGCGCCTCCCAGCAGTTCTCGATGTCGATCACCGCCAGCGCATCGTGCAGGGAGCGAAACGTCACTTTGCCCCAGCCCGCGTTCTGGAAGAACTCGGCGGCCCGCGACGAGAATTCCACGATTGAAAGATCTTCCGCGCGTCTGGAACCCTGATCGCCCAGCCAGCTCTCGAAGGCGTCGAATAGGGACGCGGCTCCCGCGTAGCCGGCCTCGCGAAGCGCATCGGGACCGCCGCCACTCGCGCCGGCAACGCGCAGGCGGAGATCGCGCAGCGTGCGCTGCGCCAGGCCAATGAGCTCGGGGGCTTCTGAAGTTGTCATGCGAAGTAGGACGATTTCACGCCGAAGATGTTGCTGAAGGATCGAGTCGACGCAAGAGGGCGGCTTCGTCGATGATCTCGACGCCGAGCGCTTTTGCCTTCTCGAGCTTGCTCCCGGCTTCCTCGCCGGCGACGAGAAAGCTGGTTGATTTCGACACCGATCCGGTCACGCGTCCTCCCGCTGCTTCGATGACGGCTGTCGCTTTCGACCGGCTCATGGTAGGCAGCGTTCCGGTGATGACCGCCGTCTGTCCGCTCAATGGGCCGCCGGCCACGACCGCGCGCGGCTCGGTGAAATTCACTCCGCGCGATCTCAGCTTCTCGACCAGAGCGCGCCCCGCCGGATCCGAAAAGTAAGCTACGACACCATTCGCGATGGTCGCGCCGATCCCACGCACCGCGAGGATCTCGTCGGCCGACGCGGAGACCAGAGCGTCCATCGTCCCGAAATGCTGGGCGAGGAGCTGTGCCGCGATCGATCCGACATGCCGTATTCCGAGCGCGTTGAGCAGACGCGATAGCGGCTGCGTCTTCGATGCCTCGATGGCTGCGATCAGGCCGTCTGCGCCCTTTTCGGCGTAGCCCTCCAGGTTGATGAGCTGGTCGCGGGTGAGCGCGTAAACATCACCGGGATCTCGCACCAGGCCCTCGCTCACCAGTTGGTGGATCCTCGCGTACGAGAGGCCGCGGATGTCCATCGCTCCGCGCGACGTGAAGTGAACCAGCCCTTCGAGCTGTCGTCCCGGGCAGGCGATGTTCGGACAGTAGATCGCCGCCTCATCCTCTTCGCGCGTCGCAAGCGTCCCGCACGACGGACAGCGCTTGGGCATGCGCCACGGCTTTTCGTCCCCCGTTCGTTTGTCCGGAATCGGGGCGATGATCTGAGGGATCACGTCGCCGGCGCGCTTCACCTGCACCCAGTCGCCGACGCGCAGATCCTTCGAGATGATCAGATCTTCGTTGTGCAGCGTCGCCAGCTTGACGATCACGCCTCCGATCTCGACCGGCTCCAGCACGGCGAAGGGATTCATCGCTCCCGTCCGTCCCACGTTCACCTCTATTGCCAGGAGTCGCGTCTCCGCGATGTCGGGAGCGAACTTGCGCGCGATCGCCCAGCGCGGCTCGCGGCCTCCGACGACGCCCAGCTCGTCCTGCAGTGCGAGAGAATCGACCTTCACCACGCCGCCATCGATCGCGAAATCGAGCTCGCTTCTGATCTTGTGCTCGAGATCGTGCGCCCATTTCTCGACTTCGCCGAGTGTCTTCGCGCGCTTCCGGTGAGGGGCGACCGGGACACCCCATTTCCCAAGCGTATCGAGAAGTTCAGTCTGCGTCTCGAACGGAAGCTCCTCTCCGTCGGGCGCGGCTACCGAATACCCAAAGAACCGCAGAGGGCGGGAAGCTGTGATCGCCGGATCGAGCTGGCGCAGACTTCCGGCGGTGGCATTTCGCGGATTCGCGAAGAGTGGATCGCCCGCCCGCGCCCGGGCCTCGTTCATCTCCTCGAAGCGCTTGAACGGAAAGTAAACCTCGCCCCGCACCTCGATTCGCCCGCGCGGAGCGCTCTCGTGCAGACGCAGCGGGACATCCCGCACAGTACGCAGGTTCACCGTCACGTCCTCGCCGATGATTCCGTTTCCGCGCGTGGCGCCCGTAACGAAGACCTGATTCTCATAAGTCAGCGCCACAGCGATGCCGTCGATCTTCAGCTCGGCGGTATATCCCGACCGGGAGACGTCGTCGCCCGCCATCCGAATGAGTCTTTCTTCCCACGCGCGCAGCTCTTCGTCGTTGAACGCATTGGCTAGCGAGAGCATCGGCCGAATGTGCTCGTGTTTGGTGAGCTGGCTTTGTGGCTCGGCGCCGATTCGCAGAGTGGGTGAGTCGGGCGAAAGGCACTCTGGGAAATTCCGCTCTATGTCCTGAAGCTCGCGGAACAGCTTGTCGTATTCAGCGTCCGCGATTGTCGGACGGTCGAGAACGTAGTACTCGTGCGAGGCGCGGGTCAGCAGGGCGCGAAGCTCCGCGGCGCGGCTATGCTGCTGCTCGCTAGCCTGCCGCGGGGGCTGCGGAGGGGGCTGCGGAGCTGATTGGTCGGGGCGGGGACCCTGGGCTGGTTCCTCCCGTTGATTCTTTGACCGGCTTCTCGCCATCCGTCGGGTCGTTTCCTTTGTTCGTATGCGCGTTAAAATCGTGGCCGTCGTAGCGCACCACGCGATTGCGCCCGGTCTCTTTCGCCACGTAAAGAGCGTCGTCCGCTGCTCTCACGAGACCTTCCTGATCCTTCACCTTCGGGTGCGGTGCGGCGGCCACACCACAGCTCATCGTCCGGCGGAGCGTGCCGCCCTCATATGCAAATGTATGAGACTCCACCTTCTCTCGCACCCGCTCCGCGAACGTGACCGCGGCGTCGAGAACGGTCCCCGGCAGAATCAGAAGAAACTCCTCTCCGCCGTATCTCCCCACCCGATCGATTTCGCGCGCTTCGCCCTTCAGGATCTGCGCGATCGCCTTCAAGACCGCATCGCCGGCCTGGTGTCCGAATTGGTCGTTCACGCTCTTGAACTTGTCGATATCGCACATCACGACGGCCATCGGCTCGTGAAGCCGAACGGAGTGACTCCATTGGTCCTTCAGATGTTCCTCGAGCGAGCGCCTGTTCTCGACGCCCGTCAACCCGTCGGTGAGCGAGATCTCCCGCAACTTGTCGTTCAGCTGCGCGAGCTCCGCGCGGCCAGCTTCCACCTCGGTTTGCAGCTGCTTGATGCGGAGGAGCGCTTTGACCCTCGCCTCGAGCTCGGCGAAGTTGATCGGCTTGGTTATGTAGTCGTCGGCGCCGGCGTCGAGTCCTTCCACCTTGTTCTCGGTGGAATCGAGCGCCGTCTGCATGATCACCGGAATGAAAGGCAGCTCCTTTCTATCCGTTTTCGCTTTCAGCCGGCGCACGACTTCCATGCCGTCCATCTTCGGCATCATGACGTCGAGCAGCATCAGATCCGGACACCATCGGTCTACTGTGTCCAGCGCTTCCTGGCCATCGTTGGCACCCTGTACTTCGTAGCCGCGCGCCTCGAGACGAGCCCGGAGGAGCTCGATGTTGTCCTCGTGGTCGTCTACGATGAGGATTCTGTACCGGGGCTTATGCTCCATTATTCTTGCCGAGGAATCTTTGTACCTCCGCGACAACCGCCCTCGGCTCGCACGGTTTTGCGAGATAGCCATCGCAGCCCACCTCCATCGCCTTCTCACGATCGGAGGCGAGAGCGTGTGCGGTCAGGGCGATGATGGGAATCCCCTTTGTCGACGGATCGTGCTTCAGGACTTGCGTCGCTTCCCAGCCATCGATGATCGGGATGGAGATGTCCATCAGGATCAAGTCAGGCTTTTCTGACCGTGCCTTGGCTATGCCTTCCTCGCCATTCAACGCTTCGGTTACCTCGTAACCGAAGTGCTTCAAGATGGTGGAATAGACGATACGATTGTCTTCGTTGTCTTCCACCAATAATACCATTTTACCTGAACTACTCATTCAGTATCCTCGCACGGCTATTGCTGGGTATTGGTTCAGGGCAAATTTCTTACCATCCCCTGAGCTAGACCTTTTCATGTTCAATTCTCCCGCCTCTTCCCGGCCGGCGGCTTCGATCCCGAAGGCCCCTCCGCAGGGCTCAATCCCGCAGCCAAGACCGGACGGTCTTCCCCATGAAACTGTACCAGACTGGACGAATATTGGTCTGTTCACGGCGGGGATCGCAGTAGGGGCAATACTAGGTGCTACCGTCGCTCTCCTTCTGGCTCCCGCCAGCGGAGACCAGACCCGCCACAGCATCGCGCGGCGGTTCCGCGGCGAGGACGACGACGTCTGGGACGATCTCGCGGAGGAGCTCGAGCTCGCCGCCGCCGAGCGCGAAGAGGCCGAGAGCCACTCTACCGAAAGCTAGCTTGTTCTCTTCGCTCGATGTCGCCGTTTGAGATCGTCCCGCGGTCGGTCGGCGCAGATGTCCTCTCCGCGACGACGGCCGCTGGTCGGAGCCCCTCACTACGCTCCTTCGCTCCGCTCAGTCGCGGGTCTCCTCGGGCGCGGCCTTAGACGTCGCTACGACGACACCTGCACCTCCCTCCCACCCGGCATCTACTTGGGCTCGGTCGCGCAATCACTCGACCAAGCGGCGAGTTGTAAGTCCCGGCCCCAGCGGCGGCGTCGAGCGGAGTGGCGCGGGGATGGCCGCCTGCGGCGGCCCAGCCCTGCTGGGATGTCAGTTGGGTAGTCGGAGGGGGTCCTCGGAGGAGGCACCCATTTGGCGACAAGGAGACCCGCGACCGAGCAGAGCGAGGGAGCGCAGTTAGGGGCTCCGCCCGAGCCAAATGCTGCCGACGAAGGGGATCCCCTCCGGCTACCCGGCGCGAAGATTTATTTCAAACTCGCGCGGGCCGCCGCAAGGCTGTCCACTAGCCAGCTCGAAGCGCAGCGTCAGCTTCGGCTTTGAAGTACCGGTCATTGTAATCCCGATTCGGCAGCCTCATCGCGGCCTGGTACTCCGCCCGGGCCTTCTCCTTCTCACCCATGTCCCGGTAAACGCCGGCGAGGTCGACGTGGTGCGTGATCCGCTCCGGATCATTCGCGACCGACTCCTCCATGTACTTCCTCGCGTCGGCCCAGTTCGCCGATTCAAACACTTTCCCGCCGAGCAGATTCTTCGCGATCATGCGGGTGAAGCCGTTGAGTCTCATCACTTCCGCGTTCCACATTCCCATCACGTGGAGACAGCCGGCGTGCTTGGGGTCGATCTTCAGACACTCGAGGGCGTGCGTGCGGACATCGGTTCCGTACTTTATTCGCGCGCGCGGCCCCTGCGTCAGCGCGTTCTTGCCAAGCGAACGGGCGAGATTGAAGTGCCCCTCGGCGTCGCCGGGATTCAGCTCCACCGCGCGCCGCGCGTACAGCTCCGCGCTCTTGAAGTAACTCTCGCGGGTCTTGTCGTTGCGCTCGTAGGAGCCCAGATCGACCGCCGATCTCGAGGCCTTCCAATTCGCTTCGTAGCTCTTGGGGTCCAGCTTGAGCGCCTCTTCATAGTGGGCAAGGGCGGCGGGAGCGTTCATTGCGACGTATTCTTTGTCGCCGAGCGCGATGTGATCTGCCGCGGTCTGAGCGCTGGCGATGGAAGCGGCGAGCACCATTCCGACCGAAAGGAACTTCAAAGCGCGCATTTATACTCCGATTGCAGGTGTAGTTGTGCCTCTGACAGATACCCCGACTGGCCCTAAATGATCGTACCACGTTTGATCGAACGCAAACGCAATGGCGGCAAGCTCGAGCCGGAGGAATTGAGGGAGATCGTGCTCGCGTATGCAGCAGGCGACGTCCCGGATTACCAGATGGCCGCGCTGCTCATGGCCGTGTATTTCCGCGGCCTCGACAGGAGCGAGATGAATGCGCTGATGGACGCGATGCTCGAGAGCGGAAAGCGACTCGATCTGTCGCACCTGCCTTTGCCTCGCATCGACAAGCACTCGACGGGCGGCGTCGGTGACAAAGTCTCACTGATTCTTGCTCCGCTCATCGCCGCGCTCGGCGTTGCGGTGCCAATGATGTCGGGCCGCGGCCTGGGACACACGGGTGGAACGCTGGACAAGCTCGAGTCGATCCCCGGCTTCAGAACCTCGCTGACTCTCGCCGAAGCGGAGAAGCAGGTCGCCAGAATCGGCTGTGCGATGCTCGGGCAGACAGACGAGATCGTCCCGGCAGACAGAAAGATCTACGCGCTGCGCGACGCGACCGCGACAGTGGAAGTGATCCCGCTGATTGCGGCGAGCATCATGAGCAAGAAGATCGCGGAGAGCATCACCGGGTTGGTGCTGGACATCAAGCGTGGCTCAGGATCGTTCCTTCCCGAGCTGGACCAGGAGATCAAGCTCGCCGAGGCGATGATCGATCTAGGAGAGGCGCACGCGTGTCCGGTCGTTGCGCTGGTGACAGCTATGGATCGTCCCCTCGGAAACGCCTGCGGAAACGCACTTGAGGTTGCTGAAGCGATCGAAGTGTTGAAGGGCGCCGGACCGGCGGATCTGATCGAGGTTACTTTCGCGCTGGGCGCGGAGATGCTCCTGCTTGCGACGCTGGCGTCAACGAGAGAAGGAGCTCGTGCGATGATGGACGGTGCCATTCGGTCGGGGATCGCGCTGAAAAAGTTCGAGGAGATAATCAGCGCTCAGGGGGGAGACGCAGGAGTGGTCGACGATCCCTTGCGTCTGCCCCAGGCTCGGCACCGCGCCGATTTCACCGCTCACCGCGACGGAGTCGTGCAGTCGGTGGATCCGCGCACTATCGGGTACGGGGTGATCGCGCTGGGCGGTGGCCGTCGAAACATGGAGGAGAAAGTGGACCCGTCGGTGGGGTTCGTCATCACCGCGCAACCCCACGATCGCGTGAAGAAGGGTGCGCGCCTGGCGACGATCCACGCGCGCACAAAGAAGGATCTGGAGACGGGGCGTTCCGTGCTCGAGAAGGCGATCGTCGTTGCCGATTCTGCTCCACCGCCGCTCCCGCTCGTATCGCACAGAATTACGGCGAGGGGAGTGGAGACGCTCGCCTAGTCGTCTTTGACGAGCGCAACGAGCTTTTTGGGCGCGGTCATTCTGTAACCGTCCCTGAGCAGATCCTTGAGCTCATTCCAGTCGCAGTCGCCGTCGAGCCAGACGCCAACCCAGCCGCTCGGACCGACGTAGGGCGGAGAGAAGAAACGATCGGGCGCGGCATCGATCATCAGACGCTGATTGACGGGCTTCGCCTTGCACCAGACCGCGTGCCGTCCGCCTCCGTGATGATTGTTCGCATGCGCGTACATCGCAAAAATCTTGTTCTTCACACGAAACGTGGGCTCGCCCCAGGCTTCAACTTCGTGGGCTTCCGGGAGGCCGAGGCAAAGCTTGCGAAGTCGTGAAAGCGGGCTCGGAGGCATTAACTGAAGGCGCGGCTGAACGGTACGAAAAAATCATCAACTGCATCGTCACACTCACGCGAAATCTGCTGACCGCGCAGAGTCCAAATCGTCTATGAGATGCAGAACACTACATCGAAATTAATCTTCCGGCGACGCTCCTGTCTGGCGCCGGTAACACTCTTTCAATTCTCAAATACATGCAACGCCCTTTTCTGTTTTCGACAGGGATCGAAAATGGCTACCCGCTATTGCCCAACCGCTGCCGCGTCGACGAGATGGAGAGGTGTGGTCACTACGACCGGTGGCGCGAAGACTTTGGACTCGCGCGCGAGCTAGGCGTTCAGGCGCTACGCTACGGCCCGGCGTACTACAAGACGCATGTTGGCCCAAACAAATTCGATTGGACTTCGGCCGACGACCCAATCGTCGACCTGCGGGATCGCGGCATGGAGCTCATAGCGGATCTCTGCCACTTTGGCGTCCCCGATTGGCTCGGCGGATTCCAGGATCCAGCGTTTCCGGTTCTCTTCGCCGCATACGCGAGAGCCTTCGCACGGCGGTACCCATGGGTCCGCTACTACACTCCGGTCAACGAGATATTCATTTCTGCGAGCTTCTCCGCGCTTCGCGGCGCGTGGAACGAAGCGCTCGCCGACGAGGGCGCGTTCGCGAGGGCGCTGCGCAACTTGTGCATGGGTCACGAGCTCGCTGTCGAAGCGATTCTCGCTGAGCGGCCCGACGCGATCATTATCCAGAATGAATCGATCGAGCATTTCCACGCCGCCGGCAGGAACACGGATCCGAAGGGCG
>DATARP010000119.1:0-18204 GCA_036264075.1 Gemmatimonadaceae bacterium
GGAGGCGGGGTACACTGCGGCGATGGAGGCCTGCAGCCATTACGAGGAATGCATCGCCTGGGGGATCGGAGTATTTCCACGCCGGCCGATGCGGATCGAGGTCGATCGCGAGAAGTGCATCGGATGCACGCTCTGCACCGCGCTGGCGCCCGACGTGATGGCCATGGACTCGAGCCAGAAGGCATACCCGCTCGTTCCAGTGGTCGAGTGGTCGCCGGCCGACGGTGATTTTGTGCACCACTGCCCAACGTTCGCCATCGAGGCTACGCGGTTGGATGCGCACGCCGCGCCCGTGGCGCCCCCGACAGTTGATCCCACCAACCAGCCGACGACTCGGAAAACCGGGTGAAGCCGGTTCCAAATGAACTGAACTGAACTGCCGGTTTCAACTGAACTGAACGGGGTGTGAGGTACCAGAGATGCATAGTTGCCTGGCACCAGGTTACCACACCCAGACTTCAATACTGGCGTGATAGGTGAGGCAGGTGTCAGACACGGCGGTGCCAGGTCACTAGGTACCTGGAACCAGAATGCGGCCAGAACGCCAATCGTAAAGTCTGGTCGTGGTAACCCGGTGCCTGGCATCTACGCCACTGGCACCTCAAACCCCGTTCAGTTCAGTTGGTACCTGTAGTTCAGTTCAGTTGGCACCTGTAGTTCAGTTCAGTTGGCACCTGTAGTTCAGTTCAGTTGGCACCTGTAGTTCAGTTCAGTTGGAACCCGATGCCCGTTAATCCAATGAGTGCTTTGTATTAGATTTCAGTTAGCCTGCCAAGCCAAGAAGCAAGGCAGTGGCTCCGCGCCCACGGCCAGCGCACTGACGCGGCCAAGTTCGGAAGACAAAAACAATGACACACCCGAATACCTTCGGTAGCCGATCAACGCTGGACGTTGCGGGTCGGCAGTACACGATCTTTCGGCTGGACTCTCTCGCCAAACTCGCGAACGGGAACGCAGACAGACTCCCCTTCAGCCTGAAGATCCTCCTCGAAAATCTTCTCCGGAATGAAGACGGCAAGTTCGTAAAGGCCGACGACATCCGGACTCTCGCAACGTGGGACGTGAAGGGCACCGTCGAGAAAGAGATTGCCTTCCGCACCGCGAGAGTACTGCTCCAGGATTTCACCGGCGTTCCAGCCGTCGTCGATCTCGCCGCCATGCGCGACGCGCTGGCCCGACTCGGCGGAGATCCCCGATTGATCAATCCGCTGCAGCCCGTCGATCTCGTCATCGATCACTCGGTGCAGGTCGACGAGTACGGAAGCGAAGCGGCCCTGCTCATCAACGCCGACTTCGAGTTCCAGCGGAATCAGGAGCGGTACGCGTTCCTGCGCTGGGGACAGAAGGCGCTGCACAACTTTCGCGTAGTGCCGCCGGACACTGGAATCGTCCACCAGATCAACCTCGAGTATCTGGCGAAGGGAGTCTTCACGGAAGTCGTCGGCAAGCAGACCTACGCCTACCCCGACTCTCTGGTTGGAACCGATTCGCACACCACGATGATCAACGGCCTTGGCGTCCTTGGATGGGGCGTCGGCGGGATCGAGGCGGAAGCAGCGATGCTGGGCCAACCGGTTTCGATGCTCATTCCACCGGTGGTGGGATTCAAGCTCCACGGCAAGCTTCCGCCGGGCGCGACGGCGACAGATCTCGTGCTCACCGTAACCGAGATGCTGCGCAAAAAGAAAGTCGTCGGAAAGTTTGTCGAGTTCTATGGCGTCGGCCTTTCGAGCCTCTCGCTTGCAGATCGCGCAACTATCGGCAACATGGCACCAGAGTACGGCGCGACGATGGGATTCTTTCCGATCGACGCGGAAACCATCAACTATCTGCGCTTTACCGGGCGCGACGAGGCGCAGGTGCAACTGGTGGAGGCGTACACCAAAGCGCAGGGACTCTTCCGGACCGACGACACCCCTGATCCCGTTTTCAGTGATACTCTCGAGCTCGACCTCCGCACCGTGGAGCCGAGTCTGGCCGGACCGAAGCGGCCGCAGGACAGAGTGCCCCTCAAGCTGTCAAAGAAGATGTTCCGAGATGCGCTCGCCGCGGACCTCGATCGCACCGGAACCGTGTCCGCGGTCGCTGCGGCGAAGCAGGCCATGAGCGTGGCCGGAACGCCGCAGCTCTCGCCGTCCGTGGTTGCAACGGATGCGGAAGAGCAGGCCGACAAACACGAGAGCATTCCGGTCGAGATGAACGGAGAGGAGTTCTCGATTCGTCACGGATCCGTGGTGATCGCCGCGATCACGAGCTGCACGAACACGTCCAATCCCAGTGTCATGCTCGCCGCCGGATTGCTCGCGCGAAACGCGGTCGACAAGGGGCTGACGTCCAAGCCGTGGGTAAAGACGAGCCTCGCTCCAGGATCGAAAGTGGTGACCGATTATTTCCGGGCAGCCAACGTGATGGACGCGCTCCAGAAGCTGAGATTCAACGTCGTCGGGTTCGGATGCACCACGTGCATTGGGAACTCGGGCCCGCTGCCGCAGCCGATCGCCGACGCAGTTGAGGCGAACAAGCTGGTGGTCGCGGCCGTGTTGTCGGGCAACCGCAACTTCGAAGGACGAATCAATCCGCTGACGCGCTTCAACTATCTGGCGTCTCCGCCACTCGTAGTCGCCTATGCGCTTGCCGGACGCATGGACATTGACTTCAACACCGAGCCGCTCGGCGTCGGCAAGAGCGGTCCGGTTTTTCTGCGCGACATCTGGCCCGCGCCAAAGGAAGTTGAAGACGAGATCCTGCGCTCCGTGAAAGCGGAGATGTTCAAAGCGCAGTACTCGAACGTCTTCCATGGGGACGATAACTGGCGTAGCCTGCCGGTTCCCGAAGGCGATCTCTACGCCTGGGATCCTGCTTCCACCTACGTGAAGAATCCGCCGTTTTTCGAGGGGATGACGCTCACGCCTCCGGGCATTCGGCCAATCAAGGGAGCGCGCGTGCTGGGAATGTTCGTAGACTCGATCACCACTGACCACATCTCACCCGCCGGCTCGATTCCCGCCGCGAGCCCAGCCGGCAAATGGCTGATCGAGCAGGGCGTCAAGAGCGTGGATTTCAATTCATACGGGGCGCGGAGAGGAAATCACGAGGTGATGATGCGTGGCACCTTCGCCAACATCCGGCTGCGCAACGAGCTCGCGCCAGGCACCGAGGGCGGCTGGACTACGCGCAAGCCGGGTGAAAAGGCAATCGCGATTTACGATGCGTCGATGGAGTACCAGCAGAACGGCGTCCCGCTCGTCATCATCGCCGGTAAGGAATACGGGACGGGCTCGTCGCGCGATTGGGCGGCGAAAGGAACGTTGCTGCTCGGTGTGCGCGCCGTCATTGCGGAATCATTCGAGAGGATTCACCGCTCGAACCTAGTCGGGATGGGTGTTGTGCCGCTCGAGTTCGTGAACGGCGAATCACGCGCGACGCATGGCCTCACCGGGTTCGAGACGTTCGACATCGACGGATTGTCCGACGACATGAAGCCAAGACAGCTCGTTACCGTGCGTGCGCGCGGTGCGGATGGAAAGGAGAAGACGTTCCAGGCGGTATCGAGAATCGACACGCCGGAAGAGATGAGCTACTACCGGCATGGGGGAATTCTGCCTTACGTGCTCCGCCAGCTCGTCGGCCGAAAAGAGACCGCGTAACTTTAGGCTTTCGCGCCGTCCTTTTTCTTTCTCAGCTGGAACTGGGGCATCGCCGCGCTGATCTGCTCGGCCAGATCCTGTTCCATCTTCTTCGGGTCGAGCGGTTCCAGCATCGCTCTCAGCTCGGGGTCGTCCGCCAGGGCAAGGTTCAGACGGGCGTAGAGTCCCGCCACCAGGTGCAGAGTTTTCGTGATCTCCTCTTCCATTCGGAGATTTACCTGTAGCGTCAGCTCCTCGCGCAGCTCGCCGATTTTCGACTCACGGCTCTGCGTCATGAGCACGAAGATCGAAAGAAAGATCGCCTCCAGCGAGACGATCGTTGTGAGCATGCCGTACGGATACGGGTCGAATTTCTTGAGTCCCGAGATCGGCAAGTTCCACCAGATCCAGCCAACGAAAATGATCGCATGGATGACGAGAAAGGGCGTCGAGCTCGCGAAGCCGATCATCCGGTCGGCAATGATCTCCATCTGCGAGCGGTTGGCAGAGTGCTGTGCCTTGATGGCCTGGAACGCCTTGCTGATCCCGGCGCTGCGACGCACCCTCCGCTCCGCGGCGACTGGTGTACCAGGCCGAAGATCCGCTGACGTATACTCTTCCTGGTCCATATCTCGATTGGAGGCGACCACCTAAGCTAACGCAATCGGCCGGCCACTTCCTGTGCCGCCGCAACGCATTAACCTTTCACTCATGGCCGCCACTTCAGCATTCACAGTTGGAATTATTCAGGAAGCTGTCACGAACGACGTGGAAAAAAACGTCGAGCGGGCGATCGCTCGCATTCGTGAGGCGGCGGATCGCGGCGCGCAGATCGTGTCGCTGCAGGAGCTGTTCAACGCGCCTTACTTCTGCAAATCCCAGAAACACGAGAGGTTCGATCTCGCCGAGCCGATCCCGGGCCCGACGATAGAGAAGATGCGCAAGGTCGCCCGTGAGCTCGAGATAGTAATCATCGTACCTATCTTCGAGCGGCAGGCAGCCGGCGTGTACCGGAATTCTGCGGCGGTCATCGACGCCGACGGCTCACTACTCGGCGCGTACCGCAAGATGCACATCCCCGACGACCCTCTCTTCAACGAGAAGTTCTACTTTACTCCGGGCGATTCGCTCGTCGCCGACGACGGTGATCACAAGGGAGCGAACGGATTCCGCGTCTGGAAAACGCGCTATGCGAATGTTGGCGTTCTGATCTGCTGGGATCAGTGGTATCCCGAGGCAGCACGCATCACGAGCCTGTTGGGCGCAGACATTCTGTTCTATCCGACGGCGATCGGCTGGCATCCGTCCGAGAAAAAAGAGTTCGGCGAAGCCCAGGTCGAGGCGTGGCGCACGGCGCAGCGGGCACATGCGATCGCCAACGGAGTGTATGTCGCTGCGCCGAATCGTGTGGGCCACGAGGACGAGCCGGGCACCGACGGCATCGAGTTCTTTGGTCACTCATTCATCTGCGATCCTTTCGGAAGGATCCTCGCCGAGGCGGGAACGGAGCCGGCGGTGCTGGTTGCGACGTGCGACAGGGCTCTGATCGAGAGCACGCGTCGCAACTGGCCGTTTCTCCGCGACCGGCGCATCGATGCGTACGCGCCGATTCTCAATCGCTACATCGGATGAAGAAGAAAGGGGCCAGTCCCGCGACCAAGCGCAAACCGAGCGCCGCTCCAGAGGGACGCGGCGCTTTGAGTATGCAGACCGCTCCGAAAGCCCGCGGCGCTTTGAGTATGCAGACGGCTCCGAAAGCCCGCGGCGCTTTGACCACGGAGATCTCGCTCGGCAGACGGATGCCCGCCGAGTGGGAAAAGCACGACGCCACCTGGATTGCATGGCCGCACCACGAGCCCGACTGGCCAGGTAAGCTCGCGCCGATACCGTGGGTTTACGCCGAGATCGTGCGCGCGCTCGCCGATTTCGACCGCGTTGAGATCCTTTGCCACGACGGAACGGTCGCGGAAAACGCCCGCACGCTGCTGGCCGCTCACGGCGTAAAGGAGAGCCGCTATCGCCTGCACACTGTGGCCAACGACCGGGTCTGGCTCCGCGATTCGGCTCCGACCGGCGTCCTCCGCGCCGACGGGCGAGTCGAGCTGATCAACTGGGGCTTCAATGGCTGGGCGAAGTACGACAACTACAAGAGAGATTCCGGGATCGGCGCGGAGCTGGAGCGCATCACCCGATTGCCGCGGATCGTGCCGATTCGCCCCGACAACGGAGAGCGCCTGATCCTCGAAGGCGGTGGGATCGAGGTCAACGGAGCGGGCAGGATGCTCGTCACGGAGGAGTGGCTTCTCACTCCGGTTCAGGTCCGGAACCCCGGAATGCTGGCCGGGGACTACGAGAAGGCCTTCGATGAGTACCTTGGCGTCACCGATACTATATGGTTGGGTGAGGGCGCGGCTGGTGACGACACTCACGGGCACATAGACGACATCGCGCGCTTCACTTCGCGCGAAAGCGTAATTCTGGCGTACGAGCAGGACCCGGCCGACGAGAATCACGTGCGATCGGTGGATAACCTGCGGCGCCTCCAGCTCGCCGCCAAGAAACAGCCTCTTCGCATAACGACGATCCCCTTCCCCCGGCCCGTGATGATGAACGGGGAGAGATTGCCGGCGAGCTACGCCAACTTCTACGTCACCAATGGCGCCGTTCTTGTACCGACATTCAACGATCCATCCGATCGCGTGGCGCTCAACGGAATCGCGGAAGCGTTTCCGCGCTACACGGTGATCGGCATACACGCGGTGGATCTGGTGTGGGGGCTTGGCACGCTCCACTGCCTGACGCAGCAGCAACCATCCGCTACGGCCGGGAAGCGATGAAGCTTAGCGCAGCAGTGAATTTCACCTGAATTTGAGAATCATGAGGTATGATATCAGTGATATGAAGTCTGCATTATGAAGATCACTCTCACCGGCGAGGAATCTCTCCGACTGGAAGCGACATCCGGTCAGCTGACCATCGAAGCGCCCACGCCCGACATTCAGTATTCGCCCTTCCACATGCTCGGCAGCGCGCTCGGAGCGTGCACGCTCTCGGTACTGCACAGCTGGGCGTCGAACAAGAACCTCGCGGTGGATGATCTCAGGATCGACGTCAGCTGGAGTTTTGTGGAGCGACAGCATCGCGTGGGCTCGATGAGAGTGCGGCTGCTCTGGCCGAGCCTCCCGGCGGAGTTGTGGCCGCGAGCGATCCGCGCGGCAAATCTGTGCGGAGTTCACAACACGTTGACGCATCCGCCCGAGATCACGGTGGAAGCGGACGGCGTGGAGTCGCCGGCAATGGAGGCTTCCGCGTGACGACCGTTCCCGTCGTCCGGTTCACCGTTTCAGGGCACGAGACGCACGATCATCCCATCGCCCCGACCATTGGCGACCCGAATAGATGCTACACCGTGATCTACGACGGTCACTGCAAGGTGTGCGGACGCATGGTCAGGATGCTCACGAAATGGGATCGTGACCACGAGCTACAGATCATTCCGTCACAGGCGCCCGGCATTCGGGAGAGGTTTCCGTGGATTCCGGCGCGCGCCTACGTGGAGTCGGTGCAGGTAGTGCAGACGGGCACCGGCAAAACGTGGCAGGGTGCTGCAGCGCTCGAGCAATTGCTGAAGATTCTCCCGAAGGGCCGCTTGATCTCGTGGCTGTTCAAGATTCCGCTGGTGCGCCCTCTCGCCGAGCTATTCTACAGATGGTTCGCGCGAAACAGATACCGGTTCGGGTGTGGCGACCATTGCCAGGTGCGCGAGGCCGATCTGGATTACGAAGACCAGTGAACAAAACGTCTTGACCCGACCGGCCGGACCCGACATCATGAGGACGGCGCCGATCCGCGCCTAACCTCTTGAGACTTCGCCCCAGCCGGAGTCCGGTGAGAGGCAAAGGGGGGCACACTCCCGGATTGGATCGTAGGTCCTTTGCTTCACCATGGTGGCTGCTGGGGAGAACGCCGTGGTGCATCCAAAGGAGATTGACGATGCCAACCAACAAGGATCTCAAGCGCCTCGTTCGCGCTCGAATGAAGAAGACGGGCGAAGCGTACACCGCCGCCCGCTCACACATAATCACCAAGCCCAGAACGCCGAAACAATCGATCGACTACGCCGCGCTGGCCGGTATGAGCGACGAGAAAATCAAGGCGAAGACCGGCTGCACATGGGAGCGGTGGGTGACCGCGCTCGATCGAAAGGGCGCCCACGAGATGGCACATCGCGACATCGTTGCGATAGTGAACGAAAAGTACAAGATCGACGGCTGGTGGTCGCAGACCGTCACCGTCGGATACGAGCGCATCAAGGGTCTGCGCGCGCGGGGACAGCGGCGCGATGGAACCTACGAAGCTGGCAAGTCGCGCACGTTCAACGTTCCGGTGACAGAGCTGTTCGACGCATGGGCTGACGCGAACGTGCGCCGCCGATGGCTGAACGGCGAGAGCGTGAAGGTGCGCACAGCAACTGCTCCAAAATCGATTCGCCTCGGCTGGACGGACGGCAGCATCATCGCCGTCGGATTCATGCCGAAAGGAAAATCCAGGAGCTCGGTGGCGTTGGCGCATACCAAGCTTCCCGACCGGGAGACGGCAAACCGTTTGAAGGAGTACTGGTCGGAGCGACTCGATGCGCTCGGTGAGGTCTTGTCGGGGCGTTAGCCGCCGAGGCTATCAATTCTTGCGGAGCGCGCGAGTAAGGGCGCGGTCGAGCGCATTTGCGAAAGCCTGTTTCTCGCGCGCTCCGTAAGCAGCGTGTCCACCGGTCTCGACTCCGGTGGAGCGCAGCTTGTCCATGAAGTTCCGCACCGAGAGTCGCTCGCCGATGCTCTCGCTTGTGTACTCATCGCCTCGCGGGTCGAGAACGGTGACGCCCTTCGGAACCAGGAGCGCGGCCAGCGGAATGTCAGCAGTGACGGCGACATCACCGGAGGCAGCGTGCTCAGCGATGTACGTATCGGCCACATCGGCGCCGCCGTCGACTCGCACGGCCGAAAGGTGCTTGTATCCGGGCGGAAGCGGGAGACGCATGTTCGCCACGAGGACGGTTGGGAGCGCGAGACGCTCGGACGCCCGGAAGCACACCTCCTTCACTGGCTGTGGAGCGGCGTCGGCGTCGATCCAGAGAGTGATTGCCACGAGCGGAAGATAGCCTCTGCTGGCGGACCCGCCGGGTTTGTGATCACTTAGGGGCGACACGCCTCTCCAGGGGAGCCAATGAACCGACGAGTATTCGTCCAATCGCTCACCGCAGCCGCTGTCGGCGCCGGCGCCGCGCCGCACCGCGTTCTGAGCCAGCGCCGCCTCGACCGCATCGGCCTGGAGCTGTACTCGGTGCGGAATACAATGCGCAAAGATCCCGAGCGCACGCTCGCGGCGGTGCGCGCCATCGGCTACACGGACGTCGAGCTGCTGTGGTCGTGGGGGAATTTCGGCAGAACACCGCAACAAGTGCGCGATACGCTCGCCCACGAAGGCTTGCGCGCCCCGTCGGCGCACATCTCCCCAGCGACGATTCTTGTCGGCTGGGAGCGAAGTCTCGACACCGCGAAGCTGCTCGGCCATGAATACCTGATCGTGCCTAGCCTGGAGGCCGACCTGGGCCTTACGCTCGACGATTGGCGCGAGTGGGCGGACCGCTTCAACGCCGCGGGCGCGGTTGCGCGGAAGGCAGGTATCTGGCTCGCGTTCCACAACGAGTCGGACCACATGAAGCCGATCGACGGCAAGATTCCATACGACGTCTTCGTCGAGCGCACGGATCCGTCGGTAGTGAGGCTGCAGCTCGATACCGGCAACATGCTGCAAGGGGGCGGCGACCCGATGGAGTACCTCGCGAAGCACCGTAACCGGTACTGGAGCTTTCACCTGAAGGATGTCGTCGCGGACAAGTCCACCGACACCGAGCTGGGAACGGGGGTATTCGACTTCAAGCGCTTCCTGGCCGCGATTCCGGATATCGCCAGGAAACCCTGCCACGTGGAACAGGAAAACGGTCGCGACGAGCTGGCAAGCGCGCGCGCGGACTTCGAGTATCTGCGGACGCTCGAATTCTAGGTCTCCGAAGTAAATTGGAGGACTTCTATGCCGGCTACTCCATACCACTTCGGGCCCGGACTCCTGGTCAAGGCGGCCGCACCCCGCCAGTTCTCAATGGCGGCGTACTCGCTCACCCAGATAGTCATAGACCTCGAGTCCGGCTACTTCCTGCTCCATAAAAACCCGCCCTTCCATCGGCAGCTGCACACGTTCCTGATGGGCGGCTTGATCGGCTTGCTGTGCGGATTGATCGTTTCACGCCTGGGCGCGTGGCTATCGCGCCCGCGTGACGTAGTCGGCGAGGGGCTTGCTGCCGAATATCGGCTGTCGATTGCGGTCCTGAGCGGAGTATTCGGTGGGTTGCTGCATCCCGTACTCGACGGAATCATCTATACGGACATTCATCCTTTCCGGCCGTTCTCTTCCGCGAACCCGTTGTACGGGCTTGTCAGCGCACGGCTGGTGTACCAGTTCTGCGTCGTAACGGCGCTCATTGGCGCAGCGTTGTTGCTCGCCTGGGAGCGGCGCCCGCGAAGACTATAAGTGGAAAGCACGGGTCGGTCGAACCTCCTCCAGGAGTTCACCACTCAGCAGAACGAAAACGCGTTTCTGAGAGCGTTCTCCTTCTCGGCGATCCAGCTTCCGGTCAACTCCGCAACAAACGTCGAGCTCGCCGATCGCGTCGTCCTGGTGGGCAAGGTCGGATTCATCTTCCAGCTGATGGAGCGGGAGCAGAAAGTTGCGTCGAAGGCGGGTGATCTGGAGAGGTGGATCACCAACTATGTGGTGCGACGCGGCGTAAAACAGATCCAGAATACGCGTGATCTGCTCAAGACCTACATGGGTCTTTCGCTCGTCAACAACTTCGGCCACCGGATGTCGGTCACACCGGCGGATCCTGATCTGCTGGTCAGCGTCATCGTGTATCGGGTACCGCCGAAAACGCGTGCGTTTCGCGCCGCTCGCTTCAAGAAGAACCGCAACGGGGGGTTCGTGCACATCCTCCGCGACGCAGAATACTTCGAGATCATCCACCATTTCGTCACTCCCGCGGAGCTGAGCGACTATTTCGGATTCCGCCGCGATATTCTGGTGAACTGGGACCCGGCGGCGACAGCAGTGAGTGAAGCGGCTCTCATCGGCCAGTACCTGCTCGAGGACTATGGCTCTCCGCCCGATGAAAGATTCGAGAGCGCATCCCGGTCGCGCGGCGGACCCACGGCATGCGAGTTCTCGTTCGTTCTCGACAGTCTCGCGGCAACGATCGCGGCGCAGGACAGCGACTATGCGGACACGGACTGCTACGACGTGCTCGGCGAGCTGTCGCGCCTGGCGCGGTACGAGCTGCGGGCGCTCAAGCAGCAGATTCGTCTCGCGCTCGAAGCAGTGCGCGCCAACTGGATTGAGCTCCCGTATCGGATGGTATCGCCCCGCACGGGCACTGGTTTCCTGGTGCTTCCCGTCACCAAGGAGTTTCACTCGCGGGGCTCGACCGCTCTGCGGAGCTTGTCCTCCGCATCCAAATACGAGCTCGACTTGGAGCGGCAGATCGGAATCGGGATGTGGCGCAACAGCGAGTTCGTCGACATCGAATGGATCTTCGTGAACGGCAGAAATCTTCCCGACCCCGATCTCGACGCGCGTCTCGCGCACAATTACCCATTTCGCAGGGCTAGCGAGCAGCGGCTGCCGCCTATATTCGTTTAGAGAACCCGTACCGGAGCGGGAATGCTCGGATCATCAGACATCGTCGCATTCGTTCCAAGTCGGAGCCCAAAGAGATCGAGATCGTTTTACGAGCAAACGCTGGGTCTCCGCTTCGTCAGCGATGATCAGTTCGCGAGCGTGTTCAACGCGAACCATGTGATGGTGCGCGTCGTCGACGTCTCCGGGATCGATGGCTTCAGGCCGTTTCCCTTCACCATTCTGGGCTGGAGCGTTGAGGACGTTGGGAAGACCGTGAAAGCTCTGCAGAAGAAAGGGGTCAAGTTCGAGCGTTACGAAGGAATGAATCAGGACCAGCTCGGAATCTGGACCTCACCCAGTGGTGCCCGGATCGCGTGGTTCAAGGACCCCGACGGGAACGTGTTATCGCTCAGCGAACACTGACAAATGCAGGAAGAATACTGGAACTATCCCTGCCCCAAAGCGTTTAATACACAACCCCCGCGCCAGAGAATTTGACATGAAACGCTCGCTGTCCGACCTCATTCCTGCACTGGTCGTCATTCCCCTTGCGCTTGTTCTTTTCGGCGCCGGAAGTGGCTCGTCCAGTCCGCTGTCCGCGCCTGCGGCTGTGCCCGCGCTCGATCCTGTTTCCTCTGCCGGGGAGGACACCGCGGTTTTCGCCGGAGGCTGCTTCTGGGGCGTCGAGGCCGTATACCGTCACGTGAAAGGGGTGAAGTCGGCAGTCTCGGGCTACGCCGGCGGTACAGTCGGTGGTCCGTCTTACGAGCAGGTGAGCAGCGGCGACACCGGACACGCCGAGTCGGTGCAGGTGATCTACGATCCGTCGCAGGTGTCGTACGGCAAGCTGCTGCAGATTTTCTTTTCGGTGGTTCACGATCCGACGCAGCTGAATCGTCAAGGACCCGACCACGGCACCCAGTATCGCTCGGCGATTTTCTACAACTCGCCGCAGCAGCAGCAATCAGCCGAGGCTTACATCAAGCAGCTGACGGCCGCAAAGACCTTCTCACGTCCCATCGTCACTCAGGTGTCGAAGCTGAATGCGTTTTATCGGGCCGAGGAGTACCACCAGAACTACCTGGCCCTGCATCCCAACCAGCTCTACATCGTTATCAACGACAAGCCAAAAGTCGCGGCGCTGAAAAAGGAATTTCCGGACGTGTACCGGAACTAGTTCGCAAAGGGGCCGGCAGAGGGCGAAGTCGCGTATGGGCAAACCGGGGTCCAATGGTGCGGGTCTGAATCCGCGACGGTAGATTTTCCTCGCGCTTCCCCCAACCGATGGAGGCTCCTCAATGCAGATCCCCGCGGTGAACTGGCTCGCCGTTTTCGTGGCCGCAATAGTGATGTTCGTCCTTGGCGGACTGTGGTACTCCCCTGTTCTCTTCGTCAAAAAGTGGGTTGCCCTTCAGGGTAAGACCGAAGAGCAGATGCGCGCCGAGGCGGCATCGGCCAACATGCCACTCATGTATGGCAGCGCTTTCGTCTGCTCACTGATCACTGCCATCGTCATGGCGCACATAATGGTGCACATGGCTGCCATCATGCCGACGGGTGCCGTGCACGGCGCGTTCTTCGGGCTGATGGCGTGGGTCGGATTCGTACTGCCGACCACTTATGCGACGGCAATGTTCTCGGGTAAACCGAAACAACTCTGGCTCATAGACTCGACGTACTATCTCGTTTCGTTCATGCTGGCCGGACTTATTCTGGCGGCCTGGAGATAGCAGGATTCCCGTCATTCAGAGGAGAAGCGACATGTTGCATTCAGTTGGTATCCGATCGGCGGCAATCACCTTGACGGCTCTGGCGGTGGGTATCGCGTCGGGCGCTGGCGCACAAGGAAAGGTGATCAAGGCACCAAAAGCCGCCGGGCATTTTCGCGTGACCAGCCCCGATCTCGTCTCGAAAGGACGCATCACGCTGGCCCACGTCTTCAACGGAATGGGCTGCAATGGCCAGAATATTTCGCCCGCGCTCCAGTGGACGGGAGCTCCCGCCGGCACCAAGTCGTTCGCCGTAACGATGTACGACCCCGATGCTCCAACCGGCAGCGGCTGGTGGCACTGGGTGATTTACAACATTCCCGCCACGACGACGTCGCTGGCAGCCGGCGCTGGAAACGGGCGGGATGCCCCGCGCGGCAGTGTCGAAGGCCCGACGGATTTTCCTGGAAAGAGGGAGTACGGCGGGCCTTGCCCGCCAGTGGGCGACAAGCCCCACCACTACCACATCACCGTGTTCGCTCTCAAAACCGACAAGCTCGACATCCCCGGAAATGCGACGTCGGCGTACGTCGGGTTCAATCTGAACGCGAACAAGCTCGCCAGCACGCAGATTACCGCGCTGTACGGACGGTAGAGGAATCAGTCGCCGGCCTGAGGAGATCCTTCGCGACGACATAGAAGTTCTCGTCGACGTGAAAGTCCCCAGGCCGTTCGAGCTGTACGCGAGTTGTCTTCCAGCTCTCGGTCGGCTTGATCCAGGTCAGATTTCCCGGTGATGTCGCGACTTTGATCGGCATCGCGAAACCAGGCACGACGTTCGTCCACCGATAGGAAAGCTTCGATCCCTCGAGCTTGTACTCGAGTGTCGGGATTTTTGTGGTCCGTAGATATTGGTCGAACACCTTGCTGAGATCGATTCCCGAATGTGAGCTAAGGTAATTCTCGATCTGCTTGCCGCTGACGGTCTGGTGCCAGAATGTCTTGCCGAGACCCCGCAGAATTCCTCTCCAGCGGGCGTCGTCGTCGACCAGCTGCCGGATCGTGTGGAGCATGTTCGCGCCTTTGTCGTACTGATCGGCAGACCCTTCGTGATTGACCCCGTAGATTCCGACGATCGGCGCGTCGTTGCGAATTCGTTTCCGCTGCCCGACGGTGTACTCTGCCCCCGCCCGTTTTCCCTGCTGGCATTCCGTGAAGAGACCTTCTGCGTACGTCGCGAAGCTCTCGTGGATCCACATGTCGGCAGCATCCTTCATGGTGATACTGTTGCCGAACCACTCGTTGGCGCTCTCGTGGACGATGATGAAATCCCAGAGCAGCCCGTGTCCCGTCGCCGAGCGATCGATGCCGCGGTACCCGTTCCGGTAATTGTTTCCGTAAGCGATGGCGCTCTGGTGCTCCATTCCGAGATGTGGAGTCTCGACGAGCTTGTAACCGTCCTCGTACCACGGGTACGGACCGAACCAGCTCTCGAAGCATTGCAGCATCGGTTTCACCTGCTGGAACTGTTTCCTCGCTGCATCGAGGTGGTAGTCGAGCGGCCAGAAGTCGAGACTGAGCTTGCCGCGCTCTCCCTGGAAGACGTCGTCGAAGTGCGCGTAGTGACCCGCGTTCACCGCGACGTCGTAGTTGTTGATAGGATTCTTGACGAACCACTCGTAAGTGGTGGTTCCGTCCGCGTTCGGCGTGGTGCTGCGCAGCCGGCCGTTCGACACGTCGATCAGGGAGTCCGGAACCGTGATGGCGACTCGCTGGCTGTCGGGCTCATCGGAGTAGATGTCCTTGTTGGGCCACCAGACACTCGCGCCGAGTCCCTCGTTGGCCGTAGCAATCCAGGGGCGCGCGAGGCTGTCCCGCGTCCAGATATAGCCACCATCCCACGGCGGGTTGATCGCCACAACCGGCTTCCCGTGATAGTAGACAGAAATCGTCTTCCTGGCGCCAATCGGTTGCCGCGCGATGAGTCTGACAAAGAACGCATTGCCGTCACGCCTGGCGCTAAGCTCAGTGCCGTCCTGGACGACGCTGTCGATGACGAGCGGCATCTGCAGGTCGATCTGCATTTCGCGCGCGGGCTTTAGTACGCGATAGGTGATTGCGTTGTATCCCGCGATGCTGCTGTCGGTCGGATTTGTTTTGACGTGCAGGTCGTAGAACACGACGTCCCACCACGCGCGCTCAGGAGTATTCGAGCCGCGGAGCGTGTCGGCGCGTGTGAACACCGGAGCGACGGCTTGGGCACCACCCGGAGTTGCAGGAACTAGTGCGAGGTAAATGAAACCAACGAACGTTACCGGCCACGGGCGACGGGTTTTACGACGTCTGGCTTCGGGCCGGTAGCCTGCTGTCGCAGTCTGCATCAACGGGCCGAAGGCCGCACGCCCGCCTTGATCTCATACTCCTTCGGCGGCTCCGCGCCGAGCAGGTTCTTTACGAAATAATCCCAGCGGCGGCGAACCATGTACGGCTCATTGCCGAACCCGTGAGTGCGGTTCGGCAACAGGATCAGGTCAAAATCCTTGTTGGCCTTGATCAGCTCGTTCACCACGAGGAGCGTGTTGTACGGCGGAACGTTGTTGTCCATCGTCCCGTGCGCAAGAAGCAGCTTTCCCTTCAGGTTCTTCGCGTAGATCTGGTTGGCTTCGCGGGTATAGCTGTCCGTTCCATCGGGATTCCTGGCGAGAAGCCCCTGATACCGCTCGCCCCAGTCATCCTCGTAGACTCGGTTGTCGTGATTCCCCGCTTCCGATATTCCGACCTTGAAGAAATCGGGATAACGGAACATCGCATCGGCCGCCGCGAATCCTCCGCCAGAGTGACCGTAGATACCAACCCGGTCGATGTCGATCCACGAGTAGCGCTTCGCCAGTTCCTTCATTCCAGCGACCTGATCGGGCAGAGTGTTGTCGCCCATTTTGGCCTAGTACGCGTCGTGGAACGACTTCGACCTCCACGGCGTCCCCATCCCGTCGATCTCCACTACCACAAACCCGAGCTCGGCCAGCGCCTGGGCATCGCCACGCGCCGGAGAGAAGCTGCGACTGCCCACGCTTCCCGTCTGTGGACCAGGGTAGATGTGGTTGACGAATGGATACTTCCGGGTCGAATCCAAATTCGTGGGGACGTACAACAGGCCGTAGAGATCCGTCTTGCCGTCACGCGCTTTGACCGTGATTCGCCTGGGTGGTCTCCAGCCCGTCGCGAGCAGCCGCGAAATGTCGGCCTGCTCCAATGTGAGCACGATCTTTCCATTCAGATCGCGCAAAACGGAAGTCTGCGGGACATCGGGCCGCGAGTACGTATCGACGAAATAGCGTCCCTCTGGAGAAAGCGAGATGCTGTGATCCGCGTTTTCTGGAGTCAGCAACGTCAGGCCTTTCCCGTCCATTCCGATCTTGTAGAAATGGCGGAAGTACGGATCGCGCCCGGGCTCCCTTGCGTTTCCCACGAAATAGAGCACGCGGTTCTTCTCGTCCACCCGGACGAGCTCCGCCACGTTACCTTCGCCGCTCGTGATCTTGCTTTTGAGCGCGCCCGTCGTGAGATCGTACAAATACAGCTGTCCCCAGTTGTCGCGCTCGGAGAACCAGATCACTTCGTTCGATGCCGGCAGCACGCGCCAGTTCACCATCCCGTTGCCCGACTCATACTGGGTCGGCACAGATTCACCGAGCACGTCCCGGATCGCGCCAGTCGCCGCATCCGCGACGCGAAGCATCTCTTTCTTGTGGTCACGAGACGTCGACACGAACGCCACGTGCGAGCCATCGGGATACCACTGAACGTCGGTCCAGCCCTCATCGCCGCGACAGATGATGTGGTCGCAGAGTGTGGAACGGTGCTGATCCGCGGGCATCTGGAGTCGAATCACACGCCGCGCATCTACATCGATGATCACCCGCTGAATCGTGGTGATCACGCTGTCGCCCGGAAGCGGATAATTCCAGGCCTCGAGATTCGGATGGCCGACTTTTGTGTTGACGAGGTACATCTTGCCGACGCCGCGCTCGTCCTGCTGGAAAGTCGCGATCTTCCGCGAGTCGGGGGACCAGAGCAGGATGGGATTGTCACTCCGAATCCAGCCGGCGTTGTCCGTCGCGAACCCAAAGTCGATTACGCCGTCGGTGGTGAGCTGCGTCTCGCGTCCAGTCGCGACGTCGCGAACCCAGAGGTTGTACGCGCGAATGAACGCCGCCCGCTTGCCGTCCGGCGACACCATCTCCGCAGCGGTCGCGCCTCCGCTCTGCGAAAACTCGGCTCTCGCGCGAGCAGCTTCGCGAGCGTCGATTGCAGCGCCGCACCTTTCAGTGTCGGGCGTGCAGACACTTCGCAACGCCCGCGTCGGATCGACGACGATGAGGTCAGCTCCACCGACGCTACTACGCCGGTACCAGAACCGCTCGCCGCCCAGCCATGCTGGCTCGCTACCTGTTCCAGAGACGAGCGGCATAACGTTGGGCCGCAGGAAACGCTCGGCCCGGGCGTAGTCGGCCGCGGTGACCTGCCTCTGCTGTGCACCGGCAGAGCTGCCGAGAACAACGGAGAATGTTAGAGCGGCGGCAAAACGACGGAGTTGCGAGCGCATCGCTACTGCACCTTGATCATCGGCGGCGCCAGCACCGAGCGCGGCCATACGTTGTCGGTCGGATCTCGATCCGGGAATCGTCCATAGGGATCGAGTGTTATCCGTGTAATCGCGCGACCGCCGAAATCCAGAGTCGCGTTGAACGTCCTGCTTCCTGGAAACCAGACATCGACGGGATACGTGACGATCGCTGTGCTCGCGTCCACCATCCGGCTGTTCGACATCGGCTTGATTGCCGCTCCGCTCGCCGCAAACTCGATCTTCAGTATGATCGGCGACGGCATCTGGCCGCTTTGACGAACCGTCACAGTCGTCCGGCGTCCTGAAGTCTTTACGCTCTGTATGGATCCGTCGACGGATTCCGTGGTGAACAGCCAGTAGTTCCAGAACCACCCTAGATCCCGGTGCAGCGCGTTGTTCATGAAAAACGCATAGTCCCACGGAGACGGGTGCTTGAAGCGCCACGTTTTCGCGTATTCGCTCATGGCGCGCTGCACCGCTGAATCGCCGACGACTCCCCCGAGCGCGGAGAGCA
>DATARP010000180.1:0-21438 GCA_036264075.1 Gemmatimonadaceae bacterium
AGAGCTTCAGTAACGCTCCTTATCAACCCACACGGAACCCCGGCCGATTGCAGTCGATCGACCCAGTGTTCCGCGCCCATCGTTCGAACCCGCTCCGAGACGGCCGACACGACCCGGTCGCGATTTTTGACGCGACCAGCGTTCGTCGCGAGCACCGCGTCATCGCCCAAGGCCTCGAGACCAAGTGCTCCAGCGCACGCGCGCCATTGCCCATCGCTTCCTACCGCGACGACGAAGGGGCGGTCGGCGGCGTTGAACAACTGATAAGGAACAAGATTGGGATGGGCATTTCCCCACCTCGCTGCATCTTCGCCCGAGACGAGGACGTTCTGCGCCACGTTCACGAGCGCGGCACGAGCGCTGTCAGCAAGCGAGATGTTGATCCGCCGCTTCGCTCGCGAGAGTGATCCGTCCGCGCGTTCTGCCAGAGCAGCGAGAATGGCGATTGCCGCGTCTTTTCCGGCCACGACGTCGGCAAGTGCGATTCCGACTTTCATCGGCGTCCCGTCGCGCTCTCCAGTAATCGCCATCCACCCGCACTCTGCCTGCACCACGAAGTCGTAGCCCGGCCGGATGCTGTCCGCACCGAACCCGGAGATGGTGCACCAGATGAGCTGGGGATTCCGATCGAGCAGCTCTTGAGGATTCCAGCCAACGCGCGTCAGAGCGCCGCCCAGAAAATTTTCGAGAACCACATCAGCTTCCGCGATCAGGTCTTCGATCAGGTGGCGATCGTCAGCAACGGACAGGTCCGCGGCAAGGCTCTTCTTGTTCCTGTTGACCGAAAGAAAGTAGGCGCTCTGTCCGTCGGGGTCGAACGGGGGTCCCCAGCCTCGAGTCTCGTCTCCCGTCCCTGGTCGCTCTACTTTGATGACGTCGGCGCCCAGGTCGCCGAGCATCATCGAACAGACAGGCCCGGCCAGCACACGACTCAAATCCAACACTTTTAGCTTCATTCTCAGCTTATGACTTAGTAGTGTGGCGTGACTGTCCGCTAACTGTTTGTAAATGGGTCCTAAACCTGTACGTCGGGACCGACGGGCGAATGTACGTCACCCCACCTTGTTTTAGTCACGAAAAATCATATACTTAGCGCCGTTCGAACCCCTGTGTAACGGGGTCAGCAAGAACTCCTGCGATTTCACCCGTCAGCAACACCCCTTCGGCTGACCGGAGTCCATAAATGCCCGATAGAGAAAAGCCAGCAGTTGCTACTCCAACAGCACCTGCTCCTGCCGTCGGCACGGCGACCGTCCCGCCCGTCGTTCCTCCGCGTAGGAGCCCAGGCCATCGCGGCGCCGACGTAAAAGATACCGTCGCCGAGATGGCAGCAAAGGCGCATGAGATAAGTCTGGAGGCCGGCAGCAAGATGGCGGCGGCCATGAAAGACGTCGTGGGCGCCGCAGCTGGACTGACCGGCTTCGTACTCGAGAGCGCTCGCGACCTTCTCCAGTACATGGTGCGTCGCGGTCAGATGACCCAGGAGGAGGCCGACAAGCTGATGCGCGAGGTCGAGGCTTCCCACGCCAAGAGAAAGCCTTTCACTCCACCGCCTGGGGCAGCCGCCAAGCCGGCGCCGAAGGTCGAGCAGGCGACGACGCACGCGCACGCCGCCCAGCGACCACAAGCGCCTGCTCCGATCAAGCACGCAGCCAAGCCCGCGGCAAAACACGCTCCCGCCAAGAAGCCGGCGGCGAAAAAGCCAACGATGAAGCCGGCCGCGAAAAAGCATCCGGTCAAGTCGTCGGCAAAGCCGAAACCCAAAGCCTCCGGCAAGCCCGCGAAAAGAAGGTAGGCCGTGGTCATTCCGCGCGGCGACGCAGTCGCGCTCGCCCGCGCTCTGATAAAAATCGACTCGAGAAATCCCACCCTCGCTCCGGACTCGCCGGGCGAGGGTGATTGCGCTCGTACCCTCGCCGCAGTCCTCGACGACTGGGGTTTTGAAGTCCAGCTGCTCGACGCCGCGCCCGGCCGCCCAAACGTCGTCGCGCGCCTGGGGCCCGGCGATGCGCCGACGCTGATGCTGAACGGACATCTCGATGTTGTCGGCGTCGAAGGAATGGTGCACCCGCCATTCGCCGCGGATCTTCGCAGTGGTCGGATCTACGGGCGTGGCTCGGCGGACATGAAAGGTGGACTCGCGGCGATGTGCGCGGCCGCAGCAAACAGCGCGAGTCGGGAATCGGAGCGACAGATCATCATCACAGCGGTCGTCGACGAAGAGTACGAGAGCCTCGGCATGCGCGCTCTCCTCGCGGCAGGAGTTCGCGCGGAACAGGCAATTATCACCGAGCCGACGAAACTCGCGATATGCCCCGCGCACCGGGGATTCGCCTGGTTCGATGTGGAGCTGAGGGGTCGGGCTGCCCACGGCAGCCGGTACGACGTCGGCATAGACGCGATCACCCACGCCGGTTTCCTTCTCACCGAGCTCGACCGCCTCGAGCAGACCAGACACGCCGGACCGACGCATCCTTTGCTCGGCCGCGGCTCACTCCATGCCTCCAAAATCCAGGGTGGTGTGGGGATGTCGACTTACCCCGAGCGTTGCAGCCTGGCGATCGAGAGACGGACGATTCCCGGCGAGTCAGTCGAGAAGGCGACGCGCGAGATCACGGACGCGTGCGCTCGCGTGAAGTCGGATCATCCGCAGTTCGACGCCAGCGTTACATTGAATACCGCACAGCTTCCGAGCGATGTCCCTGTCGACGCGCCAATTGTAAAAAGGCTCGCCGGCGCGGTCGAGCGCGAAGGAATTCCAGTGAGCATCGAAGGGCTCTCGGCTTGGACGGACGCCGCCCTGCTCAACGAGGCGGGCATTCCGACGGTGTGCTTTGGGCCGGGCGACATCTCTCTTGCGCACGCAGCCGAGGAATTCGTTCCGGTGGATGACATCGAGGGCGCGACGAAGGTACTCGCTCGCGTCGTCCGGGAGTGGTGCGAGAAAGCTTAGTACGCGCGGCAAGGAGAGGCTTCATTGGCACAGTGGACGCACAAGCAGTACGACATACTCGAGCGCGCGATCACCAACGGAAAGCGGATTTCAGCTTATCGCCGTGGAACGGAGTACGTCGTCGTGCCCACGAGACTCCGCATGATCAGCGGCCGCGAGGCCGTTGAGGCAACGCATCCGACGACTGGCGATCAGATAACGCTCTACCTGGATGAGATGGACAGCTTTGAGGTGGTGAAGTGACGCGCGCGAAGTCCGGCGACCTGGTTGCCATCTACGCCGACGAGTCCTGCATCGGAAACGGACGTGACGGAGACAATCCCGGCGGCGCGGGGGGATTGATCGAATGGCTCCATCCTGAATCCAGCGAGGTCACGCGCTGCGATTACTGGATCTCCGAGCCTGCGACGACAAACAACCGGATGGCTCTGCGGTCGGTGATAGAGGCTTTCCACGCGCTGTCCCGAAACGGCAATTCATACCGTGTTGTGTTCACCAGCGATTCGAAATACATAGTAGAGGGGATGAACGCGTGGCTCCCGACCTGGAAGGCTCGCGGCTGGAAGAAGAAAAACGGACCCATCATGAACCTCGAGCTGTGGAAGGAGGCTGATGATGCGGTGTCCCGGCACGAATGTCAGTTTCGGTGGGTGCACGGACACGCTGGCCACCCCCAGAATGAATACGCCAACGTTCTTGCGACGCGGGCTGCTGCGGAACAATCAAATTCCGGCGGGTTACGGCAATCAGAGTTTGATAACTGGCTGAAGGAGCAACAGACCGGCCGGCTGCGCTTGAAGGACACAGCGCCTTTCCCCGATCTTCATTCATTCCAGCCTGGCAAACGAGCATGGACGACCTAGACCGACTGTTTCAGCGACTCGTGCACAACATCCGGAACGGGCACGCCGAATATCTGAGTGTGCCGTTCACAGTGCAGGAGCTTTACGATACGCTGGTTCCGTACAGGCACTACCGCCGCGATCTCGGCATTGAAACGAATCAGGACTACGAAGCGGCGGTGATGCGGCTGCTCTCCGGAGAGAATGGATACGTTCGCGCCGACCAATCGATGCAGGACCGGCTGAAGGAAGAATTGTCCTCGCAGCATCCCGACCTCGGTGCGTTTCGCGACTTCGCCGAGACACGCATCTCTCTCGTTCCGGGTGCTGTGCAGAAGCTTGGCGTCTCGATTCCATCCCAGAACTCCGGCGGATACTCGGTCGGAGCGATCGCAACGGGCGCCAACGGCGGCAACGGCGCGACCGAGAGCACGAGCTTCACGGTGCCGTCCCTCTCTACGATGGAGCGGACGGAAGGCTGTCGTTTCTGCGGGGGCACGCTTCCTCAGGGCAGACCCGTGATCTACTGCCCCCACTGCGGCCAGAATCTGGCGGCCAAGCACTGCGAAGGATGCGGCGCGGAGCTGGATCCGGTGTGGAAGTTCTGCGTCAATTGCGGAAAAAAATCGTAAGCGCGGTTTAGAGTAATGCCAGTCAAACCGCCCCCGAGTGTGATTTTCCTTTCCGCGGTCCGGACGCCGTTCGGCACCTTCGGCGGCAAGCTGAAGGATTTCTCGCCGGTCGACCTGGCAGTTCACGCGTCGAAGGCTGCGATCGAGCGGGCTGGAGTTTCTGCCACCGACGTCGATCAGACGATTTTCGGCAACGTTCTCTATACGACAAAGGATTCGATCTATTTCGCGCGGCACGTCGCGCTCAAGAGCGGGTGCCGCCAGGAAACTTCGGCGCTGACATTGAACAGACTGTGTGGCTCCGGGTTTCAGGCGGTGGTCAGTGGCGCGCAGGAAATAATTCTGGGTGACGCACAGCTCTGCCTCGTCGGCGGCGCGGAGTCGATGTCCCAGGCGCCGCACGTCACGCGCGGGCTGCGCTGGGGAACGCCGCTGGGGAGAGCGCCGGTCATGGAAGACGTTCTCTGGGAGGGGCTGACTGACTCGTACGTCGGGCTTGGAATGGCCGAGACCGCGGAGAATCTCGCCGAGCGGTACAAGCTCGATCGCGGGTGCGTCGACGAGTTCGCGCTCAGGTCGCAGCAGCTCTCCAAGGCCGCGTGGGACGAGGGAGTGTTTGACGACGAAGTCGTGCCCGTTCCCATCCCCAATTCGAAGACGGGAAAGGTCGATGAGCTCGCGAAGGACGAGCACATGCGGCCAGACACTTCGGCAGAAAAACTGGCTGCGTTGAAGCCAGCCTTTCGGAAGGGTGGTGTCGTAACCGCCGGAAACGCGTCCGGGATCGGCGACGGCGCGGCCGCGCTTGTGATTGCGAGCGAGAAATTCGCGAGCGATCGGGGGCTCAAGCCTTTGGGACGTCTGGTCTCGTGGGCAGTCGCGGGTGTCGATCCCGCAGTCATGGGCATCGGACCGGTGCCCGCATCAAGGGCCGCGCTCGCCAAGGCCGGACTCTCGATGGACGACATGGATCTGATCGAGGTGAACGAGGCATTCGCGGCCCAGACCTGCGCCGTGGAGAGGGAGCTTTCGCTCCCGAGAGAGAAACTGAACGTGCATGGCGGGGCGATCGCGTTGAGTCATCCGCTTGCCGCCTCTGGGGCGAGGATCACGGCCCATCTACTGCATGCTCTGCGTGCGCAGGGAAAACGCTACGGCCTGGGGACCGCGTGCATCGGCGGGGGCCAGGGGATAGCCGTGGTAATTGAATCCATTCATTAGACCGAGCGGGTCTGAACGAAGAGGAAAACCATGACGCAGCTGATCCGAATCTTCGCGGTGGCAAGCGCCGCTGCAGTGCTGGCCTCTTGCGCATCGGTGGGTGGAGGCGCGGGCGGGACTGCAACAAACGGCGGCGCCGTTCCCGCCAGCCAAACGACAGGCGTGCCCAACGCCGTCTGGCCCATCAAGACACGCGAGCACGTCGATCTCTGGCTGCACGGTTTTGCCATGCTGCAGGAAGACACGACGTTCGTCCCCTTCTTCAAGCGTGGGTACAGCACCGGGATGATCGTCCTGAAAAACAGGGCAAACGTCGTGACGCAGCTGGATGCGAATCACGACCGGCTTCGTGCCCGGCTCACCGCCAATCCGCAGCTGGTCAACGCCCAGTTCGTGCCGCTCTATTTCTCGTCGTGGACTGAGATGACGCAAACGATCGACGTATTCATCCGCGCGGCCGGGGATCCGCGCGTTGCGTCCTCGCAACAGCAGGCCGGTGCGATTGCGTTCCTCGCTGCTTACTTCCCGACTTCGGCCGATCGCGACTGGCTCCGGCTGTTCACACAATCGCTCAGCGATGAGAGCGCGAAGTTCTATCACTCGTATTGGGGCGAGCAGGAACGAGAGCGCAGAAACGTGCTCGATCTCGTGGATACGCTCTGGCAGAGCAAGTATCGCCCGAGAATGCAGCGATTCCTGAACAACACGCAGCAGGCGCAGGGGGATGTTCTGCTGTCGATGCCGCTGGACGGCGAGGGACGATCGCTGACGAACGGGAAACAGGCGAATGTCTTCACAGTGACGTTCCCCGATCGTCCGAGCGATGCGGCGCAGGCGATCTACGTCATCGCGCACGAGGCTGTGTCCGGTGTCGCCGCCACGGCAGTGAAGGACAACATCACGCCGGAGCAGGCCCGCACCGGAATCGGCGAGCGCTATCAGAGCGCGGCCGCCGTGCGTGGCGGAGCTCTTCTCCTCCAGAACACTTCGCCGGAGCTCGTCGACGGATACATGCGCTACTACCTGGCCTCGGTGAATCGGGCGCCGGGCGCAAACGTCCAAACGGCGTTCACCGCGGCATTCGCGCTGCCAGACACAATCCGGGATGCACTCACTCGTCAGCTCGAGGTCGTACTCGGAGGGATTTAAGCAGATATAATTCTGCATGACCGATGAGAAGTCTTCGCTCCCCTCACGACAGACGCTGCTCGACAGACAGGCGCTCGAGCGCGTTCTTGCTCGAGCGGCGGAGCTCCAGGGCGCGGGCGCGCTTCCCGAGTCCAGTGATCTGATCAGCGAGAGTCAGCTTCTCGACATAGGAAACGAAGTCGGGCTGAGCGCGAGCACCATCAATCAGGCGCTGGCGGAAGAGCGAACGCGAATCAATGTCCCCGAAGAACGGGGGCTCGTCGCACAGATAGCCGGCGCCGGATACGCGACGGCGACGCGAACGGTTCCGGGCAATCCGCGGGATGTTCTTACCGCCATCGATTCGTGGATGCAGCGGGAGGAGTGTCTTCAGGTCCAGCGGCGATTTTCCGATCGCATCACCTGGGAGCCACAGCGTGGATTGTTCGGCAAGCTGCGAAGAACCGTGAATTTCAGCGGCCACGCTTTCTATCTGGTGGATGCGGGACAGGTTTCGGCGACAGTCCTTCCTGTCGATTCCACGCGAGCGGTCGTGCGCCTCGACGCCGACATTCATCAGAGCCGCGCGAGGCGGGTGGGCGCTGGCAGCGTGCTCGTCGTGGTGGGCGGCGCAGTTGGCGGGCTCCTCGGACTCGGACTCGTCATCGCACATCTGCCACTCCTTATCGCCGCCGGTGCAGCCACACTGCCGTTTGCTGGTGGAACCGCTGGCGCGTACCAGGTCGCTCGCAGCCACCGCACTGTTCTGTCGGGAGTGCAGCTCGCTCTGGAGCAGGTGCTCGACAGGCTCGAGCACGGTGAGCTCACGCGACCACGCCTGCGGGTCGGCCGATGAAGGAGATAAGAAGGGTCAGCGTCCTTGGCGGGGGACTAATGGGAAGCGGGATCGCGCAGGTCTCGGCCGCCGCAGGATTCCCAACCACTGTTCGCGAAGTGTCCGACGCTCTCTCGGCAAAATCGCGGCAGTCGATCGAGAAATCACTCGCCAAGGGAATCGAGCGAGGCAAGACGACAGAAAACGAGCGCAACACGGTGCTCAAGAATCTCCGGTTCGTCACTGCCCTCGGTGAGTTAGGGGATTCGGACCTTTTCATCGAAGCCGTCGTCGAGGACCTCGCCGTCAAGAACGCCCTCTGGTCCGAGCTGAACGGAATCGCCAAGGCAGATGCGATTTTCGCCTCGAATACATCGAGCCTGACGATCATCGCGATGGCAACGGCGAGCGGCCGCCCCGATCGAATGGTGGGACTCCACTTCTTCAATCCCGTGCCGGCGATGAAGCTCGTGGAGGTCGTCCGCACCATAACCACCAGCGAGGAGACCGAGCAGCGCGCAATCGAGTTCGTGAAAGCCTTGGGCAAGGAGCCGATCAGAGCTAAGGACAGCTCGGGATTCGTCGTAAACCTGCTGCTGATCCCGTACATGCTCGACGCCATCAACGCGCTCGAATCGAACGTCGCCTCCGTCGAGGACATCGACAAGGGAATGCAGCTGGGAGCCGGCCATCCGATGGGACCATTCACTCTTCTGGATTTTGTGGGCCTGGATACGGCCTACAAAATCGCGGAGATCATGTTCACGGAGTATCGCGACCAGCGATACGCTCCTCCGCCCTTGCTCAAGCGCATGGTGCTCGCCGGAATGCTGGGGAAAAAATCCGGGAAGGGATTCTACGATTACTCTACGAATCCTCCGCGCGTGAGCAGCCTCGGGCTGTGATGCATTCTCCGCTGGGCGGCGAAGCCGACTCGTGACGCCGCCGGGATTTCGCGGCACCTTCCGCGAGGACGAGCTGGCTCGCGCCGTCTATTCGGAAGCCGCGGGAATCGCGCGAGTGATCCCGACAGCGGTCGCGGTGCCGGCAGACGCCGACGACGTAGTCACGCTCGTGCGCTGGGCCGCAGAAACCCGGACGAGTCTGATTCCTCGCGGTTCGGGAAGCAGCATGTCGGGGGGCGCCATCGGGAAAGGCGTGATCGTCGATCTGTCTCGCATCAATCATCTCGGCAAATTCGACGAGAGAGGACGAACCGTATGGGCCGATCCGGGCGTTCTCTGGTCGACGCTGGATGTCGCGGCCAGGAAGCGCGCACTCCGACTCCCCGTCGACCCTTCGAGCGGAACTTTCTGCACTCTTGGAGGAATGGTTTCCACAAATGCCTCCGGCGCCCACACTCTACGCTACGGATCAACGCGCGCTTGGGTCAACGCGCTCGACTGCGTTTTCAGCGATGGCGATAGAGAGGTGATCACCCGCGGGGAGACTCCGCCCAAACGGGTCGCCGCGATCGCCAGGTTCCTTCGCGATGCACACGGTGAGATCGTAGCATCCGACAAGCGCCGGCCGATCATGCACGCTGGCGTTCGCAAGGAATCCTCCGGGTACGCGATCCACGACTACGCCACCAAGGCTGACCTCGTCGATCTGCTCGTCGGGAGCGAGGGAACGCTGGTGATCATCGTCGGAGTCCAGCTATTACTCTCTCCTCTGCCGGTAGCGACGAGCAGCGTGCTCGGGTCGTTCTCCTCTCTCGAGGAAGCGACTGCTGCCGCCATGATGGCCGTCGACACCGAAGCGAGCGCCTGCGAGCTTCTCGACCAGACATTCCTGGCTTACGCCGCGAAGGCTCCGAGCTCGGACGATGCGCTGCGTGGGCTCATGGAAGGCGCGGCGGCCATTCTCCTCGCCGAGGTGGAAAGCGAGAGCGCTGAAGCGGCCGCAACGCGGGCGGAAGATCTCGCCATCGCCTTCAAGGGCGCCGGAGCGACGAATGTCGATATCGCACTGACGCCGGAAAGGGAACATGATCTTTGGGAGCTGCGCCACGCAGCGAGTCCCATCCTGGCCGCGCTGGACCAGTCGACGTCGATGCAGTTCATAGAGGACGGGGCTGTTCCTTTGCCGCGGCTGCCCGATTACGTCGAGGGCGTGCGGCAAGCGCTCGCCAAGCGGGAAGTGAACGGCGTGATCTTCGGGCACGCGGGTGACGCCCACGTGCACGTGAACCCGCTCATCGACGTGCGCGAGCAGAATTGGCGCGACAAGGTCCTCGGCCTTCTCGACGACGTGGTTGCGCTCACGGCCCGGCTCGGCGGGACTCTCACCGGCGAGCACGGCGACGGCCGTCTTCGGACCCCGCTTCTCGATCGCGTCTGGCACAAGGACGCTCTCCGCGCGTTCGCGCTCGTGAAAAAAGCCTTCGATCCGGCAAATATCCTTAATCCGGGAGTGAAGGTGCCCTTGCCGGGCCAGAAGGCGATCGAGGACATCAAGTATGATCCTTCGCTCCATCCGCTTCCACACGAGGCGCGGGCCGCGCTCGACAGCGTTGTCAAAGCGCGGGCATACGACCAGTTCCGCCTGTCTTTGATCGGCCGATCTTCTTAGCTTTCTGCCGCGTGCCGCTCGCGGCCCATCGCCGCTCCGCCGACGGCCCCCGACGGGTCATCTTCAGTTCCCATTTTCTCTTTCACCAGAAAGTCTCTTGTACTACACGGAGCCAGTCCTAACACTCCTCGCTCGACCCTCCTTCATCGAGCCCGATCATCTCAAGGTGAACTGGCTCGGTGAGAGCACCGATGGTGAGAAGCTCGCCGAGTTCGCCGGCCGCCTGTGCTACATGAGCCAGAAGAATCCCGCGAGCCGCGCCACCCGCGAGTACCTCGAGAACATCAAGAAGCAGGGACACGGAAGTGTTCTCGAGCACGCGAACTATTCGGTTCTCCTCGAGGGAGTGAGTCGGTCGTTGACCCACGAGCTGGTGCGGCACCGGGCCGGATTCGCCTACAGCCAGCTCAGTCAGAGGTACGTCGACGAGTCGCAGGCGAACTTCGTCGTTCCTCCCGCGATCGTCGGAGATGAGCCCCTCGAGAAGGAATGGCGCGCTCAGGTCGACGACGCGCAGCGAAGCTATGTCCGGCTGGTGGAGCATCTCATGGAGCGCTATGCATGGGTCGCCGACAAGGTTCACCGGCGGAAAATGTCTCGCGAGGCAGCGAGGGGAGTTCTACCGAATTCCACCGAGACCAAGATCGTCGTCACCGGGAACGCCAGAGCGTGGAGGACGATGCTGGAGCTCCGTTCGAGCGAAGGCGCGGAGCTGGAGATCCGCCGCTGCGCAGTGGCGATGATCAAGATGCTCTCCCGGGAGAGTCCGGCCTTTTTTTCCGACTTCGAGATCTATCAGGCCGACGATCGCCGCGAGGCGGCACGAATCGTTTACCACAAAGTCTGACTACGCCCGGAGAAAAAAACTCCGAAGGCAGAAACCAGATCCGGCTGGCTTCGAGAAAAATCCCGAAATCCAGAAAATTTTTTCTTGAGCGAGAAATTTTTTTTCTGAAACGCGGAATAATTATTGCGCCATGGTGGTGGCGTTTATATACTCGTGTCCAATGATTCGATCGTGTGAGTTCTCGTAGGGTGTCGATGGCTCTTATCGGTCTCGCCTACAATCAAAAACCCGAGCCAAGTGAGCTCGCCAGCCCGGCTTCAGAGGGCGGCCGTCAGGAAGACGGGGAGCTTCCGCGTCCCGATGAAGAGCCTCCCAGTAGAATCGGCAGCCTGTCCGTCGCCGAGCTAATTGCCCGCGACAAGTTCGCCGAGTGGGACAGCCCCACCACGATCGCCGCCGTAGAATCAGCTCTCTCCAAGCTCGGAAAAGTCGTTCGCCTCGAGGCAAACGAGGATTTTCCTGAAAGACTCCGCCAGGCAAAACCAGACATCGTCTTCAACATTGCCGAAGGATTTTACGGAGTGAACCGTGAAGCCCACGTGCCGGCGATCTGCGAGTTCTACGGAATCCCCTACTCCGGCAGCGACCCCTTCACACTCTCGCTCTCGCTCGACAAAGCGAGAACCAAGGAAACGCTCGCCTTTCACGGAATCCCGACTCCCCGGTTCGCGGTGGTGAGAGAGCTCGAAGAGCTCAGAGCAGTCTCGGAGAAGCTTTCGCTGCCGCTGTTCGTCAAGCCGCTCCACGAAGGCTCGTCGAAGGGAATCACCGATAGCAATCTCTGCCACGACGCCAAACAGCTCTTCGCGCAGACGAAGTTCCTGCTGGAGAACTACGACCAGCCGGTTCTGGTCGAGGAATATCTGCCTGGCCAAGAATTCACCTGCGCAGTCCTCGGCAACGGCGATGAGGCGACGGTCTTGCCGATCGTCGCAATGAATTTCGAGACGCTGCCTGACGGCGCCGTCCCGATATACAGCTTCGACGCGAAGTTCGTCTGGGATCGTCCGGAGAATCCGCTCGACATTTTTCAGTGCCCCGCTCGTATCACGAGCGCGCTTCAGGCGTCTATTGAGCGAGTTACACTCGATGCGTACCGCGTGCTCGGCTGCCGCGACTGGGCGAGAATCGATGTGCGCCTCGATTCCGCCGGTGTTCCGAACGTGCTCGAAGTGAATCCGCTGCCGGGGATTCTGCCTGATCCCGCTGACAACTCGTGCCTGCCAAAAGCAGCTCGCGCTGCTGGGATCGGTTACGACGAGCTGATTCAAAGCTGCCTGAAATACGCGGCCTCCCGACAGGGAGTGAAGCTGGGATCTGCCCCGTCTTCAAGCCCTGCTCAAAGCGAGCCGGCGCTCGCGGTGGGCTGATTGAGTATCGCAGGCGAAAGGAGAAACGCGCGATGAAAATAGCTTTGTTGTTCGACGGGCTTTCTGCTCTCGGAAAGGCGCCAGAGGTGCAGCTGCTCGACTCGATCGAGGCTGTCGAGACCGCCTTGCTCGACTGGGCAACCGAAGTCGTGCGCGTACCCGTCAGCAACGACGGACGCTGGATCGAGCGGGTGCGAAAGGGAAAGTTCGACCTGGTCTTCAATCTCTGCGAGGGGATCGACGGCGAGGCCGTTTACGAGTCGATGGTCATCTCGGTGCTGGAGCTTCTCGGCATTCCGTTCACCGGTAGCGGGAGCTGGACGACGGCGCTTACCCTGAGAAAGAATCTCGTCAACTCAGTGCTGGATCGCGCAGGGCTGCCGGTGCCCCGGTGGTCGCACGTCCGTCGCGGCGACGAGATCACCAGCGTTGGATTCCCCGCGATCTGCAAACCGGTCGCCGAAGACGCATCCGTCGGAATCGAGCAGCGCTCGGTGGTGAGAAGCATGCGCGCCCTGACGGCGAGAGTCGAAGCGATGTTCGAAGGCTGGGACGAAGTGCTGGTCCAGCGCTTCATTCCCGGGCGCGAAGTGAACGTTGGAATTCTGGGCGATGACGTGCTGCCGATTGCCGAGATCGATTTCGGTCAGATGCCGCGGGGCATGTGGCACATTGTTTCCTATCGCTCCAAATGGGAAACGGGAAGCGACGAAGACCTGGGCGCCAAGCCGAATTGTCCCGCCGATCTGTCCGAGGATCTCGCCAACGAGCTCGCGGTAATCGCTCGCGCGGCGTGGAACGTCGTCGGAGGAGAAGGATTCGGGCGGTGCGATTTCCGGATCGACCAGTCGGGCCGCCCATGGCTGCTCGAGGTCAATGCCAATCCGGATATCTCTCCGACGGCTGGACTGGCACGCATGGCGGGAGTCGCGGCTCTCGGATACTCCGACTTGATTCGACGCATTTGCGATCATGCGCTGGCCAAGCGCGGAGACAACTACACGGAGCGGTGGGTCAAGACGCTCCGGCTGTCCGGACTCGGTTGATGGAAAGTCCGATCATCTACAACGCCCTTCGCAGGGCCGGAGTGGTGCACGCATGAGCGATTGGCAACAGATCATAAAAGATCAGAGCATCTCGAGTCTCGAAAAGCTGGCCGACAAGTTCGGCCATGACGTCATCGACGTCGAGGCCCTCAAGCCGGCATTCGACAACTTCCAGATGCGGATCACTCCTGCCGCGCTCGATCAGATCAAGGAAGTAGGCGATCCGATGTGGCAGCAGTACGTTCCCACCGTCGAGGAGCTCGACGTGGTGGACGGTGTCATCGATTCGCTCGATGAAGACGGCGACTCGCCGGTGCCAAACATCACGCACCGGTATCCCGACCGCGTTCTCTTCCTGGTGAGCCCGGTCTGCGCCAGCTATTGCCGCTTCTGCACCCGGCGCCGCAAGGTCGGCGATCCGGAGAAGATTCCGCTCAACCAGTACGATTCCGCATTCGCGTATCTCCGCGAACACCCGGAGGTCCGCGACGTGACCATGAGCGGTGGCGACCCGATGATGCTCAGCGACCGCAGGCTGGAGTACCTCTTCCAGCAGCTTCGCGCCATTCCGCACATCGAGATCATCAGGCTGGGAAGCCGCATCACGTCGCACCTGCCGGAGCGCATCACGCCGGAGTTCTGCGAGATGGTGCAGAAATACCACCCGATCTTCATGAACACGCACTTCAATCACCCGAGTGAGCTGACGCCGGCTGCCGTCGCCGCGCTGGATCGCCTGTCGAGGGCTGGAGTATCGCTCGGCTGCCAGACGGTTCTGCTCAAGGGCGTCAACGATGACCCGAAGGTGATGATGAAGCTGATGCACGAGCTGCTCAAGGCGCGCGTCCGGCCCTACTACCTATATATGGCGGACCAGGTGGCGGGCGGAGAGCATTTCCGCACCACAGTGCAGAAAGGTCTCGAGATCATCCAGGCGCTTCGTGGATGGACATCCGGCTTGGCAGTTCCGCAGTTCGTGATCGACTCACCCGGTGGCGGAGGCAAGGTGCCGCTCCTTCCGGAGTATCTGGAGTCGATAAACGATGACGAAGTCGTCTTCCGCAACTACGAAGGGAAGCGCTTCGTGTACAAGCAGCCGCGGCAGGTTCCCCCGACTCCGAACGAGGTCGAAAGAGCCGCCGAAATCGATGTGGTTCCTATCGGCCGCAAGAAAACAGCGGCACCCCGGCGAACGAAACGCCGGCGCGCAGCCGGCGAGTAGCTACTCGGGCCGTAGAGCCCAAAATAAAAAAAGGCTACCCGGGGGTAGCCTTTTTTCGTCTGACAAAAGAAGTCTTACTCGCTCTCCTCATTCTCGAAGGTGAGCGCGTCCGCCTCGCGGACGCGGTCGAGCATGGCATTGACCGGAATTCCCACGCCCCGGTCGTTCAGCGCGGATTCCTTGGTCGAGCCTCGCTGGAACCAGCTCCCCACTTCAGGTGTGGTGTCCGTACCACCGCTACCACCCGCCTCTTCGTCAGGGGCGATATCCGAACCATACACGTCCATTCAGCCTCCACGGTTTTACTGTCGCTTCCTGTCATACTTACGGTACCCCAAAACAGTAGTTTCGAGCCGCTGCAAGAAGCTACAATCCGGATCAAAACTCTCCAATAGTTAGACGCGTTCCGACGTCCAACTGGTACAATCGAGAGGTGTTTTTAACGGACAGTTCTAGGATCGATTCCCCTACTAGCGAATATCCGGCCAACCGCCTCGCCAATCTTGTTATTGGGGGTGCTGGCCCCCGCAGTTACCCCTACGCGCACGGGGCTCGTCGAGGGCAGCCACTCGGCGGTTTCTGACTCCTCTTTGGAGCCGAGGGGGCGGTGACGGATGCGACCGGAAGCTGGATCGATGTCGTCGGCATCTTCGACGTGAAAGGTCCGGACAGTTTCCGAACAGAGAGCAGCCAGTGAAAGCGTGTTGCTCGAGTTATAACCTCCAATCACGACCATCACATCGAGGGGCTCTCTGAGAAGCTCGACGACAGCATCCTGGCGCTCCTGCGTGGCGCTGCAGATGGTATCGAACGTCCGGAAATTTTCCGCTGCGTAATCCGTCCCGTGGGCGCGCGCCATCGACTGGCCGACCAGCTCTCCAATTGCTAGCGACTCGCGGGCGAGCATCGTCGTCTGATTCGCCACGCCAATCCGGCGGAGATCTCGCACCGGGTCGAAGTTGGGGGATGCGGCGTGCGCGAAGCGCTCCATGAGCGCCTCGCTGCTCAGGCGATTTTCGATGAAATCACAGACCAGTCCCGCCTCGTCCATGTTGCGGACGATGAAGTACTGGGCGCCATCGTACTTCTCGGCCTGCGACGCGGTCGCACGCGTTTCCTCGTGGTAGTACTTACCGTGGATGAGGGAAGTGAAGCCGTCGCGGGCGTAGCTCTCCACCCGCTTCCATACGTTGAGCACTGAACCGCAGGTGGTGTCGACCATCACGCAGCCGATCTGCCGGAGTATCTCGAAGTCGGTAATCGTTACTCCGAATGCCGGGAGGATCACCACATCCGTCGCGTTCACGCCACTGAAATCGATGCGGCCATCTTTGGGCATGAGGAAGGTGATCCCCATCGCCTGCAGTTTCGAGTTCACGTGCGGATTATGGATGATCTCCCCGGCCAAATAGATGGTACGATCAGGAAACTTCTTTCTGGCCTGATAAGCGTACTCTACCGCACGTTCGACCCCATAACAGAAGCCGAATTCCTTGGCTAAACGGATGGTTATATCGCCGGCTGTCAGGGTATATTCCCTAGCCTGGAGCATATCGACCAGCTGGCCGGTATAGTCTGAGGCGAGCTCGGACTGGATTTCGGATTTCAACCCGAAACCCTTCCGAAAGTAGGTGCCTCCGGCAGTACTGGCCTGCATATTTCCAGTAGGTTTTCCGCCCGATTCGGGCGTGATCTTTACCGACGTATCAGTGTCCGCCATACCCTCTGAATCTAGCAGTGACCTGCCGATAATGCGCTTCGAGAAACGACGATGACCGAGTCACTCGGAGCATACCCCGCAGAGCAATCGATAGGGCCGATCGAAAGTGCGCCGTCGATCTCTTTCATCGCACCGACCTCTCCGCCTCTTCTTCGACCGCCTCCGCTTTCCAGGGGAGATACGATCGGCGTAGTCGGTCCCTCTTACGCTCCGCACGGCGGCTGGCTCCGCCGCGGTGTTCAGGCGATGGAAGAGGCCGGGTATCGAGTGATCCTCGAGCCCGAGATCGAGCGCTTCCGGCGCTTCCAGCAGGACGAGGACAAGAAACGCGCGGAAAATCTGATGGCCATCTGGAGAGAACCAGAGGTCAAAGCCGTGATCTGCGGCACTGGTGGCTACGGCGCGGTGAGGATTCTTCCGTACCTCGACCCCGATCTCTTTCGGCGCTATCCCAAGGCATTCGTCGGCTACTCCGATATCACGGCCCTACATCTCTGGTTGATGCGACGCGCCGGACTGAGAGTTTTTCACGGACCAACGCTGGACGACCTTGCGCCAGCAGGTGGCGACCCGAGCCGGTTGTCGCTCCTGACAGCACTCACAACGCCACGGCCCGACACCGCACTGGGTCGCAATATTGCGCGCGCGGTGAGACCCGGCCGCGCGGTGGGACGATTGACCGGGGGGAACCTGTCGCTCGTGCAGCAGACAATCGGCACGCCGTACGAGATCGATACGCGGGACGCAATTCTTTTTCTGGAAGAGATCCACGATCCAATGTCCGTCTGCGACGAGCGCCTGCTGCATCTTCGCGCGGCCGGCCTGCTCCGCCACGTCCGCGGAATCGTGTTTGGCCACCTCTCTCTCGATCGCTCCGAGGAGGACGAGTTCGAGGATTTCCTTCTCGACCTCGTGTCCGATCTCGACATTCCGATTCTGATGGATTTCCCGGCGGGTCATGAGGTGCCGAATCTCACGCTGCCAATGGGCACCGAGATGGAGCTCGTGACCGAGGATCTTACCGGGTGGCTCTCGTATAGAGAGGATGCGCTGGCCCATCCCCGGTTGAGTTTGGTTTAGTACGTTCTCGCAACTCGTGGGTTCAGGTTCCAACTGAACTGAACGGGGTAGGAGGTGCCAGAGATGCATAGGTGCCTGGCACCAGGTACCTACACCCAGACTTCAATACTGGCGTGATAGGGGAGGCAGGTGTCAGACATGGCGGCGCCAGGTCACCAGGTACCTGGAACCAGAATGCGGCCAGAACGCCAATAGTAAAGTCCGGTCGTGGTAACCCGGTGCCTTGCACCTACGCCACTGGAACCTCACACCCTGTTCAGTTCCGTTGAAACCTGTAGTTCAGTTAGTAGCCTACAGGGACCCCGCCGCGATCGCCCCGTCAATGGCACTGCACCAGACATGAAGGAGCATCAGGTGCACCTCCTGGACGTGCGCGCCGACCTCGCTCGGAACCGCCACGACGTGATCCGCCTCCGCGCCCTGCAATCCGTTCTTTCCGCACAGCGCGATCGTGGTCGCGTTTTTCTCCTTCGCCGCCTTGAACCCGCGCAGCACGTTTTCGGACTTGCCGCTCGTCGTTATTCCAACCACTGCGTCGCCGCGCGTCGCGAGCCCCTGCACCTGCCTCTCGAATAGCGCCCCATAGCCGAAGTCGTTCGCTATGCACGTGATGACACCAGCGTCACCCACCAACGAAATGGCTGGAAGAGCGCGCCGCGTGTCCTTGAATCGCCCGATCAGCTCCTCGACGAGGTGGCTGGCCTGGGTCGCGCTCCCGCCGTTGCCGAACGCGAGGATCTTTCCGCCCCTGCCTATGCACGCGATGAGCGCTTCAGCCACTGCATCCGACGCGGGCTGGAGCGAAGCGATGCAGTCGTCAATGACCTTCTGGTGATCGCGGAAGTGCGTTCCGAAATATTGTGCTGGCATGCGCGGATTATACCGGTAAGGACACTCGACGCCAGTGGCGGCGATCAGCGTCCGCGACGACGTCTCTTGAAATTCGATCGTCCGCCTGGCGCGCCGCGGCGGCCGCCTTTTCGGCCGGGGTGTCTGTGCCGCCGGAATTCTCCCGCTATCTGACGCACTTCCCGCTCCGCGCTGGATAGCATGGCGCGGTCGTCGGCAGACTCTTCCACTTCGTCCGGAGAATACGGCTGTGCAAGACGCTCCTGGAGATCCTCGAGATTGTCGGATCGCACGGCGCCACGCTGTCCCCGCAAAACGACGAAGCGCACGGGGCGATCGAGCTCGGGTATCTCCTGCTCCGTCAGCGTTCGCGCGATTTTCTCCGGCAATCGCAGGCGCGCGACTCCAGTGCGCTGACCGTCGCGCTCTTCGACGTCGTAGTCGATATCCACTTCACGATCGCGGATTACGACGTGACCGGGCAGCCTTTGCAGACGATCGCGAACATCGGGTGGAACGAACCGGTCCCTGTCGATGTTCATCCGCGCCGACCTGAACTCGTCCACCGAGCGGACATCACTCAGCTGCTCTTCGTACAGGCGCGTCAGCTCGGGACCGCCTAGGCGCTTTGTCTCACCGCCCGACCGCTTGTATGACTCGCGTATCTCCTCGATGACATCGCGATTCTTCTTGACCGCCAGATGTCGCGCTTCTCCCCGGGCCAGCGCCTCGGCCAAAACGTGCCGCGCTTCACCGGCGAGCTCCGGAGGAAATTCCTCGATCGTCTCGATCTCGCTCTCCAGCTCGAAGCCGAAATAGTCGAGCGAGCGCTTGAGCGCAAGCGGACCGTGTTTCCGCCGCGAATCGTAAACCAGCTCCGCCTTTCCTCGCGTCGCATAGTGGCGAATCAGCTCCATCGGAATCTGCGTTCCTTCGATCGCTGCACGCGGAATCCCCGAGCGGTCCGCGAAGTATCGAAGGTCTCCGGCGATTGGTCCCCAGCTCCCACACACGCTCGTCTTCGAGACACGCGCTTCGGTTCCGTCGGAGGTCTGCTCGTCGATGACGAGATCGAACGGCATGTACTGCGCGAGCAACTCGGTGAATTTGCGATAGATGTGATCGCGCGCATTGACCATTCGCGCCGGGAGCTCCATCCCGAGGCTGCGATAGATGCTGGCAGTCGCGAGCGCCGCATCTTCGATCGCCTTGACCAGCACGCCACGCTGCTCCGCCCACTTCTCGATGCTTTCGTCGAAGAGATGCCTCGGCAGCCCGTAAACTTCTCCGATGTAGCCGCAGTGCGTAAACGCCTCAGCGTAGAGGTTGTACGCGGTGAGATGATCGCTGCCGGGAACCGTCACGCCCGACAGGTCACGATCTTCCCGCGTCATCCGATGGAGCGACTCGATCGAGCTCATCACGGCCAGATAGGGCACGAGCTCGTCATCGGCATTCACGAGTAGCTCAGCCCACGGCCGGTCGACTGGCATTGCTTCGACCGCCTTGCCATAGCGGGACAGGCGTCCGTTCTCGATGATGCCGCGCTGCTCGAGCAACGTCACCGCTTTGCGGTAGGCGACGCGATCGAGCGGCACCGGCAGCTCCAGATGATCGGCAGCGACCCCGAGATCGGCGCACGTCATCGCCACCCGCTCCGAATCGCCGGCCAGCTGGAAATCGGGCGCCGTCGGCCTCAGAGCGCTGAACTGGATGTCGCGATCCGTGAGAATGAACACTCGGCCACCAGCGACACGACCGTGAACACGACCCGCCATCTGAAGAATCTCGTTCGCACCCAGATGCAGTCGGGTGAGGACGTTCTTTCCACGCTCGATAACGTTGCTGAAGCGCGTATCGTCGATCACGACGGTGTCGAGCCCTTGAACGTTGAGCGCACTCTGTCCCGCTGCTGTCATGGCCAGGAAGTACGGCTTCTTCTCTTCGCCCTCGAGGAATGGGCGAATGATCCGAATCGGCTCACCCCCGTGGTAGAACGCGCTGTTGATCCTCGGAAACCTGTCGCCCACCAGCTCGGCGGCCTGCTCGACCCCAGCGCGCGTCGGCAGGAACATTCCCACACCCCGCCGCTCCTTCACCACCTGCTGCAAAAAACGATCATCGAGGAACGTCATCGGATCCTTGCGCAGGATCTTGACGTCGGCGGCTTTCGCCGGATCGAACGCGGAGCTCTCGATTACCGTCGCGGCATTGAGGTAGCGCGCGTAGAAAGTCGGATCGACTGTAGCAGAGAGCCAGATAAATCGGCAACCGACCCGCTTGCCCAGCGCGAGACACAGCTCGAGCTCGGCCGATGTCTGATGAATTTCGTCGACCACGAGAGTGTCGGTCGGAAGAATGTCTCCGTCCTGAAACCAGCGGCGGGCGATTCCAGTCGTGACAACGATGACGTTCCAGCTGGGCGTCTCCGGAGTAGCCTCGCGCTCCCGGTTCACCACCCCCACCTTCAGCGCATCGGTTCCAAGTATCGTTTCGGCGATCGGGCGGATTGAAAGAGTCTTGCCGGTTCCCGTTCCCGCGACGATTCCGAATCCTTTCCCGGCTGCGGCGAGCTGGCGGATCTCGGAGCTGTGCTGCTTCTCGAGAACGGTGGGAATGCGGAGCCCCAGCGCCAGCTCGATTGTCTCGCAGGCAGCTCGGGTTGGCGCAATCACGATGAGCCGTCCCGTCGGAGGCTCGGCCGCCACGAAGGCCGAATGATCCGGCGGAAGATATCTATCGGTTACGGTTCGCTGCATTCGCCATGGAAGGTGCATGGTTCGCACCGGATGCGAAACGGCCCCGGAGAGAATTCTCCGGGGCCGTCGCTATTCTACCAGGAGCTTTAGTCGTCGCCGTGTTTGTTGCCTTTGTTCTTCCCGCGACCATTGCCGTTCTTGTATTGACCGTAGTGGTTCCCATTGTCATGATGACCATTCTGGTAGTTGCCCTGGTCGTCATTATCATCACCGCCATTGCCGCGACGACGGTTGTTGTAGGTCCCATTGTTGTAACTGCCGTTGTTGTACCCACCGTTGTTGTAGGTACCGTTGTTCGCAACGCTGCGCGTGCTGATGATGGACATATTGCCGTAGCTGTCGCGGCGCGCGCGCTGAATG